>NZ_KQ031382.1:1246559-1558199 GCF_000384335.2 Hyphomicrobium sp. 99
GCACGGTTGTTGCGCTTCTCTTCCATGTCGATGAAGTCGATGACGATGAGGCCCGCAAGGTCGCGGAGCTTCAACTGCCGCGCGATCTCATCGGCAGCCTCGAGGTTCGTCGCGAGTGCCGTCTCTTCGATCGAGAACTCACGCGTCGACTTTCCTGAGTTGACGTCGATCGCGACCAGAGCTTCCGTCTGATTGATGACGATGTAGCCGCCTGAACGCAGCGTTACCTGCGGTTGGAACATGGCGTTGAGCTGGCGCTCGACGCCATAGCGCGTGAAGAGCGGCGTCGGATCCCGATAGGGAACGACATTCTTCGCGTGGCTCGGCATCAGCATCTTCATGAAGTCGGCCGCTTCCTGGTGCCCCGCTTCACCGGCAACGACGATCTCTTCCACGTCCTTGTTATAGAGGTCGCGGATCGATCGCTTGATCAGATCGCCCTCTTCATAAACGAGGCTCGGCGCGGTGGACTGCAGCGTCAGCTCGCGCACGCTTTCCCACAGCCTGAGCAGATATTCGAAATCGCGCTTGATCTCTTGTTTCGTCCGCGCAGCGCCCGCCGTGCGGATGATGAGGCCCATGCCCTCCGGAACCTCGAGCTCCTGAGCGATAGCCTTGAGACGGCGACGGTCCTGCGGATTGGTGATCTTGCGCGAAATGCCGCCGCCACGGGCGGTGTTGGGCATCAGAACCGTGTACCGGCCGGCGAGCGACAGATACGTGGTGAGGGCCGCGCCCTTATTGCCACGCTCTTCCTTGACCACCTGAACCAGAATGATCTGGCGGCGCTTGATGACTTCCTGGATCTTGTAGCTGCGCGGACGGCGGCGCTGGCGCTGAGGCGCCTCTTCGCGATATCCGCCACGGCCCGAGCCTTCCTCGGCATCGGCGCCGCGCTCGTCGTGCGAGGCGTGCTGCTCGGAATGATGATGATCCGAATGATCGTGATCTACGTGATCATGATCGTCATCGCTCTCGCCGTCAGCAGCGTGCTCATGATCGTGATCATGATCATGCTCATGATCGTCGTGATGGGGATGGTCGTACTCGTGCTCGCCGGGCGCAGCATCGCGATGTGCTTCATCGCTTGCGCGCGCCGCTACGCCATCGACATCGTTGTCGTTGCGAGCTGAGACCGGTGCCTCGGAGCGTTCCTGGGCAGGCTCTTCAGAGCGAACGTCGTCGTCCGAGGTCGAAACGGACGCAGCGATGGCGGTTGGCGCTTCCTCGTCGTCGTCGCCGCCGATTTCTTCGATGTGCTCGTCTTCTTCGACGTCCACGATGTGCGCGGTCTCGACACCGGCTTCATCAGAACCGTTATCGCCGTATTCCTCGTCGCCGTTGGCTTCGCCTTCGCTCCGCTGGCTAGCGTCCGCTCCGCCGCGTTGAGCCGAGCGCCGCGCAAGAGCTTCCGCACGCCGGTCTGCGGCGGCTTCAAGCTCGGCTTCGGCTGCCGCTTCTTCATCGAGAAGCGCCTGCCGGTCGGCGACCGGAATCTGATAGTAATCGGGGTGGATTTCGTTGAAGGCCAGAAACCCGTGACGGTTCCCGCCGTAATCGACGAAAGCAGCCTGCAGCGACGGCTCAACGCGCGTCACCTTTGCGAGATAGATATTTCCGCGAAGCAGCTTACGGGCTGCACTTTCGAAGTCGAATTCCTCTACCCGGCCATTCCTTTGAACCACGACCCGAGTCTCCTCGGGGTGGGTGGCATCAATGAGCATTTTCGTGTTGGACATTGCTTATGTTCCTTGGCGCGCCGGGGCGGCGGCTCGCATCTCGAACCGCAAACAACGGAGCGGATTGCGAGATTCGCGCGGCGGCGCGTACTTTTGGTTGATGGCGCTGAAGATGTGATGGGGGGCCGCGCCGCTTTCTGCGTCATCCCGGTCCCGCCAGTGCGCGAAGGGCGCGCGGGAACGCATAGGGGAGCCGCGCAGACCGGGGTCCGCTGGGCGCCGTTATGGATGATGCAAGCTTTCGTCATGGCCTGTCGTGTATTGCCCGGCTGCATGTCCAGAATTGGGGGACGTTGGCCGAGGGGAAAAATTCCGACGCCTTCCGGCATCGCGGTGGATCAATAATGGTCGCCCGGCAATCCGCGCTTTTACCCGACTGACAAATCGGGGCGACCGGCACAAAGTCTTATTGCCCCGTCAAAAGAGCCGCCGGGGGCTCTGAAGTCGAAGCCGTAGAACCTGCTGAGCGACGTGTTACTCCCGTACGCTTGCCTCGAGCAGGTCCCATCCGTGCTCACCTAATTGCCTGGAAAAGCAGGAATTTTTCATCCCCGCAGCAGGCTGATCAGGTATCGCAGGCGCACGTTTGACAAACACCGTCCAGGCGTGTGTCTCGAACGCCACCGAATACATTTCAAACTGTACGAGGTCGCCCCCGCCCTGGCAAGTGCTATAAACCTGGAGCTGGAACATCCCCGAGAGGCATGAATGAGTATTTTATAATACGAATGAAAACAAAGATTTAACGATACGCCGGGCATGGCGATTGGGGTGACGAAGGGGAACAGTTCGGCGATGCGTCGGCCCAGGGAACTTTTGTGGAACGCTTTCGCGACGGCATTTGCCGGGCTTTCTATGCTCGTCTCGCCGTCCGCTGATGCCGCCGAAGCGCTGGACGCGCATCTGACCGTTACGGGCCGATCCACGATATTCGAATTAACCATGAGCGAGGGCGTGACTGCCCAAGTCTTCACGCTCGGCAATCCCTACCGCGTTGTTCTTGATTTGCCCGATCTCTCATTCCGGCTCGATCCGGCGGCCGGTCAAAAAGGGGCGGGGCTGATTTCCGCGTTCCGGTACGGTCAGTTTGGAGAGCACAAATCCCGCGTCGTCATCGACACCAAGGGCCCGGTCAAAATCAATTCCGCCAATATGACGCGGCTAAAGGGGTCCTCCGCTGTGAAGCTCGCGATCGCGCTGATGCCGATCGATGCGGAAACATTTGGCGCGGGAACCGGGTCGCATACCGCCGCGGATGAGCCGTTGGTCGCCAATGCCGCCGCCTCCGAAAACGCCGACGTGGCTCGCAAACCGCACGGAAAGCCTGTTATCGTCATCGACCCCGGACACGGAGGCATCGATCCCGGCGCCATCGGCGCCAACAACGTGACCGAAAAAACGATCGTACTCGCCGTCGCAGCCCAACTGAAGGAAGCGCTGACGAAGACCGGGCTCTACGACGTCAAGATGACGCGCGCCGACGACGTATTCGTCTCGCTCGATAAGCGCCTCGCGTTCTCGGCAGAGAACGCCGCCGACCTCTTCATTTCACTGCATGCCGATTCAATCGAAGAGCAGACCGCGAGGGAGACGATCCGCGGCGCGACAATTTATACGCTATCGAGCCAGGCCTCCGACGAGAAGGCCCGTATCATGGCCGAAAAGGAGAACGCATCAGATCTCATCGCCGGCATCGAGAATTTCGATCGGGGCGGCGGCGACCAAGTCAAGAATATCCTGATAGATCTGCTCAAAAGGGAGACTTCGAACTTCTCCGCTGATTTTTCGCAGGTCTTGGCCAAGCGGCTGGGCAAGACGATTGCAATGTCGCGCATTCCCCGCCGATCGGCGGCCTTCAAGGTTCTAAAGCAGACCCACGCGCCTTCGGTCCTCGTGGAATTGGGCTATCTCAGCAACCAAACGGATGAACAGCAGATGTTGACGGCCGAGTGGCAATCGAAGGTGGCGTCCGCGATCTCCGATGCGGTGCAAATTTACTTCAACAAGAGAACGGCCTCGAAGCCTTAAGGCTTTGGGCTATGGACGACGTGCTGCCACATTCCGTGTTAATGTGCCCAGCCTCTGAGGGTATTGTCATTGCTGCGATGCGGCAATAGACGTAGCCCCTTCGCTCGAAATTTCGAAGCCAGCGCCAGACTGACGGAATCACGAATTTGATGCGTGCGCCAACGCTGCCGCCACCCACGGCGCCCAAAAGAAGAAAGAAGCGGCGGCGGAGCCTGCTGCTCAACTTCCTTGGGTTCGCATTCGGGACCTTCGTTCTGATCTTCATCGCGGGCTCGGCAGGCGCCGGGTTCTTGATCTGGCAGGCATCGAAAGACCTTCCCGACTACGAGAGCTTGTCGAAGTACGAGCCGCCCGTCATGACGCGCATTCATGCCCATGACGGATCGCTGATCTCCGAGTTCGCGCGCGAGCGCCGCATCTTCGTCCCGATCAATACGGTTCCCAAGCGCGTCCTCGGCGCGTTTCTGTCAGCCGAGGATCGCCGGTTCTACGAACACGGGGGCGTCGACCTTCAAGGCATCGGGCGCGCCGTCTTCGCTGCGATCGAATCCAAGATCCACGGCTCGAACAAGCGCGCGCAGGGTGCCTCGACAATCACCCAGCAGGTCGCCAAGAACTTCCTGCTGACGAACGAACGCTCGATGGAGCGCAAGATCAAGGAAGCGATCCTCGCTGTCCGTATCGAGGGCGCCTATTCGAAGGATCGCATCCTCGAACTCTATCTGAACGAGATCTTCCTCGGGATGAACTCGTACGGCGTCGGCGCCGCCGCGTTGACCTACTTCAACAAAGAGCTGAAGGACCTCGACATCGAGGAAGCCGCTTACCTTGCGGCGCTTCCCAAGGCCCCGAACAATTACCATCCGTTCCGCCAGAAGGAGAAGGCAACCGAACGGCGGAACTGGATTATCGGCCAGATGGCCGAGAACGGCTACATCACCAAGGAAGAGGCGGAGGCTGCCCGGAAGAAGCCGCTCACCGTCAATCTGCGTCCCAACGCCGTCCATATCTCGACGGCTGAATTCTTCGCCGAGGAAGTACGCCGGTCGCTTCTCGCAAAGTACGGCGAGGATAAGCTTTACGGCGGCGGCTTGTCCGTCCGCACCACGCTCGACCCGCAATTGCAGCAATACGCCAAGAAGGCGCTGATCAACGGTCTCGTGAAGTTCGACCGGACGCAGGGTTATCGCGGACCCGTCTCGAAGATCGATATTTCCGGCGACTGGGGTCTAGCGCTCGGCAAACTTCCAAGTCCGTCCGATATACAGCCCTGGCGTCTCGGCGTCGTGCTCGAGACGCAGAAGACGAAGGCCATCATCGGCTTCAAGCCGACGCGCCAGCAGGATGCGACCCTCGTCAAGGATCGGGAGGCGGTCGAGGTGTCGCTCGACGAGATGAAATGGGCGGCCAAGCGGCCCGGCGCCAAGAGGATCGACGTCAAATCGACCGCCGACATTCTGAAGCCGGGCGACGTCGTCTATGTCGCTCCGAAAGACCCGAACAATATCCAGGGCGCATGGTCCCTGATGCAAGTTCCGGAGGTCGGCGGCGGCCTCGTCGCGATGGACCCCTACACCGGACGCGTCCTCGCGGTTGCCGGCGGCTTTTCCTACGACATGAGCCAGTTCGACCGCGTCATTCAGGCCAAGCGCCAGCCCGGCTCGTCGTTCAAACCATTCGTCTACGCCGCCGCTATCGATAACGGCTACAAGCCGACGTCGATCATTCTCGACGCTCCGATCGAGATCGATCAGGGGCCGGGCCAAGACGTCTGGCGTCCGAAGAACTACGAGACCAACGACACGACCGGCCCCGAAACGCTGCGCTTCGGCATCGAGCATTCGCGCAACCAGATGACCGCGCGTCTGGCGCAGGATCTCGGCATGCCCGTCATCACCGAATACGCGCGGCGGTTCGGCATCTACGACGATCTCTTGCCGGTGCTTTCGATGTCGCTCGGCGCGGGCGAGACGACGCTGCTGCGCTTGGCGACGGCGTATTGCATGCTGGCGAACGGCGGCAAGGAAGTGACCTCCACCCTCGTCGACCGGATTCAGGATCGCTACGGTCACACGATCTGGCGCCATGACGAGCGCCAGTGCATGGGCTGCATGGCAGATCATTGGGCAGGCCAGCCGGAGCCCGAGCTTGTCGATGGCCGCCGTCAGATTATCGATCCGCACACGGCCTATCAGATGACGCACATTCTTGAAGGCGTCATCCAGCGCGGAACGGCGACGGTTCTAAAGTCTCTCAATCGTCCGGTCGCTGGTAAGACCGGCACGACGAATGAAGAAAAGGACGTTTGGTTCCTCGGTTACACGCCGACGATGGTCGTTGGTGTTTTCGTCGGATACGACACGCCAAAGCCGCTCGGCAAAGGCAACACAGGCGGCGCGATCGCTGCCCCGATCTTCGGCGAGTTCGTTCAGGACGCGCTGGGATCGACGCCGGCTGCACCGTTCCGTGTTCCGCCAGGGATCAAGTTCGTTCGCGTCAATCCGAAAACCGGGCTCAGAGCCTCGGCCGACGACCCTGGCTCCATCATGGAGGCGTTCAAGCCCGACGAAGATCCGGACGACGCTTACGCCATGATCGGCATCGCCAACGCGACGGCCGATGCGTCCCCGCCGCCACCTCCGCCGCCGCCAATGGGCGATCGCGTGGCGCGTCCGGCGCCACCTCCCTCCAGGCCGGATAGCGGATCACTTTCTCCCAATGGTATGTGGTAGCTGAGCTTGGCGCCGATTGCCGCGTAGCGTCCGCGATCGTTTACAGCGCCGCCGCACATCTCTATAGGTCCGCACCTGTTTTTTTGATCCATCACTTTTCGCCAGCACGAGCTGGCTTCGGAGGCCGCTATGCGCGCTGAAGCGCAAAAACTTTCCGACGGCATCGAGGAGGCGTTTGCCCTCCTGAGGAGGTCTCTTTGACTGGGAGACGGCCGAAGACCGTCTCGCCTCGCTGAACGCGAAAGCTGAAGACCCCAATCTCTGGACTGACGCGAAGAACGCTCAGAAGGTCATGCGCCAGCGGCAATCGCTCGAGCGCGCCGTGTCTGAGTTCAAGCGGCTGCAACGCGACTACGACGACGCGTTGACGTTGATCGAACTCGGCGAGGCCGAGAGCGACGACGCGAGCGTGCGCGAAGGCGAAAGCGCGCTCCAGCGCATCGACCACGAAGCGCAGCGCCGCTCGATCGAGGCGATGCTGTCGGGCGAAGCCGACGCGATGAACACCTACATCGAGGTGCACGCCGGCGCGGGCGGCACCGAAAGCCAGGATTGGGCTTCGATGCTCGCGCGCATGTACGTGCGCTGGGCCGAGCGCCGTGGCTACAAGGTCAAGTTGATTGACGAAAGCCCTGGCGAAGAAGCGGGCATCAAGTCGGCGACCTTCGAGATCGAAGGCGAAAACGCTTACGGCTGGTTGAAGACGGAAGCGGGCGTTCACCGCCTCGTACGCATCTCGCCGTACGATTCCAACGCACGCCGCCATACGAGCTTTGCGTCCGTCACTGTCTATCCGGTCATCGACGACACGATCGACGTTGAGATCAATCCGGCCGACGTCGACATTTCATTCGCGCGTTCGTCAGGCGCGGGCGGTCAGCACGTCAACCGAACGGAATCCGCTGTTCGCCTCGTCCATAAGCCGTCAGGCATCGTCATCTTCGCCCAGGAACAACGCTCGCAGCATCAGAACAAGGACATCGCGTTCAAGCGCCTCAAAGCGCGCCTCTACGAGATGGAATTGAAGCGCCGCGAAGCGAAGGCGAACGCCGAGCAGGCGGCGAAGACGGATATCGGCTGGGGGCATCAGATCCGGTCGTATGTCCTCCAGCCGTATCAGCTGGTGAAGGACTTGCGCACCGGCGCGCAGTCGACAAACCCGGATGAAGTTTTGGACGGCGACGTCGATCAATTCATCGAAGCCGCTCTGTCACAACGCATCAAGGGCGGTGGAGAAGCCGTAACGGTCGAAGACCTGGAGTAGCCGCCAAACCCATGGCGGCTCCTCTACGCGTCGCGTGCCGGACGTCAGTTGCGCTCGCGGAGGAGCGGATTGTTGAAGGGCGTGCTGGGCTCCGTCGAGGTATTCTGCGACGCCGAGAAATTGAAACCTGAGGATCCGATCGGGCTCTTCCAATCCGTTCCCGTGCTCGACGAAGTCTGTCCGGAACCGAAAGGCGAGAGCAGCGCGGATGCCTCGTCGGGGTCCTGATAGCGCGCCGAGCCGTCCGCGTTCGTCCCGCCAATCGAAGTCGTCTCGAAAGCCTGCGCCCCGGCAGAGATCAGGGTCATCGACAGAAAGACCGCGGCCGCAATACCTCGATCAAATCGCATAAGAAAACCTCCACCATCGTCTCGTAACGCGCACCTTAACTTTGTCCGCTATCTGCAATTTGCGGAAGGATCTAGGCCAAAGAGTTCTTTTCGAGACCGTGTGGCTTCCATACTACGCCCATCGCGTAGCCAGCCCATCGTCACGAAGTGCTGCGCCAAATGCCGGGCAACCGCTTAAACGCGATCTTCGCGGCGCTGGTACCGGACGCCTTCTCCGCCCGGGCATCGAAACTCGCGCGCGCCTTCTCGACGGTTTCGCGATTTTCCATGGCCCACTGACCGAGCGGACCCAGGATGCAGATGAGCGTCCGGCCAAGGTCCGTCAGCTCGTAATCGACCCGCGGCGGGATCGTCGGAAAGACGGTGCGAGTGACCAGACCGTCGCGCTCCAGCCCGCGCAGCGTCAGCGTCAACATCCTCTGCGATATGCTGCCGACTGAACGCCGGATCTCGTTGAAACGCATCGGCCCGTTCGACAACAGGCCAACGACATAAACCGTCCATTTGTCGCCGATCCGGGCCAGCACGTCCGCGACGGCGCGACAGCTCTCGGTTCCTTTTTTGATACCGGCTTCCAAAAAAGTGCCTCCTTGCGCGGTCTTCGGCAGTGAACAATTTAGCTCTGGTCACAAAATGTGACTGGCTGAGGCGTCTGTCAATCGCGCCCCAGTCTCCACCAGAACTTCGGATGGAGATCCTCCCATGAAACTTCTGCATGTCGATTCGAGCATCCTCGGCCCGGGCTCGGTGAGCCGGCAGCTCTCGGCAGAGATCGTCGCCGCCGAGCGAGCCCTGCATCCGGGCCTCGAGGTCATCTATCGAGATCTGGCCGTCGAGCCCGTCGGCCATCTGTCAGGCGCGCACCTCGCCGCGAACCAGGGCGCCGTCCCAGAAGCGCCGCCGATCCGTCAGGATGTCGCGGCCGGGCAGGCAGCACTCGAAGAATTCCTGGCGGCCGATATCGTCGTGGTGGGTGCTCCGATGTACAACTTCGCGATCCCGAGCCAGCTGAAAGCCTGGATCGACCGGCTCGCCGTCGCGGGCAAGACCTTCCGCTACACCGAGAAAGGCGCCGAGGGGCTGGCAGGCGGCAAGAAAGTCATCGTGGCGTCGTCGCGCGGCGGGTTCTACGGGCCCCAGACGCCAATCGCCTTCCTCGACCACCAGGAAGCCTATCTGCGCAACATCTTCGGCTTCTTCGGCATTACGGACGTGACGTTCATCCGCGCCGAAGGCGTGGCGCTGGGCCCCGATCAGCGCGCGAAGTCCATCGAGGCCGCCCAGTCGTCGATAGCGGGCCTCGCAGCCTGAGGACACCAAAGGGCGGAGATCGGCCAAATCTCCGCCTGAGGGCGTCGGCGAGGTTTGATTTATCGACATAAGCGACATTCGTGTTAAAGCGCGGACGATCCTTCATTCGAAAACCTCTGCCGATGCCACCGCTCGATAATTTGCACCTCATCACGTCCGACGGCTTTCCCGATTACGCGCTGCTCGATTCAGGCGTGGGACGGAAGCTCGAACGCTTCGGAAAAATCATCGTCGACCGTCCGGAGCCGCAAGCGCTCTGGCAGCCGAAGCTTGGCAAATCGGAATGGGCGAAAGCGAATGCCGTCTTCTCCGCCTCCGGCGAGGACGATGAAAAAGGCAAGTGGCGGATCGACAAGCCGGTGCCCGACGCCTGGCCCGTAAAGCTCGCGCTGTCGCAAACTCAGAAATCCGACCGACAGAGCGTGACGATGCTCTGCAAGCTCGCGGGGCTTTGGCATCTCGGTCTCTTCCCCGAGCAGGAGCCGCATTGGAGCTGGATGCTCGAACACTTGGCGAGCGTGAAAGGCGAGACCCCGCGCGTTCTCAATCTTTTCGGCTACACGGGCGCAGCCTCGCTGCTGGCCGCTGCATCCGGAGCAGAAGTCACCCACGTCGATGCATCGAAGAAAGCCGTGCAGTGGGGCAAGGAAAACCAGGAAGCGTCGAAGCTTGGCGCGGCGAAAATCCGCTGGCTGCTTGACGACGCCGCGAAGTTCGCCGCGCGCGATGTCCGTCGCGGCAAGACCTATCACATGATCATCGTCGATCCGCCGAAGTTCGGGCGCGGCCCCGAAGGCGAGATCTGGGATCTCTTCCAAAATCTCCCCGCACTGCTGGGCGATCTCGCCAAGCTGCTGGCGCCACAGAACGCCGCAATGGTGCTGACGATCTACGCCATCCGCGCCTCCTCGCTCGCCTTCGATCAACTGATGCGGCAAGAGTTGAAAGGTCGTGGCGGCACGTTCGATAGCGGCGAACTGGCGATCCGTTCGCAGACCGGTCCGCTCGTGCCGACGTCGCTCTTCGTGCGCTGGAAGCAGAACGCATGAACGAGCCGAAGCTGATCACCAGCCTGACGAACGATCGGATCAAGGCCATCCGCGCGCTCGACATGCGCAAGGTCCGGAAAGAAACGGGCCTGTTCGTCGCCGAAGGCACATCGCTGCTCGTAACGGCGCGCGACCACGGCTTCGTGCCGGAAACACTCGTCTACCAAGCGGGAACGGCGACGAGCGGCATCGCACGCGGCCTCGTGCGACACGCGCTCGATGCAGGCTCGGAAGTGCTCGAAGTCTCCGAAGCCGTGCTCGGCAAGCTAGCCTCGAAAGACAATCCGCAAACACTGCTCGGTGTTTTCCGTCAGCGCTTCGCCGAACCTCCCGATACGAAAAAGGTTGGGCAAGGAACGTGGCTCGCACTCGAAGAAGTGCGCGACCCCGGCAACTTGGGAACGATCATCCGCACGGCGGACGCGGTCGGCTGCGCGGGCGTCATTCTCGTCGGCACCACGTGCGATCCCTACGCCATCGAAGCCATTCGCGCGACGATGGGCTCGATCTTCGCGGTCCCGCTCGTAAAAATGGATCAGCCGACATTCGTCACGTTGGCGCGGGCGTGGCCGGGCGACGTCATCGGAACGCATCTCGCCGCGCGCGAGGATTTCCGAAAAGTCGAGTATAAGGATCCGGTGCTGGTCGTCATGGGCGGTGAGGGCCCTGGCCTCTCTCCCGGCGCGGCTGCTTCGTGTACAAATCTTGTGAAAATTCCCATGGCCGGCGATCTCGACTCGCTCAATCTCGCCATCGCCACCGCGCTGATGCTCTATCAGGTCCGCGGACCACATTTGAAGCTCTGATATGCGCATTGAATATCATCGCACGCTGATCGCCGATCAGGTTCGCAACGAAGCCTTCTTCGCCGCGCTGAAGGCCGTCATCGTCCCTGGAAAATCCGTCGTCGCCGATATCGGCGCCGGCACCGGCCTGCTCGGGCTGATGGCATCGAAGCTCGGCGCGAAAGATGTGTTTCTCTTCGAGGCCGCCGAAGTTGCGGGCGTTGCCGCTGCGGTGTTGAAAGCCAACAAGGCGAAGCGCTGCCACCTCATTCCGTGCCACTCGACGGAATTCCAGGACAAGCTCGCAGTCGATATCATCGTCTCGGAAACGCTGGGCAACTATGCGCTCGAAGAGAACATCATCGCCACGCTCGCCGACGCGCGCCAACGCTTCCTGAAGCCCGGCGGACGCGTCATTCCCGATGGCATCATTCAGTACGTGGCGCCAGTCGTCACGCCGCGCATCGACGAAGAGCTTCGCGCGTGGGATCGCGTCGGCCACGGTCTCGATCTCGCCGTCGCACAAACGATGTCGCTGAACAACGCCTACGTCCGCCATTTGCAACCGGACGAAATTCTCGACGGTTGCCGAAGCGCAATGGTGTGGGACGAGATCGATCTCACATCCGAAACAAAATCGAAACGACGCGGCGACGCCGAGTGGCGCCTTCCGCGCCCCGCAAAAATCTATGGTTTCGCGACGTGGTGGAAAGTCGAACTGGTACCCGGCATCGGATTTTCGACAGGGCCTTTGTCGCCGCGCACGCATTGGGAGCAACTCTATTTTCCCCTGCTCGCGCCGATCGACGCCAGGGCAAGTGACGTCGTCTCGATAGACCTTCGCTCCAGTTCGTCGGAAGAGGCCGGCACCGATCTCGGCTGGACGGCGGTTCACAAAAGTCCTGAAGGCAAAGTCATCGCGCGCCAAGCCCTTGAACTCGACAAGGGCTACATCCCCTGAGGCGAACGCGTTTGGCGCTCTCCCATTTTTGATGCTATGCGGTCGGGCGATTATGAGGGAGAGCGAACGCCATGATGGTTTTGATCGTCGGATTGATTTTATTTCTCGGCGTCCATCTGCTCCCGACCCAACCTGAACTGCGCGACGGTCTCAAGGAGCGCATCGGCGTCGTGCCTTACCGGGTTCTTTTCTCGGTTCTGTCGCTCGCTGGTCTGGCGGTCATCGTGCTCGGCTATCACAAGCTGCAGCTTCATCCGGGCAAAAATCCAATCCTGTGGGACCCGCCGGTCTGGACGCGCCACATCGCCGTGGCGCTGATGCTGCCGGCAATCATCCTGCTCGTCGCCTCGCTCATCCCCTCGCGTATTCGCACGGCGACGCGCCATCCGATGCTGATCGCGATCAAGATTTGGGCCCTCGCGCATTTGCTCGCGAACGGCGACCTCGGCGCACTTCTGCTTTTCGGATCGTTTCTGGCGTTCGCGGTTTTCGACCGCATCTCGGTGAAAAAGCGCGGAGCGAGCGGACCATTCGGCGCGAAGGCGCCGTCGAGCGCGCTCAATGACGTGCTCGTCGTTGCCCTTGGGTTGGCGCTTTATGCGTGGATATTGCTGATCGGACATCAGTGGCTGATCGGCGTCGCGCCGATACCGCAGCTGACCTAGGCCCCCGCCAACGCCTTGGACGGCCTGATGCGCACGACGAGATATTGGATCGCGAAAGCGATCCACGTCACGGTTGCGATGATCCAGGCGACCGGATCGACGACATAGTCCCAGAGATTGAGGCTTTGTCCCGCGCCGAATAGAAACGAGAGGATCGCCGCGTTCAGCGCCAGCGCGACGATGAAATAACCTCGATAGATCGCGTAGCCGAGAACGAACGCTATCCCGATCGGCAACAGATATCCGCTGTAGCCGAGCACGTAGGTGTCGTAATTGAAAAAGCCCACCGCGGCTGGATAGAGCACGAGCCCGGCGACAGCGAGCATCAGCGTACCGAACCGAAACTCCGCCGATGCGCCGAGCCGTCGATTGGTCACAGTCGCGATTGCCAGCACGATGAGCAGCAGCAGTCCCGGCAGCGACGGCCGTTCGACGGCTGAAGTCGTCCATTCGATAAGAGACCGCGCCGAGATCGCGATTAAGAGAGCGCAAAGAACACCCGCGATTCCGATAGCGGCCCGCCGCGCCGGTGATTTCGTGACGAGGCCCGCGATCGCAGCAGATACGATGAAGACGATCAGCGTCGCGCTTGCTCGGTTCATCAAAAAATCGACGGTCATGGTCATTGTTGCGCTGTCCGGGGTTGCATGCCGTGTTGAACCCATGCGCTCGAAAACCGGACGTGATTGATGGATTTCAGCGGTCGCGAATAAACGACATCGAACTGACCGGGCGCCGACTCGATGAGGAACGGATACGTCACGGCACTTTTCTGGTTTTCGGAATCCATCCGCGCAACGACGCCAACGCGTTGAAACGTTTTTCCTTCGAGATCGGTGATGGCGAGTGTGATGTTGCGCTCGATCTCGGGATCGTCGTTGAACGCCATCAGAATGTGAGAAGCATCATAGCGGATCGCGGATATCGGCCCGCCGGGATTGGGAAGATCGATCGGCGCCGGTGGCGTCCAAGTCTTTCCACCGTCCTCGGTTCGCGTGATCAGAATGCTCTGCGGATGCCGGCTCTTCAGGCGCCGGACGAATGCAATAGCCGTCGTCGGTCCCGTCGGAACGATCGATGGCTGGTATCCGACTTTGCCGCCGTTACCCATGCGTCGCCGATCGATGACGCGTCCGCTCTGGTCGAGCACGAGCAGTACCGGATATTTGCGATTCATCTCGTGATAGACGGGGAGGCCGATCCGTCCGTCGGAAAAGAGGATCGGAACTGATTTTGTGAGATGCGACATGTTCAGGAAGGGCGATGCCTGAAGCCGCTTGGCCGGCCCCCACGTCCGGCCGTTATCGAAGCTCCGGACCAGCCCGATCTCGCAAGTCGCCCAACCGCTCAATCTGGAGGCGGCGAAGAAGATCCAGATTTCATTGTCGGAGCGGCGGAAAGAAACGGGGTTGGCGAGCGACTTGATCGTAATGCCGAAGTCGTGGCTGACGCGCGCGCTGTTCGTGACAACCAACTCTTCCGACCAGTGCGAACCATCAAAGCGCGACGAAACGAGCTCGGCGTCGTAAGCCCCTTCATACTTCGCGCGATACCATGTTGCGAAAAGCCCGTCCGGCGTTGCGATCACGGAAGCGCCGTGGACAAAGCGCTTCTCGTCGAGCGGTGTGATGATCTCGGATCGAGTATCGAGAGAGCCGAGCACCGGCGTTTCAGGAACACTGACCACGAAGGTCCACGGTTCGCTTTTGGGCGTCATCTTGTAGAGTAGAACGGCGACGAGCCCCGCGGAGCAAATAAGCGTTGCCCACGTCGTCCAAGCCGCCCAGCTCGCAAAGATCTTGGTGCTGGGATTTTTCAGCAAAATCGTGTCCCCGCCGGAATGTGCACTTGGGGTATAGGCGCGTGAGTTCCCCTGTCAACGACACTGGAACGGCGCCGCGCGCGAATGCCGTCGCGCAAAAGCAAAACGACTGTGGAGATGTGATTATCGCGTCAGGACGACGAATTCCGTACCGCCGCCGTTCTCGTTGAGCGGCAGCTCGCGGTCGGAAACGATCAGCGACGAACCGGGCCGTGCCAGTTCCGTAATCGTCTGAAGGATGTCATCCGGGATGGTAAAGGCGTTGAGCGCTTCCGTCGCCATCTGAACGTTGAGGGCACGCCCTAGCGCCAACGCCGTTCTGGCCCGCTTCTTCTTCCCCTCGTCGAACGACTGTCCCGGAAGCGGCGTCTGCGCGCTGACGAGCCTCCAATCGAAGGTATTGGGGTCTGAGCCATACCGCATGGCCGTGAAAACGTGCGTCCCGACCTTGTGCGGCAATGGCGCGACTTCAATCGGCGCCTCGAGAAGCGGATCGAACCCTTGGCGAATATAGAGCCGCTGGGCACGCAGACTGACGAGAACGGAAATCGGCTTCGATCTGAGCCGCATTTCCTTGTTGGCGTCTGTCAGCGAGGCCTGCGCTGAGGAAAGATCCGTTTGCGCATCGCGCAGAGCTTCCGCCGCTCTGTCGCGCGCCGTCTGAGCAGCTGAATATGCCGCCTGAACCTCAGCGAAGCTCATCTCGGTCTGCGCCGCTTGTGCGCGAGCCCTATCGGCTTCGATGGTCAAGTCGAGCAATGCGTTTTCGAGCACGCTTTCGCGATCTTGGGCGCTGTCTGTGTCGCTATCGGATGATCTGAGATCGGCCACCAGTTGCGGCTTCGGCGCTCCGCCCGACATATAGGCCTCGAACGCCTTCATGGCATCCAGCTGCCGCGCTTCCGCAGCCGCGAGAGCTTCCCTGATCGGCGCCACCGAACGCCGCGCCACTTCATAGCGTTGGTTCGTGCTATCGAAGTCCTTTGCCGTTACGGCCACCTTCTCCTGAGCGGCGGTAAGCGTCGCCTGCGCGGTCTTGAGCGACGCGCGAGCGCGATCGAGCTTTTCCTGGATGATCTGATCGGCTTCGGCGCGCGTTGTCGGGCGGCGCTGAGGATCGCGCGGCATGTCGGCAACGGCTCTGACGAGTGCAGGCGAAACGCCGATGAACAGCGGCAATTCCTGCGGAGCGTCCGAGGTTGAGCGGTCATCCGCGAGGTTGCTGTTGACGGCGATCAGCGCGGGCTTGGACTGGTTGGATTTCAGCGCCGAAACTTCGTCCGCTGGAAGAGGCTTGAACAGTTTCGGACTATCGAACGCGATCGGCTCGACTTCCTCGGTCGTGACGACGACACGGCTGCCGATCTTGGTCAGCCCGTAAAGTTTTTTTGAGAAAGCGAAGGGAAGGCGAACGCAGCCGTGTGAGGCGCGAAAGCCCGGAACGACGCCCGCATGAAGCGCGACGCCCGACCACGTGATGCGCTCCTGATAAGGCATCGACGCGCCGGAGTAGATGTTGCTCGTGTGATAGACGTTCTTCTCAAGGATCGAGAAAACGCCAGTCGGCGTATCGAAACCGGGACGGCCGGTCGAGACACGAGACGACGTGATTTCGCCGTTCGCATCGTAAACACGGATCTTTTGCTGGTTGATCGAAACGACGAGCAGAAGTGGAGACGTCGGTGCTGCGTTGGTCGCGCCCTCGACGGGTGCTTTCAGAGATTTCAGAACGCCGGATCTGGATTTTGCATCGACGGCAGACGGGCCGACAAACATGCTTAATACGAGAGCGCTAGTCGCGATCGAACGCAACGCCGGCGAAACTCTGCCTTTGAACTTGTTCGAACGACGCACGCGACCCACCCGACGTCGAAATGACAACACCCGTCAGAACGCCAGCATCGGGTCCGTAATTAAACCCTCGTCCAGCGGTATGAATTGGCTATCAGAGGCCAGTCAGACGACGCAACCACGGTGCCGCACCACTGACGATTCGGAAGAAGCGATGTGGCGCTAATTCAACGCTTTCGCAGATATTGCGGGATTAACTGTGGATAGTCAGTGGAGAAATTTACCAATCGACCGCCTTTTGCCGTCCCATCAACGCTAGCGGCTCGGCCTATGGTTTCGTAAACTGTGTTTTCGTCGATAAGGCGTGGCCCGCGGGTTCGTTCAGTCTGGCCATTTGCTCACTTTGAGAATGCAAGGCGCGTGCGCCGATCGGAGTAAAATGTCTATTCACGTCAAGCGCCGCCGGCTCATGGCGCCCGACATCACCGCCCAGAAAGGCGGCGAGCCCATCGTTGCGCTCACGGCTTATCACGCACACACCGCAGCGATCGCGGACAACCACTGCGATTTTCTGCTCGTCGGCGACAGCCTCGGCATGGTGATGCACGGCTATGAAACGACGGTGCCCGTGCCGCTCGAATTGATGATCATGCACGGGAAGGCAGTTGTGCGCGGCTCGAAAAGGGCTCTCGTCGTCGTCGATATGCCGTTCGGCACTTACGAGGAAAGTCCCTCCATCGCCTTTCGCAACGCTGCGAAAGTGATGAAGGAAACCGATTGCGGCGCCGTGAAGCTCGAAGGCGGCCGCCGCATGGCGGAAACAATCCGCTACCTCGTCGATCGAGGCATTCCGGTGATGGCGCATATTGGCCTCACGCCCCAGTCAGTGAACGTGCTGGGCGGATTCAAGACGCAAGGCCGCACGATCGATCAGTGGCATGCGATCGAAGAGGACGCGCGCCTCGTCGCCGAAGCTGGAGCATTCGCAGTCGTTCTCGAAGCGATGACCGCGCCACTCGCCGAACGCATTACCAATGCCATCCCCATTCCGACTGTCGGGATCGGTGCGTCAGCCGGTTGCGACGGCCAGATCCTTGTCATGGAGGATATGCTGGGTCTGTCGCCGCACGTCCCGAAATTCGTGAAGCAGTTCGGCGCGATCGGAGCGGCCATCGATAGCGCCATCGCGTCCTACGCTGAGGCGGTCCGCGGCCGGACGTTCCCCGGGCAAGAGCATACATACAATATGAAGAGCGACGATGCCGAAGCGCCGCTCGCCACCGCCCGAGCCACGAAAAAGCCCAAGACCACGAGCACTTAGCGGTGTTAGGCCGAGGTTAATGTACGCTTACGCAAAGGAAACTTCGGGCGAGGGCTTGCTCGGAGCGCCCGCTCCGCTATCTATGCCCCGCTGGCCGGGCTGATCGTGAGAATATTCTCCGCCATCTCCGGCGACTAGATGAGGTTCAAGAGTTAATGGCCGACGATAATGACAGTCTGCTCCGCGAGGTCCAGGAGGAACTCCGCCGCGAGCAGATGCAGAAAATCTGGCAGCGCTATAATGGCCTGATTGTGGGCGCTGCGGCGCTCATTATTCTCGGCGTGGCAGGCTATCAATTCCTCGAGAAGCGTCGCATTACGGCCGCCGAGAAGGGCGGAGCCGATTTCACGGCCGCCGAGAGCCTCAGCGATCAGAAAAAGAAAGACGAGGCGGAGAAGGCCTTCAAGGCGATCGCTGATAGCGGTCCCGCAGGTTACGCCGCGCTCGCCAAGTTGCACCTCGCCGGCGACCAGGTGAAAGAAGGCAAGTCGGCGGATGCAGTTGCAACCTATGACTCGCTCGCGAAGCAGCCAGGCGTCGATGATCTGTTGAAAAACTTCGCCCAGCTGCAAGCCGCATCCCTACGGGCGGCAGATGCGGACTATCAGGAAATCCAGAATCGCCTGACACCTCTGATTGGCGAGGATGCGCCGTTCGATAAGAGTGCGCGTGAATTGCTCGGCATCGCAGCGTTCAAGGCAAAAAAGTTCGACGAGGCGCGCAAGTATCTTGAGCCTCTGCTTCTCGATCCCAATGCCTCGGATGCTCTGCAGGAGCGTGTTAAAGTCATAATGTCCAGCATAGCTGCCGACCAAGTCGCAGCGAACGCGCCGCCGGCCGCAACGCCACCGCAGGCGACGGCGGCAGAGCCTGCGAAACCGGCCGAGCCGGCGAAGACGGAAGCGGGCGCCGACAAAAAGTAGAACCGCGAAGCGGTGAGGGGAGAACGGGGTTGGGCAAAGGGGGACAGCAGATGCGTTTCGGTGCGTCGTCGCTTTTGGCGATCGCTGCTACGCTGTTGCTCGGCGGTTGCGCCGGTGACGGTCCGTCACTGCCGAAGTTGAGCGATCTCAACCCGTTCAAGGAAAAGCAAACGCCGTTGCCCGGCCGCCGCATTCCGATCGTCGAGACGACGGAAAGCATCTCCGCCAATCTGGCCGACGCAAATGCGCCGGTGATTATCCCAACAGCGCGCGCGAACGATTCATGGTCGCAGCCCGGCGGCGACCCCGGTAACGCACCCGGCAATCTCGCCCTGAATGGGCCGCTGCATCAGACGTGGAGCGCGAGCGCCGGCCAAGGAACTTCCAAAACCGGTCGTGTGACGGCTAGCCCGATCGTATACGACGGGCGCATCTACACGCTCGATGCGGCAGCAAATGTAGCGGCCTTCTCGCTCACCGGCTCGAGCGTCTTCACCATCTCGACGAGGCCCGACACGACTGTCGGCCTTGGCGGCTACGGTGGTGGTCTGGCCGCCGAGAACGGCCGCCTTTATATCGCAAACGGCTATGGCGTCGTCGCCGCTCTCGACCCCGCATCGGGCAAAGCAATTTGGACCAAGAACCTCGAGGTCCCCGTGCGCGCCGCTCCGACCGCATCCGGCGACCGGCTCTACGTCATCACGGTGGATGGTAAGTTCTATTGCTTGAACGGAGTTGACGGAGCCGAGATCTGGTCCGCCCGCGGACTGCCGCAAAGCGCCAGCCTGATGACCTCATCAAGCCCTGCCGTTGACCAGGATGTCGTCGTCGTGCCGTACCCTTCGGGGGACATCATGGCGTTCAAATTGACCGACGGCTCGACCGTTTGGACCGAAAACCTCTCTCGCACCCGTCAGACCTCGCAAATTGCCTCGATGAGCGATGTCGCACGGCCCGCGATTGATAATGGGACAGTGTTCGCCATCGGCCACGCCGGCCGCATGATCGCCGCCCGCGCCAAGACCGGCGACCGGTTGTGGTCCGCAAACATTCCGGGCTCCGAACCGCCGTGGGTCGCAGGCGACGCCGTTTACGTCGTTGACACGGGTGGACGCCTCATGGCGCTGAACCGCAACGATGGGAAAACGCGTTGGACGGCGCAGTTGCCTGCGGCAAAGAGTTATTCCGGCCCCGTTATGGCCGCTGGAACCCTGTGGCTCGTGTCGAGCAAGGGCGATATCGTGAGCGTTGACGCAGCAACCGGCAAGATTGGCGGCCAGATGAGCGTCGGCGACACGGTTTATATTCCGCCAATTGTGGCGCAGGGCAAAATGTTCGTTTTGACCGACTCGGCAAAACTCATCGCCCTCAACTGAGAATTGAGCTAGGAGGTCAATGTTGGCTGTCCGCTTTGCGCGGAGAGGCAACGATCCCCCAGCAATCATATTCTTGTCGGCTCCCTTTTGAATCTCCCTAATCACATTCCTGTCGTCGCGATCGTAGGCCGTCCCAACGTTGGCAAGTCGACCCTGTTCAACCGCCTGACCGGGACGCGCGCGGCGCTGGTCTCCGATCTGCCGGGCTTGACGCGCGACCGCCGTGAGGGCACCGCGGACCTCTTCGGCGCAGAAATTCGCCTCGTCGACACCGCAGGTCTCGAAGAGGCGCAACGCGGTTCGATCGCGGACCGCATGCGCAAGCAATCCGAGCAGGCGATCACCTCGGCGGATCTCATCCTTTTCGTCATCGATGCGCGCGCCGGCGTCACCGGCTCGGATAAGGAATTTGCCCGCATCGCCCGCCAGTCGGGGAAGCCGGTCGTCCTGGTTGCGAACAAGGCTGAAGGTCATAAGGGCACCGACGGCGTGCTCGATGCTTTCTCACTCGGGCTCGGCTCACCGATCGCTATCTCGGCGGAGCACGGCGAAGGCATCGGCGACCTCGCTGACGACGTTCTGGCCGCGCTCGGACTGAAGGCCGCGCCAACGACCAGGAAGCGCCGATCCAACGACGCTGAAGTGACCAGCGAAAAGCCCGAAGCAAAGCCGGAGCGCGAGAAGCGCATCCGCGTCGCAATCGTTGGCCGTCCGAACGCCGGCAAGTCGACGCTCGTGAACGCCTTGCTCGGCGAGGACCGGATGATAACGGGGCCGGAGCCAGGACTGACGCGCGACAGCGTCTCGAGCGACTTCGAATACAAAGGTCAGGCGATCCGGCTTTTCGATACCGCCGGACTTCGCCGCAAAGCCAAGATCACCGAGACCGCGGAGAAGCTGTCGGCGAGCGATGCAGTGCGCGCTATCCGCTTCGCCGAGGTCGTCGTGCTGCTGATCGATGCCGAACGGCCCTTCGAGCACCAGGATCTGACGATCGGCCACCGCGTCACCGAAGAAGGCCGCGCCCTCGTCGTTGCGATCAACAAGTGGGATCTCGTCCCCGAAAAGCAGAAGACGTTGCGCGAACTCAAGGCCCGCGTCGCCGAGAGTCTGGCACAGGTTCCAGGCGTTCCGCTCATCGCGATATCGGCGCGGTCGGAGAGCGGACTGGATCATCTGATGTCGGCTATCGCGAAAACCTATGAGACCTGGAATCGCCGCGTTTCGACGCCGCAGCTCAACCGCTGGCTTGAAGGCGCTCTGAGCCGTCACTCGCCGCCGGCAGTCCATGGACGCCGCATCAAGATCCGCTACGTCACGCAACCTTCAACCCGTCCCCCGACGTTCGTTGCGTTCTCACAGCGCGCGGAGGCGTTGCCTCAGTCCTATGTGAAGTACCTGACGAACTCTCTGCGCGAGACCTTCGATCTTCCCGGCGTTCCGATTCGCTTCAGTCTCCGCTCGGGCGACAATCCGTTCGCGCCGACGAAGCGGTAAGGCGAACGGCGCAACATCCTTTCCGCAATTTGAAATCGTGCGAGCAATACCGCGTGCTCGCAACGAGGAAAAAAGTTAATTTTCGAATCAAGTTCGTTCGCGTAGAGGACGCCAACCACGAAACTTCGAGGATCGACGAATGAGAAAGTTTGATGCGGCCCTGATGTCAGTTGTTTTGGCAGCAGGCACTGCAGTTTTCGCTGGCGCGGCTGCGGCTGCCTACACCGCGAAAGTCCGCCAGGCTTGCGCGGGTGACTATCAGAATTTCTGTTCTCAGTATTCTCCCGACAGCGTCGAACTTCGGCGCTGCATTGAGAGCAACAGAAAAGGCCTGACGCATACCTGCGTGACGGCACTGATCGACGCGGGCGAAGTCCCGGCGAAATATCTGAAGAAGTAAAATCTGAAAGAAGATCGCAGCGGGCGGGAGCGAGGGGCACCATGAAGGGCCGCCATGCTCACCGCCCGCACGGGCGTCAGCCGCATCAACTGGCGCCGCTCCGGACGGGGTTAGATAGGTGCCCCGCGCCCCCATTCAAGACCTGAGTTCAGCCTTCCCGCAAAATCTTGCGTTCTCGCGTCCGGTGCGCCATGCAAGCGGGATGGACGTTTTCTTCTACCATCTCGAGCAGCAAACTCTGGAGCGCGTTCTGCCGAGCCTCCTCGAGAAGACTCTCGCGCGCGGTTGGCGCGCGGTAGTCCAAGTCGGGAATGAGGAACGGCTGGAAGCGCTCGATCAAGCGTTGTGGACCTACGCCGACGACAGCTTTCTGCCGCACGGGACCGCCCGCATAGGCCATGCGAGTGAGCAGCCGGTTTATTTGACGCTGACCGACGAGACACCGAACGGCGCCGGCGTGCGATTTCTCGTCGATGGCGCCGAAGCGCGCGAGTTCAAGGGAGCCGAACGGTTTGTCTATGTATTCGACGGACACGATCCCGATGCCGTCGCCACCGCGCGCGCTCAATGGAAAGCTGCGAAAGCCGCGGGATGCGCCGTCACGTATTGGCAGCAGTCGCAAACCGGGCGCTGGGAACAGAAAGCCTGACGCGGTGATCCCGCCGCAGCGCGGCTTGCCGAGTATCACGAACGCGGTCGTCAAAGCATGAACTACCACCACGACTATCACGCCGGTAACTTCGCCGATGTCTTGAAGCACGTCATTCTGGCGCGCGTCCTGACGTACATGAAGCAGAAGCCGCGGCCGTTTCGCGTCATCGATACGCATGGTGGCGCTGGGCGCTACGATCTCGCCGGAACGGAAGCCAGCAAGACCGGCGAATGGCAGGACGGCATCGCCCGCCTGATCGATGCAGAGCTTCCTTCGCCCGCAGCCGAATTGTTGTCGCCCTACCTCGAAACGGTTCGCGCAATGAATGGCGCTGAACTTCGATATTATCCGGGAAGCCCGCTTATCGCGCGCCATCTGATGCGCCCCGAGGACGTGTTGATCGCGAACGAACTCAACCCCGCCGATTTCGCGCGGCTTAAGGACGAGCTTCGCCGCTTCAAATCGACGACGGTACTCAACATCGATGCCTGGCACGCGGTGAAGTCGTTGCTGCCGCCGAAGGAACGGCGTGGTCTCGTTCTGATCGATCCGCCGTTCGAAGAGCGAAGCGAGTTCGCCGACCTGGCAACCGCCGTCGGCGAGGCCATGGCGCGCTTTGCTTCGGGCACCTACGTCATCTGGTATCCCTTGAAAGACGAAGCGGCGGCGGATCGCTTCGTGGCAACGGCTACGTCGCGTTCCGGCCTCGAATTCCTCGATGTCAGGCTGGCTGTCATGAAGTCGTTTGCGGGCCTTGGGCTGACGGCCTCCGGCGTTCTGGTGATCAACCCGCCCTATACGCTTCGAGCAGAACTCGAAACGATCATGCCCGTGCTGAAAGATCAGCTGGCGGAGGGTTCCGGTGCCAGCTTTGAGTTGCGCTCCGCCGTTCAATAAGTGTCAGATGGTTGCTGTGCAGCATTTCGTCTTGCAAGGTGCCCGTATTTACAGGATAAATTGCCGCACGCTAAGGCGGGCAGCGGCACGGTAGCTCCCGACGCGTTCGACATGACCGGCGCGTTTTTTTGCGACCCGGCAGGAGGCGCTTGGGAACATTCGGCTCCGAGGCCCGCCGCGGTGTCGATGCGAAGCTTGCAACAAGCTTCCGTCGAATGCCGGGCCGCCAGGAGACGATGCATGCGCCAGACAGGTACCGTTAAATTTTATAATTCCCAGAAGGGCTACGGCTTCATCAAGCCGGACGCAGGGGGCAATGACGTTTTTGTACATGTAACTGCAGTTGAGCGATCCGGCATCGGTGAGCTCAATGAGGGGATGCGAATTTCATTTGAGACCGAGCCCGACAAACGCGGCAAAGGTCCGAAGGCCGTCGATCTCCAAAGAGCCGGCTGAAGTTCGTTGCGACGGGAATTGCTCACGTCGCGGCTCTGGTCGCGGCGACGAGTTAGTGTTGGCTTGAGCATCGTCGTTCGAATTTCCGCGTCGCTTTGACGTATGATTGTCAGCACTTCGAAGCGATTTGATCTTGGCATTGCCGCAGATGGGGAACAGCGCTCCGCCTGCTCTGGCGTTATCATGCGCGCGGTCGGTCCGAACGATTCGGGGGAGCACTTCGAAGCATTTGGCCTGTTCCGCATTTGAAAGCTTCGAACCCGAGGCTTTGAACAATGGTGTGACGAAGGCCGAGTATCCGGGATGGGAGCGGCTCGTCGGAAGGCGCACTTACAAGCGCAATTTCCGCGAGATCCCAGATGGCGGCATCACGCACCGGTCCAGGGGAGACTGAAAAATATGAAGACACTTATTCGTACAGGACTCATCGCATTCGCAGCCACAGTCGGAATGGCTTCGAGTTCGGCTTACGCCGGTTGCGTTCTCGCTGGCGGCGAGTCGGTCATGGTCACGGAGGACCTCGCGAAGTTCATGGCTGGCCAGGCACTCAAGCACTCGATCGAAAACCATGGCTGGAAACCGCATGGTGCCGTCAGGGTTCAGTGCGATACGTCGTCGATTGGCCTGCCGCATTGCACGGCTCGTCAGAAGGCTTGCGGCTGAACTGACACTGTCTTTCTGAGCGAGACTTTCAAAAGCGGGCCCTCAGAAATATCACTCGCCGGCGTCGCCCGCCGGCGAGTTTTTTATTTGCCTGAGCAAGTCACATCACTTTGCCATAGCGTTTCGAACGGCGCCGACGATCGCCGTCAGAATGCCGCCGCTGACCGCGCATCCCAGAATCTGAGTGATGATCGCAGATTGGTTCAGGGTATCGGCGGTCTCGGCGGTACGGGACACGAGCTCGAGAAGCTGGCCGCCGATGCCGCCGCCGACGATCCCCGCGATCGCATTGCCGAATGTTCCAAGGCTGAGCTTTTTGAGCAGAACCCCGGCGACATTGCCTGCGAGAGCCCCGCTGATGAGCTGAATGATCAGGAGAGCAATGTCCATGCGCCAATCTCCTCGAGTCCGACGGGACGAACGGCAAAGACCCGCAAAGTTTTCCTTATCGGCAAAGCCTTGCGCATGAAAGCGCTCCAGTAGTGGGAATCGTACCACACCCGCCGGATAAATCGTCGAGCTGGGTCCATGTGGTCGAGCCTAAACTCGCCGATCCGTTGTCAAGAAGTGACAGCCTTGCGCCAATTGCGGCGCGCAACCATTTCTTCAACTCCCGCTGCAAGAATTTAAGTATCTATGGGCTATATGAATGCGTGCGCAGTGAACGTCGTCGAAGAGAGGCTACAGCGATGAAAATCAGAATTATTTCGGCTATCGTCGCCGCTGTTGGGCTTTTCGGCGTTGCAGCCCCCGTGATTGCCGCCGATGGGCAATCTTCGTCGGATGGCTATGCACTTCGTCATAAGCGCGGCGGCTACTCGTACGACAAGTCCGAGTCGGTCAACACCTACGGCAACCCGGCGCGCAAAAAGCGGCCCCCCGGCCCCCCGTCATTCCGGGAGCAGACGATCGCTGGCCCGTTCGACAACAGCTTCTTTTTCGATTCGGGCGTGGGCAGCATCTGGGGCGGCAACTCGCCCTACATGCACTGACCACCTAGAGCATTGGTTTTCCTGAGCATAATTGCCGTCTGACCACACTGGCGGACGGGATTCTGTGAATTCTCCCCGCATCGGCTGTCAAACCTGTCAACTGATGCCGATGCGCCACTCGCCCTCGTCTTGCCATTGTGCTGACAATAGAAAGTCAGCCTGATCTCAAGGTGGGGCTTTGAGGGAGAATTACGTTATGCGCTTCTCGGTCAAACTCGTTTCGGCATTCGCATTGGCCGCGACCTTCGCTGTTGCAACAACAGTTTCGGCAAGTGCGGAGTGCAAGCGCTACGGGTTCACGGTCAACGACTACGGCAAGGACGGCCCGACCAAAGACGCGAAGGAGCTTCTCGACAAGCTCATCCAGTCGAAGATGACGGAGCGCGGCGTCAGCGATTATCGCACCGGCAAGAAGAGCGTCTCGTGCGAGATGTTTTTGAACTTCATCGTTTTCGATGAGCACACCTGCACCGCGGAAGCGACCGTGTGCTGGGGCGGCTCGACGCTTCCGAGTTCCGAACAGTCCGCAGTGGACGATCCCGAGCCTGCGAAGAAGACCGCAGCCGACACCGCGCCTGCCGAGGAAAAGCCCGCAAAGAAAAGCGTGACGAAGGAAGCGGCCCACGCGGACACTGCAACGCCTGCAGCACCCGTAGCTCACAAGACGGCCGCTCAGTCAGTGCCTGATCCGAAGTCGCTCCTCGCTCACAAGGCGAAAAAGACGGAAGAGAAGAAGCAGGTTGCCACGGCGCCAGCTCAGAGCAGCGAGGCAACCCCGTCCGAAGCGACCGTCAAGCCGATCAATACGACAAGCAAGGTTGAGACGGGTTCGTTAGCCGATGTTCCGGCAAAGCCCGTGAAACATAAGACGCAGAAGGCCGCTGTCGATGCACCGGCTGCTGCGCCCGCCAAGGCGGATGCGGACGATGCCGGATATCCGACGCCTCTGCCGCCTCAGGACGGCGCCGACGACGCCAAGTAAGGCCAAGCGCTGAACGAGAACGCCTCAAATTTTTCAAACCGCCGCTTGGTCAAGCGGCGGTTTGAATTTCGAGAAGCTTCATTTCGACGATCTGCCGATTGAACGGTTTCAAGAGGAAATTGTCGGCACCGTGTGTGAGTGCTCGCTGGATTTCGTGCGGATCGTTTTCCGTGACCAGATAAATGATGTAAGGCCGAACGCTGAGCGGCAAGGCGCGTATTTTCCCGAGAAGCTCTAAACTATTCGAGCCCGGCATGCGCCAATCGAGCAGGATATAATCGGGCGCTTCCGACCTCAGCCGCTCCATCGCCGCGATGGGGCTGTCGGCTTCACTGACGCGAAAGCCCAAGTTCTCGAAGATCAGCCGAGTGTATTTTCTGATGATCTCTGAATCATCGATGACGAAGCAGTGGAGCATGAGAAGGGCGTCTCGCAAGCAGAGTGCTGCACCAACCGACAGCAAGGCGACCAGAACAATCGGACGATGTTCTGAAAACTGCCCGTAAAATATTAAGGTGCGATTAAGACGTATGGCAGAATGCGGACGCGATCGTTGCCGATCGCGCCCTGTTCGGCCTCACCGAGCCTTAGCCCGCTGGTTTCGCGACGAGAAGAATGTCCGCGCCGTCCTTCAGGATCTCGAGCCGCATGCCAGCCGACGGCGCAATGCGCCACGTGTAGTAGGCCTGGATTGTGATCGCATCGAGCGCCAGCGGCTTGCCGGCGACGAAATCCGTCAGATATTGCGGCGGCCGCGCAGCCGTGCCCTTGCAACGGATAAGGAACGTCGGCTGCTCGAACGAGCCGCCGATCGAAACATCGATCTCACCTCCGCGCGGCAAAGCCGTCACGGCAGAGGCGATGAGATTGAGAAGCAGCTTCACCTTGTCCTTGGCGACGAGGCCTGGAGCGCCGCGCCAGATCAGCTTGTGCTTGCCCTGCGTGATGCTGACGAAGCCGCGCGAAATCTTTTCCGCAGTGGCGAGGTCGATCATGCTGCCGGCCGATCCGGCGGCACCGAAAGCGAAGCGCGCAAATTCCAACCGCGCGGAGGCCTGCTCCGTTACGTTGCGAATGACGTTCAGCGCGTAGCTTTTCGCCTGTTCGTCGTCCTCCTCGTCAAGGATTTCCAGTCCGTTGAAGATAGCGCCGACCGGATTGATGATGTCGTGACAGATCTTGCTCGAGATCATTGCGGCGAGTTCAAGATCTGACGGCGGAACGCGCTGGTTCATTAGTAGCCCTTTTCTGAGATGCTCCCTATCGAGAGCGTGCGGCAGCTCAAGCGCGACAGCGCGACGCGAACCGACGGGGGCCGCTTGCGATAATGCCCTGTGCTCTGATACATGCGCCGAATGACGGTTGCCAAGTCTCGCGGCCAATGGGCTCTCGAGGCCCGGATTTTCATGGAAGACATGGGTCTTACGCGCCACGGTAAGAACTGCGGTGCGGAAGACGTATTCGTATCGCGGGCTCGCTCCGTGCAAACTGATTCGAACTGGGGTTAGCTTCGCGATGTCGCCAATCGACGTCAACGATCACGATGCTCTGATCGCTGCCTTGCTCCCGGCTGTTCGCACGGCCGGACGGCTTGAGATGGCGCATTTCACCAACGGCGTAAAGTTCGAACAGAAAGCCGACAGGTCACCCGTAACGGTCGCCGATCAAGAGGCCGAGGACGTTCTTCTGGCGGCGCTCGCTCAAGTTGCGCCTGATGTGCCTGTCGTGGCCGAAGAGCAAATCGCAGCAGGCGGCGTCTGCGAATATGCCAAGCTCTTCTTCCTTGTCGACGCGCTTGACGGAACGCGGCTGTTCATTCGCGGCAAGCCCGAGTTTTCGATCAACATTGCTCTCGTCGAAGACGGAAAGACGCGATTTGGCTTGATCTATCTGCCTCCGTCCGAACGGCTGTTTGTGACGAGGTCGGATGGCGCGTCCTACGAGGCTCGCCTTTCTCAGCAAGAAGAAACGCCTTTCGCCGCGTTGAAGTTCAAACGTCTGGCGACACGCAAGCCTGATCCGGCTGCGCTGGTCGCCTTCAATAGCCGCGGCACCGGGAACGCCAGCTCCAGCCTCCTGACGACGCTCAAGGTGCAGGACGCAAGGCCGCTCGGCTCGTCCATGAAATTCTGCCTGATCGCAGCAGGCGAGGGCGATCTCTACGCGCGATTTGGCGAAACATACGAATGGGATACGGCCGCCGGCCAAGCAATCCTCGAGGCCGCGGGCGGCACGGTCGCGAAAATCGACGGAACGCAGTTGACCTACGGGCATTTCGAGCGCGGCTATCGCAACCCCTATTTCGTCGCCTGGGGACGCCAGCCATTGTGGCGCGGCGGTGAGGCCGGAATGCCCGCGCCAAGCGCATAGGCAACGCGAATTGGCCATACTTTAGCAACACATGGCGGCGAATCTGTAAAATAGAAGGCGAACACTCGCTCGGCCCTAGGTGGGCTGCACGAATCGCGTGCGATGGCCGGACGAGGGTCTCGTCGAATAAGAACAATGAGGGGTCACGCCGATGCGGCGCCGCGGCTTCGATAGAACAACGCGAATAAAAGGTGCGGCCTACGCATCGATCTTCAGCTTAGCTGCGTGCTTTTTCGTCGGAGGCTCGACCGCCGACGCGCAGGATGACGCCTATCGGCCGCCGGCGGACACTTACACCGGCCAAAGCGGCGTCGACTCATACCGCACAGCTCCGCCGCCGCCACCGGACAACAACTACGCCCCGCCGCCGCGAAACTCCGCAGGCGGAGATCCCTATGGCCCCTACAACGGTCCGCGTGATCAGGGTGGCGATCCCGGCGGCTACGGCGCGCCTTACGCGCCGCCTCCCGAAAGCGCAGGCCGCGGCTACGAGCCCGGTCCTCCCGAGCGAGACACATATTCGGAAGATGAAATCATCCGTGCCGGGAACCACTTCTTCGGCAAGGTCAGCGGTGGACTGGCGTCAGCCGTCGAATGGGCCTTCCAGAAGGCCGGCAGGCCCAATGGCTACATCCTGGGAGAGGACGCAGCCGGCGCCTTCGTTGCCGGTCTGGCTTATGGCGAGGGCACCCTTTACACGAAGGACGCCGGTTCCTTCCGGGTCTACTGGCAAGGTCCTTCGGTCGGCTATGATTTTGGCGCCGACGGCTCTAAAGTCATGACGCTGGTTTATAACCTCCGAGACCCAAACGACATTTTTGATCGTTTCGGTGGCGTCGAGGGAAGTGCCTACCTCGTAGGCGGCGTTAGCGTACAGTTCCAGAAGTCCGGCCACGTCTCCTTAGCCCCAATTAGGGCTGGAGTAGGCCTTCGGCTGGGTGCCAATGTCGGCTATTTGAAGTATACAAGGAGCCCAACCTGGAACCCATTCTGATGGCCGCGGCCAGCTCAGTACGGGTTTGGCATGGTAGCGAGGCCCAAAAGTGGGCTTTTCTGCCGGTTAGAAATTGTTGCCATCGGCGGGGGCCGAGAAGCTTTTCAATTCAGGGCGAGTTTTCTTGATAACCCTTTCTGCCGCGATGCTCGTGATGCTGGGCTTTCTAATCGCGGCCCTGATCGTGGTTGTGCTTTTGCCTGCCTACAGGCGGCGCGTCGAACGCTTTACCTCCGAAGCATTGAAACGGACGCTCCCGCTCACCGAAGCCGAAATTCGCGCCGACAAAGACCGCCTGCGCGCTGACTTCGCGATGGAAGTGCACCGCCTCGAATCCAAGCTCGAGGAAGCGAGCCTGACGGCCGCGCGCCAAAGGGTCGAGGTCAATCGCCGCGACGCCAAGATCCAGGAACTGTCCGAGTCGATCGCCGATCAGAAGATGAGCGTCGAGGAGCATGAAAATGCTCGCCGCGTTCTCGAGCAGGCCATCCTCGACAGATTGCCGAAGGTTGAGCAGCGTCTCGTCGAGACGCGAAAGCTGCTGGCCACGCGCGACCGAGAGATCAAGACGTTGTCCGCGACGAGTGCCAAGCAGGCCGCGGCGCTCGAGGAAGCAACCCAGCTCAACAAGCAACGCGAAAGAGAACTCGCTCAGTTGCGCACGGCGCTCGAAACGCGAGCGGTTCGCAATCGCGCCGGTTCGGCTGGCGCAATCGCTGATAGCGACGTCGCTCTTCGCACCGAACTTGAAGCCATGCGCGAGAAGACGCGCGAACAGGCCGCTCTGATTGAACGCCTGAAGGGCGCCGCCGCGGTTGCTCAATCGGCTCCCGAGCGCGACGAGCAGAATGCGGAAATTAAGCGGTTGCTGCTGACCCTCGCCAAGACGGAGGCCGAGTTGGCCTCGCTTAAGTCTTCGATCGGCGGCGATGACGCGGAAAAAATGGCGCTCGAAGATCGCATTGCCGATCTTCAGTCGGCTGTCGATGCGAAGTCGACCGAGATGGCGAAGCTCAAGGCCGCGCTCAAAGTCTACGAGGAGAAGGACGCTGAGCCGCGAGGCCTGGCGGATAAAGCGGATCTCAGCGCACTGCAGGCCGAGCTCGAAAATCAGCGCCGCATCATCACCGAGCTTCGTGCCGAGATCGCTTCTGGCCAGGAACGTCTGTCGCGGCAGGCCCTTCGCTTCCACGAAGAGCTTCGGCGGATAAATCCGGAGCCGGTTGCGGAACCGTCAGCCGATAAGGCCGGTTCGCCGCGGCCCTCGCTCGCGGAACGCATTTCGTCTCCGCGCGGACCGCGCCCGGCGGTCGCCTCAAATGATCACGGGGCGGAAACACCCGATCAGCAGCGGCCGGGATCGTATCTGCGCGCTTTGAACAGCAATGGTGCGGGCGCACCGGGTGACGCAGCCGCGGACAAGCCGCCGTCATTACCGGCCAGTGAAGCAGACCAGAGTGCTAGTCCCGCAACCCCGCCGCACCGTCCCCGCCTTCTCGAGCGCATTAGCGGCATCGATAAGCGCTAGCTGTCGGCGAAAGGAAAGGGATCGCTAGCAAGGGGCATAGCGTTTCCAAACATTGCCTTGCCGCCCGCAGTTCCCATCTTATGGTATCGGCTGAGGCAGTACGTTGAACCTGTAACCTCTCATTACGCGGCGGATTATGACTGAAGTCCAACACCGGCACGACGATCACAGCGCTGACCATGATCACGGGGCTCACGGCCATAACCACAGTCATAGCCACAGCCACAGTCATGTGCCGAAGGATTTCGGGTTCGCATTCGCGCTGGGAACGGCTCTGAACCTCGGCTTCGTTCTCGTCGAGGTCATAGCCGGGTTCCTCGCCAACTCGATGGCGCTTGTCGCCGACGCGGGTCACAACTTCGGTGACGTCCTGGGCCTCCTGATGGCCTGGGGCGCGAGCGTCCTCGTAAAGCGCCGGCCCACGCCGCGCTTCACCTACGGCTTCGGATCATCGACGATATTGGCCGCACTCGCCAACGCGGTTCTGCTTCTCGTGGCCGTCGGCGCAATTGTGCTCGAAGCCAGCCAGCGCCTGATCACACCGGAGCCCGTAGCAGGCGGCATGATGATCGCCGTCGCCGCCGTTGGAATCGTGATCAACGGATTCACCGCTTGGCTGTTCGTTTCAGGCAGCGAACGCGACGTCAATATTCGGGGCGCCTATCTGCACATGATGGCGGACACGGGCGTTTCGCTCGGTGTCGTCGTCGCCGGCGTAGCGGTGGTCCTCACGGGATGGAATTGGCTCGATCCCGTCGTCAGTCTCATCATCGCCGTCGTCATCGTCTGGAGCACGTGGGGACTTCTGAAGGATTCCATGCACCTTGCGATGCAGGGCGTGCCGGTCACCATCGATGTCGCAAAAGTGCAACTGCGACTTCTGGAGCTGCCCGGCGTCGTCAGCATCCACGATCTCCACATCTGGCCGATGAGCACGACGGCAACGGCGTTGACCTGCCATCTGGTCATGCCCGATGGCCACCCCGGCGACGCGTTCATCGAAACGGCGACGAAAATGCTGCACGACGAATTCGAGATCCGCCACGCGACGTTCCAGTTCGAGGTGAGCGGCGATGCCCCGTGTGGCCTTGGCGCAGGCTGCACCGCTGTGGCTGGCCATCATGCGCACGCTTGATACCCATCCCAGCACCTTCCCCAATTGATCCGTAGATGCGGTGAGCCGGTAATCGTCTCAAGGCACGCGCAAGCCAAACCTGAAACAGATCAACTATTCTGCGAGCTGTTGGGGTGAGACGTGAAAATACTTCTTGTCGGCCATGGCTACGTAGGCAGCTACTTGTTACCGGTCCTGGCTCAAGCCGGACTTGACGTTTCTGTTTGCGACCAAAACGTCGAGCGTCTCGCGGGCGTGCCGAACGCCATGCGCTGCCGCTATCAGGAACTGACGATAGCGGATCTCGCCGATTTCAATGTCATCCTGTGGTTCGCAGGGCATTCGAGCGTCCCGATGTCGCTCAGTGACCCCGACGGCGCCCTCGCCAACAACTGCCTCGACCTTCTCCATTTCGCGCGCCGCAAACAGCTCAATGCGCGATTGATCTACGCCAGCACCGCGAGCGTCTATTCGGTGATGATGTCGGAGAATGGCATAGCGCCGCCGTCGCTCGACGAATCCGAGACCCGGCTCGACCCGGTCAATCCCTACGACTGCTCGAAGGTCTCGATGGACGCGCTCGCCCGTTGCTTCGCGAACGCGATAACCGGAATTCGCCTCGGCACGGTGTGCGGCATGAGCCCCTTCCTGCGCCCCGAGCTGATCTTCAATGCGATGAATATCGCCGCGATGCGCGATGGCTGTGTTCAAGTCCGCAATAGGCGCTCCTATCGCAACATCCTCTTCCTCGAAGATCTGGCTCATTACGTCTTGAGGCTCATCGAGCTTCGCGATGATCTTCCGCCGATCCTGAACACCGGTTCGCTCAACATCAGCATCGGTCAGCTCGCCGACAGCATCGCAGCATTCCATGGTGTGCCCGTGGTCGATCACGGCAACGCGCTGACGTACTCATTCCAGATGAATTGTCAGAAGATCCAGTCGCTGTGCGGCGCGGCGCGCGCCATCGGCATTGCCGAACGCTGCGAGCGTTTCAGCGCAAGCTATCGCCCCGAGTTAAAAGCAGCATCATGACGGTAGATTGCGAACCACAGCGTACCTGCATCGTTTGCAATGGGCTGGTGAAGCCCTTGCTCGACTTGGACGTTCAGCCGCCCGCTAATCAGCTGCTCGCAGATCCTGACGAGGCGCACGAAGCGTTTCCATTAGGTTTTGCGATTTGCCCCGATTGCACGCACGGACAGCTCACGCACTTCGTCGATCCGGCTAAGCTGTTCAAGCATTATCTCTACGCGAGCGGAACGAGCGGAACGCTCAAGGCTTACTTCGAATGGTTCGCCGATACGTTGCTGCGCGCGAGCAAGCCCGGCGCCCGCGTTCTGGAGATTGCTTCCAACGACGGCAGCCTCTTGGGATGCCTGGAAGCGCGAGGCTTCGACGCCGTGGGCGTCGATCCCGCAGAAAACCTCAATAAGATCGCCACCGCCGCCGGGCGAAAAGTCGTCACCGGCTTCTTTCCTGCCGCGCGGCCCGAAGGGCAATTCGATATCATCATCGCGATGAACGTCGCGGCCCACACGCCAGACCCGGCGACGTTCATGCGCGGTGTGCGCGAATGCTTGGCTCCGGGCGGCATTGCGATCATTCAGACGAGCCAAGCGTTGATGATCGCCAATGGCGAATTCGATACCGTCTATCATGAGCATTATTCATTCTACACTGTCGCTTCGATGGCCCGCCTCGCCGAGATCTGCGGCTTGCGAGTCGAGGCGTCTCAGCTCACCTCTGTGCATGGCGTGAGCCTGCTTTCTTTCCTCAGAAGATCGGACGATGCGTCCCCGCCCTTCGCTTTCGAGGGCGGCGAGCCTTTCACCGTCGCGTGGCCGTCGCCGACACCGCCGTCGCTGTCTCGCGATCTCTCCGGCGACGAGGTCCTGAGCGCGTACGCGACATTTGCCGACGGCGCGAAGGGCGCGATGAGCGCCGCAGCGGAAGTCGTCAATCAGCATCAGGCATCAGGCCGTAAAATCGCTCTCGTTGGCGTTGCGGCGAAAGCGCTGACCTTCGTCCGCGCTGCTGGCATTGTCCCTGACGTCTACCTCGACGAAGCGGCGCTGAAGGTCGGCTTGACCATTCCGGGCACCGAGCATGCGATCCAGCCATTCAGCAAAGCAGCTGATATCGCTGGCGACACGACGTTTCTGATCGGAGCCTGGAACTTTGCGGATGAGCTCATCCGGAAGATCAGGCAGCAAAGCGCGGGCGCTTCGCCGAAATTCATAATCTATTTTCCGCAGCTTCGTGAGATCGGGTGAGACGGCATGCCGAAGCGGGTCGTCATCTCCCACTTCTTCAACGAGGCTTATCTGCTCCCTTGGTGGCTTCGCCATCATCGTGAGATCTTCGATCACGGCGTGCTGATCGATTATCATTCCACGGACGCGTCCGTTGAAATCTGCCGCGAACTGGTGCCCCATTGGGAAATCGTCCCCTCGGAAAACGCCACGTTTGCAGCGCTTCTCTGCGATTTCGAAGTGATGAAGCATGAGCAGCGTTTCCCGGACGCGTGGAAATTAGCGCTCAACACCACCGAATTTTTTGTCGCTCCAGGATTGGATAAGATGGAGCGCCTTATGACCCAGCACGACCTGACGGGCGTCTGCCTGCCAGGCGCCGTGATGGTCGATACCGATCCGCAGAATCCCGCCGATCCGTTGCGGCCGTTGGTCGAGCAAAAGGCAACGGGTATTTGGGAAGACGAGATCGACTTCGCGTCTTTGGCCATCCCGGGCCTGACATTTCCGACCCGCAGCAGGCTCTATCATCGCTACACGATCGGAGCGTATACGCCCGGCCGGCATTCATCGCATTTGCCGCGCCAATGCAACGGCAGTCGCGACCTCGGATCAATCAGATGGTACGGGTTCAGTCCGTGGTCGAATGCCTTCAAGGCCCGAAAACTGCAGATTTCGTCAAAGCGCGACAGCTTCGACATCAAAAACGGTTTCGGTGCGCAGCATCAGGCCGACATTGCCGAACTCGATGGACGCTGGTCGAAGCTCGCAGCCCTGAGCGGCGTATTACGTAACGCCGCTTGATTTCTTTCACATTACGATAGCTAACCGGCGCTCGGCATGACCGTCGCTGCAATCGTCTCGCGCAATATTTTTGCCTGATCGCGTTTCGCGAACACTTCGAACGCGCGCCGTTCAAGTTCCCGGCGACGCGGCTCGTCGCGAACGAGTGCAACGCAGCTCGAAACGAGATCCTCGTACGGCACCGACAGCATCGCGCTTTTGATATCCTCGTCGATCTCCGTCCGAGGACCGCATTCGGTTACGACAGCTTTACGGTTCGCGAGCAGATACGAGGTCCGGACGATCTCGTGAATGCTGTCCTCATAGAAGTGCATGTTGAGAACGACTTTTGCGTCCGCAATCGCCCGGTCGCGCGCGTCTCCATAAACGTTGAAGAGATGCTTCACGTTGAGACCAGCTGCACCGAGCGCTGCAAGAACCGCCTGACGGCGAGGGTTTGTACTGCCGTAGAAGAGAACGTCGATCGGCTGTGCGGAAGGGGGCAGATCGCGCGTCAGCTCCGGCGCATATCCGATACTGACATGGCGGACATACGGGCTGCCCGTGAGCCGCCGCAGTTCATGGATGTTGCGAACGCTGTAATCCCAAACCGCGAGACGACGTAGGAGGCTGAGATAAATTGGCCGCGAGCGTACGTCGAACCCTGCGACCTGCTCGAGATTGACGATTACCGTGTTCAGCGGAACCCGGTCCGCGAGTTCCTGCGAGTCGATAAGATGCGCGCCGAGAAGCAGATTGATGCCCGATGCATGCAGCGCATTGGTCTTGCGCTCGACCTCCACGCCAAGTGACCTGAGGCCGCTCTCGAAGCCCAGAGCGAGATCGTCGAATCCAGCCGAATGCGGATTGCCATCGGGCGAGATCGTGACGAGGCTGACGCGTCGCCAAGCCGGAGGGATGAGGTCCGTGCTTAGGAAATCCAGTTCGAACAGGTCCGCATCCGGGCGCGCCGCGGGTTTAACTGTCGGCAAAGGCGCGACGGTCGCCGGCGCCGTTTGACCGCCCGAACGCCGCGCAACGGCGTTTTGCAGCTTGCTCTGAACCAAAGGCGCGGACGGATCGAGTTCCAACGCTGAGCTGAAGGCTTCGACGGCACCCTCGAACTGTCCGAGCTTGACGAAAATGTCGCCGAGCATTTCCCACGACGAAGCGGAATTGTAACCGAGGCTGATGGCTTTGCCTTTGGCGCGCGCCGCAAATTCGAGCTTGCCGAGTGGAATGAGAACCGTCGCCAAAGCCTCATACGCATCGGCCGAGTCGGGCTCTTTCACGATCGCCTTGGCGAAGAGCTCCGCAGCAACATCAAGCTCGCCCAGGCGAGCGATCTGCAACCCATGAAGCAGCAATTCCGTGGCCGAAGCCGTGTAAGGATCGAACGGAGCGACGTCGCTCTGAGGGCCATCGGCGCGATCCGATTCATCATCGATCAGATCGGACAGCGAAGGCCATTGGTTCGTTGCCATCGAATTCTCCGGACTAGCGCAATCAAGCAAGACTCCCCCGAAAAGCGGAGCCGCCGAGCGCATGTCCGATTTAGATGGGTAACCCTGCGCGAGACTGTCGCCCGCGGAGAGCCGGCTTAAGGCGATCCCTCACCGGAACGGTCCGCGCTGCGAGCGCGATTTGCAAGCGCCGAAATCGCCCGAACACGTAATTGTTCCAGAGCGGACGCCTGCTCAGATAGGAAGAGGTACGCCGGGTGCGCCTCGTCGAGGGGCGGCAGAAGCTTGATCCCTGCCTTGTGCCAAACGGACCAAACGATCTCGCCAGTCAGCAACATGTCGGGGGTGAAAGAGATCTCGATGGGATCTCCGGCGGCAAGACCCTGAATGCCATCGACCCGAAGTCCGGAAATGGAAAAATCGACGACCTGCACATTCTGCGCGACGCCGCGGCATTCCAGGATCGCAGTAAAGCTCACCCGCTGGCGATCGTCACGCCTGCGCAAAAAAATTCTAGCCAAGGCCACAGGCCGCATCCGCCACCGCTCTAAATTAACGCAAACATGATCCCAAGGTACTATTTAAGTGTTATCGGAAGGTTGCGACGGACGTGAAAAGGCGCACGAAAAACACCTTCTACAGCTGATAATAATGCCAAATACGAGCAATCTTGCATTTTTCCGCAAGGCACTAGTTAATTAAGATTAATACGAGCGATTCGAGGAGAATTACATGCGACCAGAGCTTGAGGCAGTTCTTGAGGCATACCGGCAGGACGCCGCCGTCGAGGAGCAATTAATTCAGGAGATTCTCACCGTGCTGGCCGTAACCGGCGCGGCGCGCAAACGTACTATCCAGGAGCTATCGCAAGTCGTCAGCCGCCACACCATCAAGGCAGCGGAAGATCGCGACTATCGACAGGGTACGGACGAACTCGCCCGTTACGATTTTCACCAGCCGCTAAGGCAGATGTAGTGCGCGGGGCGCGGCACGGTCGATTTTGGGGCGCGACGGTGATCGCTCGTGCTTCCCGGGATGCGACCGTGCAAATATCTTTATGACAGAGCACAATCGAGCATTCTGGCCTCGGTCGTCGTCTCAAAGGGAATGTATCGGGTGACTGAACGAGAAATGAAAACATGAAAAATTTTCTCTCTCTCGTTACCCGCATATGCACTGAAATTGCTGAGACAACAAGCAATGTGACGCAAGCGGCCTGGCCCAGCCGCCATGCATCGTCAGTCGCGCCGGTTGTTAAGAATAGGCCTGGAAATGCCGCTGATACCCAAGCCAACGGCTCGAGCCCGCGCCCGTCCAGATTGGAAAGACAACCCGTATCCGAGACTTCTGAAACATCTCCCGAATATGGAATTGAAAATCGGGACGCGCCTGAGTTCGACGTTGCGAGCTTTTGTTCGGAGCTCGACGCATGGCGCGCTTCGCTGAGATCGCAGCGGACAAGGTCCGCCGAAAGCGAACATCAATCCTCCGCTAAGCAAGAGTCGCCTGCCGCAAGTTCTCGCACTGCGTTGCTGCCCCGTGGCCCCAATAACTCATCCGCGTCTCTTGAGAGCGACGTGGCGCAAGCCGTTCGAAGAATTGATCACGGCCAGCTCTTCCGCTCGCTCGCACACTTGTCCCACGCTTAACAACCAATTGATCATACTCGAACGGAGTGCATCGCGCGGCGGCTGAGCCGCGCGGGCGCCCGATTGTTTCACGTTCGTTTCTCTTTCTGCGCAGCAGGCTGAGACGATCAAGCCACTATGTGCGCGGAATTCTCTTCGCAGGCGACAAATTCTGTGAAGCCCACCCACAAAGCAGTGGGCGGACGCTTTTCTCGGTACTACTCATATAGTACCTAAGAACTACAACTCGCGATTCGCAGCAGCGCGGCTGCTCTGACAATGTTCATCGGAAAGCACCCGCTTTTCCGAGCGCGAGACTGCGCGTGCTGCGTTCCGAACATTTGGGGAGACATTTCATGGATCGCAAGCGCGCATCTGTGCCTGCCAAACCTGGCCAAAACGCCGACACCTGGAAATTCGTTTTTGGACAACGGCGACCCGAACGGGCTCGTCTTCACGCCTTCGCCCCGCCGTCATGCTTCATATCGGCGTTGGCGCTGACGCTAGTTGTCGGCAGCGGGATCGCAGCGGCAGACCCCAGCGGCGGCGTTTATATCCACGATAAACATCATGCCCGGGTCAACAATGACGGTGATGACATCGTCAACACAGGAGGGCCGGGCGTCCGCATCGACAACATCAGCCGCGATGCATCTGTCAAAAATCGCGGAGGCGAAATCAAGGGCTCCGATGAAGGGATATTGATTACCGACGTCGAAGGCGACATCCGCATCGATAATCGTTTTAGGGGAAAAATCATTGGTCGCGGCTATGACGGCATCAATATCGACGACGCAGGGTCCGACGTTTCCATCGACAATCGCTTCAGGGGCAGGATCGAAGGGCACTACGATGGCGTGCACATTCGCGACGTTGATGATCGCGTAACGATAGATAATCGCTTTGGCGGTACCATAATCGGCAAGCACGACGACGGCATCGATATCGGGCGTGTTAATGATGATGTGAAAATCGATAACAGCTTCGGCGGCCGGATAGCAGGCCGCGACGACGGCATCGATATTAGCGACGTCCGCGACGACGTGACGATCGACAATCATTCAGGCGGTAGAATTTCCGGCGGAGATTCGGGCGTAGAAATTTACAAGGTCCGCGGCGATGTGAAGATATCAAACAACGACGGAAGGATTTCTGGCCGCGACGACAGCGGCATCGATATTTCAAGAGTCCGCGGCGATGTTAAGATCGATAGCGTCGGCGGTGAGATCACTGGTGGCGACGATGGCATACACGTGCGCGATGTTCGCGACGACATCAGCATCAACAATAGCCGCGGAGGCCGGATCACCGGGCGAGACGACGACGGCATCGACATCGAGGATGTCGACGATGTCCGCATCGATAATCGCTTCGGCGGCAAGATTAAGGGCCGCGATAACGGTATCCAGATTGAGGATGCCGATGATGTGAGGATTACCAACAGTTCGGGCGGTAGCATCCGCGGGCGGAATGGCGATGGCATTCACATTGAAGACACCGATGGCTCAGTAAGTATCGACAATAAGCGCAGAGGACGGATTGAAGGCCGCGACGACGGTATTCACATCGAAGACACCGAAGACGAAGTCGCTATCGACAACCGGTACGGCGGCAGTATCAAAGGTGAACGCGGAAACGGCGTTGATGTCCGTAACGTCGATGATGACGTCCGCATTGACAATCGCTTCGGCGGCAAGATCACGGGTCGCGATGACGGCGTGAAAATCAGGAATGTCGACGATGATGTCATCATCTCGAACAGCTACGGTGGGAAAATTCGCGGCGAAAGAGGAGACGGCGTCAACGTCAGTCATGTTGATGGCGATGTCGAAATCGAGAATCGGAGAGGCTCGATCAAGGGGCGGGACGACGGCATCAAGATCAGCCGCGTCGATGGCGACGTCTGGATCGATAACGACGACGGCAGGATCGAGGGTCGTCGTGGTACCGGCGTCGATGTTAGGGCTGACGGATCCGTCACGATAGACAACGGCGACGGCACGATCAAAGGCCGCAGAAGCGCGATTGCCATCAATGCCGATTCCGCAACAATTAATTCGTCCGGATTGATCGAAAGCTCTGGAAGGCACGGTGCAACAATCGAGCTTTCGACTGACGATGGGGCGACGATCAACAACTACGCTGAAGGCCTCATTCGCACCTCACGCGCGTTGACTGGAGATCTGATTGTTGAAGCCCGAGGCGGCGCCGTCACGATCAACAACGACGGCACGATGATCGGACGCATAGATCTTTCCGCCGCGGGCGACACGTATGCGGCAAACACCTTCAACAACACGAGCAACGATAGCTGGCACTTCACCGGCACAAGTGACCTTGGTGGCGGCTTCGCTGATGCGTTCAACAACACCGGGACAATCTACACTACCGATCCGAACAACCCGGCCTATAACGACACCACGGTTCTAACGGGCGTCGAATACTTCAACAACGGGGGTGGCGGCGCCACAGGCACAATCGATCTGCAGGACGGCTACACGGGTGATGTATTTATTCTCGAGCCGACTGACGGTGGCGCTCTGACCTATCACGGCGCAGTTGGTGAAAGTGCGTTGAAGGTGGATGCCTTCCTCGGAGGACCATCGACTTCAAGTTCCGACGTGCTTGTGATCGATGGCGATGTGACGGGTTCGACCGCGATCTATGTCAACAACGTCGATGCTGGTTTCGGCGCCTACAATCCCAACGGCATCCTCGTCGTGGAGGCCACCGGCTCGCTGCCGGCAGGAAGTTTCTTCCTCGCCAAAGGTCCCATTGATACGGGCATGTTTTCATACGATCTCTATCTCAACGGTTCGAACGAATGGGTTCTCGCCAGCGCGCCGAATCATACGTTCTTCGAGCTGCCCAGTTTGACGTCGGCGGCTCAATCGATCTGGCACAACGCAGCGGGCGCGTGGCTCGATCGAACGGCCGACTTGCGCACGGCACTGAATGAGACGTGTGCGCCCGTCAGCCTCAAAGATCCGAACGCCGGATGCACAAAGCCTTCGTCTGGAGTTTGGGCCAAGGTGCTGGGCGCATCGGAATCGCGGTCTACGAACCACGCGTTCACACTGATGAATTCGACCGAACGACATTCCGTCGCCACCCAGATGGACGGCGGCGGCGTCATCGGTGGCTACGACTTTATCCGCAGCACCGAATCTGGAAATGGCATCTGGATGGCCGGCATAATGGGCGGCTATCTAAGATCTGAATTGAATTTCGATCACTCAGCAAACAGTGCTGATTTCCAGAGCGGCGCCGTGGGTGCCTACGTAACCTACCTGCAAGGCGGGTGGTTCATCGACGGTCAGTTCATGGCAAATCTCGGGAACGTCAAATACTCCGGAAGTCAGTCTGTAAATGAACACGCAAGTCTGACGGCCATCGGCGGCGTCATCGATGTCGGGTATCGCACGACGTACGGCAATACCTTCATCGAACCGGGAGCGACCCTCTCCTATGTCAACGCCAACATAGACACGATGGATCTCTACGATGCTTCGGTGAACTTCTCGAATGGCGATAGCTTGCGCGGCCGTCTCGGTGTGCGTCTTGGAACCGGGATCGCGAAAGAGAAAGCAAAGTACGAGCCGTTCATCGGTGTAAGCGCACTCTACGAATTTCTCGGTAACAACACGGCAGACGTGACGAGTGGCGATTACGTGCTCAAGGCGGCAGATGATCTAACTGGCGCGCTTGGTGAGGTCACGGGCGGCGTCAACGTCTTCAGCCTGACTGGCAATGGCCTTAGCGCCTTCGCCAAGGGCAACGTGCAATTCGGAAAAGATGATTTCGTCGGATACGGCGGAAGCCTCGGCGTCCGGGTCGACTGGTGAGGTTGGGTCGGAGGGCGATCAGCTCCCGATCGCCCTCCGGCCGCGTCCCCGAGTGCCGCTTTCCCCCAAATTGCGTGTGTCATTCATTGGAGATGTTGAGATGAAAAAATCCATTCTGCGTTTTTCGGCTTGTGCCGTGTTGGTCGCGTTCGCCTTCGCCGGCGTGGCGAGTGCGGAAGCTCCCGCGTCGATCGATGTCGCGAAGGCACAGCCGAGGAGCGAGATCATCGGCGACTGGCTGGTTGCCTGCGAGGCTCCGGTAAAGGGGCGCAAATCCTGCGGGCTGTCGCAAACCCTCGTAAGCGAAAAGCTGAAGACGACGGTCGGCATGCTGACGATTGGCAGGGATCAGACTGGTAAGCTCAAGGGATCACTTCGGTTGCCCGTCGGCGTTTCTCTGCCGGAGGGGGTGGTCGTAGACCTTGAGAACCAAGCTAGGTTGACAGTGCCGTACGCCGCCTGTCACCGGGCAGCATGCTTCGCATCATTCGATCTGACGGAGCCGATACTCGCGCAGGTACGCAAGGCCTCAAAAATCTCCGCCACCGTGCAGAGCACTTCGAAAATGCCATTAAACCTTACCTTCTCCACGCGCGGGTTTCCTGACGCCTACGCGGCCTACGTCAAGGAAAGCAAATAGGCTTCGGTTTGGGTCATCCACCGACGATCACGACTGGAGCATAGTGAAGAATTGACCTCCGGAGGCATGTGAACTAGCACTTCGGAGTGCAATCGAAGGTTGCGGAGGCGAGACCGGGCTTATGGACCATGAACGTGACGGCCCAACTCGGGCATTGACGGGAAAAGTCGCAGCGATCCCGTGCGCGACGACCGCATGCGGCGAAGATCTCACTGGACTGATTGTCGAGCAGGGCGGCCGGCTGGCACTCGGCGCGTCGCCTGCGAGGTTCGAAGCGCTCGACGCTAAAATCGATGGGCGCGAGGGCACGCACTGTCAGCCGGTGGATTTGGATCGGCCGAACTCGTTGCGCGAATTTTTCCAAATCGCCTTCGCGCAGTTTGAGCGATTGGACGTTATTGTTCTGGAGCTGGCTCCATCGAAGCGGCAGCGGATGACAACCGAAAAGGCAATCGATCTGGGAACGCGTCGGCTGCTCCACTGTCTCGACGCCGTGCTGCCCTACATCGATGGGGATCTGCACTTTATATGTGTGGCGCCCGCGTCTGGCCCTGCCGCGATACCGATTGCGACTGCATTTCTCGCTGCCAAATTCGCGACGACGCAAGCAACCGCGGCGCCACGCATTCGCATGTCGATCGTTTCGCCACCCATGGAATCGTCAGTCGACGAGCTCTCGCTCGCGAGGACGGTCGTGCATCTTATGAAGGAAGCGAGGAGCCCAGACATCCTTGAGACGGTTCTCGCACCGCCAAGAAAACAGCGGCGCCTAACGCGCAGGCCGCGCCTCGATGCCACGAGCAAAATGAGTGTGCAAGCGTGACTATGTCGGACGCCTTAGCCTTTCGCACGCAGATTGAGCTGGTTTGCGATCATCGCGGCGCGCGTTCTGTTCGGCAATCGCAGCTTTTGCAATACTGCGGTTACGTGCCGTTTTACGGTATTCAACGAACAGGAAAGCTCATCGGCGATTTCGGCGTTGCTCTTGCCGGCGCCGAGCAGCATTAGAACTTCCCGCTGCCTCGGACTGAGAGATTCAACATCCGGCGGCAGAATCGGCGCGACAGGCGCTTCTCCAAAACCCGGGCCGAACTGTTGGAAAAGTGCGCGCGCGATGGTGTCCTGGATAAGACCGGGATTGAGCGCGACCGGAGCTTTCGGAGCTTTCGATACCGTCTCGGTCTCTTTGGCTTCGGGAATCCACGCCGCGATATCTACGTGCATGAGAACCGCTCCGCTGGCGGCATCCGAACTCACAGGAACACCGATGACGACAACCCACTGCTTCTGCTTGGGACGCGAAGGCACGACAAATGAGACGAGGCTACGCTTGCGCTTCAGAAGCGCTTGTATCTCAGCGCGGTTATCATCATCGCAGTGATCGAAATACGAGTCACCGACAGGATATTGCGCGAGAGCAATTTTCTGGTTGCCATCTGCCGGTCCGGCTTTGGCGCTCACGTCCATGATGACGCCTCGGCTGTCGACGAGCACGACATAGACTGGCGGTTCACGCGAGGGAGAGGATTTCATCGCAGTCCTGCAGCAGTGACATGGAAATGGCCCGGCGCTGACTAGCGAATAGGAATCATTCTGCCCCCGGCCAACGGGCAGTGATTAGCGAGCGCCGCTCACGAAGGCTAGCGGCGCATTGTTGCAACCGCGCCCTGAACACCGCTTTCTTATTTTCTGATTTCCACCTTAAATTGCAGCGGGGTGCACGACGTGGTGCTAGTCCGTAGCGCCAGCGCTCCGCTCACGCCGCGGTGGTCGAGCCGTTCGCCCGTGCGGCGAAATAATCAGAGATTTCTGCCGCGGATTTCGGAGGGCTAAAATAATAACCTTGGATCTCCCCACATCCCTCGGCCTTCACGATTTCATACTGCTCTTGCGTTTCGACTCCTTCCGCCGTCGTGTGCATCCCAAGCGTCGTTGCCAGCTTGACGATGGTCGCAAGAACCAATCGGGCTTCGAGGCTCGTCGTCAAATCGTTGATAAAAGAGCGGTCGATCTTCAAGCGGTCGAATGGACAGCTTCGAAGACAGCTTAATGACGAATAGCCCGTTCCGAAATCATCCATCGCCGTCTCGATGCCGAGTTCACGAAATTGGCCGAGCAACGAATTGGCCTTTGTGAAATCTGCCATGATCGTCGTCTCAGTGATTTCAAGTTGCAACCGATTGGGGGCAAGACCCGTTTCGGACAGCGCTGCGCTGAGACGATCCTTGACGTAAGGAGATTCGAACTGGGCGCGAGATAGGTTCACGGATATTTTTACATGTTCGGGCCAATTGGCCGCGTCGTGGCACGCACGCCGAAGAACCCAGTCTCCAATCGGAGCAATGATTCCGATCTCCTCCGCAATGGGGATGAATTCCGACGGCGACACGTTTCCGCGCGTGTGATGACGCCAGCGGATCAGCGCCTCAAGTCCAGTCACTTCATTTGTAGCAAGCCGCACAATCGGCTGATAATGAACGTCGAAACTATGATCCGCGAGGGCTCTTCGCAGGTCTTGCTCGATCTCTTGCCTCTCTTGGAGGCGCCGGTCCATTTCCGGCTCGAAGAATTGATAATTCCCGCGCCCAGTCGATTTTGTTCGGTAAAGAGCCACATCCGCCCGTCGAAAGAGTTCCAATGCGGAGGTCGTGTCGGGCTGCCAGCAGGCGACACCGATGCTCGCGCCAACGCGGATGTCATGGCCGCCAACCGTCATCGGCGCATTCAGAAAATCCGAAATACGCCGCGCAACGATTCCCGCCGCCACCGGTTGTGTGCCTTTGCTCAGCAACACGGCGAACTCGTCATCGCCAAGCCGCGCGACGACGTCGGCTTCTTTCACGCTATGACGCAATCGCCCCGCGACCGTCTTCAGCAGGTAATCGCCGATATTGTGGCCGAAGGTATCGTTGACGCATTTGAAATTGTCGAGATCGATGAACAGCAGCGCCACTTCATCGCTGCGAGATTGCGCTGCTTCGATGTGCCTGATGAGAAGCGTCCGGCTGGCAAGGCCGGTCAAGCAATCGCGCTCCATCGAATATCTGGGCCGAAAATCGCTCAGCTGATCCTTCATGACATCGGAGCCAGCCGTCACCTTCGTTCGACTGCGAATGCCGATTATGAGATACGACGCGATCAACAGCTCTCCCGTGTTCGCGAGGGCGAAGGCTAGTGCGGCGCCAGTCGATCCACTCAGCGTGCCGCTGATCGACATGGCGGCGACTGCGCCGAGCATAAGTGTGAACAGTCGCAGCTTGACGCCGGATAAGAAAATCAATGCAGTTATCAGGATGCCGTTCGCAGGTAGGATCGCGATGAAATTGTCAGCCGACAGCTGGATGGCGAGAAAGATCGATAATCCCAAGCCCCCGGCAATGCCAGCAGCCCCCAACGCTGCACTCAAAGGATGAGGTTCGTCGGGCTGCGCGTCCATAAACTCCCCCTCTTTTTCGGCCATTGGGAAAGCGAAATAGTCCGAAAGAGTTATATTTAAATTAATTCGTGTTAGTTAATTGCTGCGACCGGCGAATGAGTGCCTCGGAGGGTGCGAGCTGCGCGCCGCTTCTCAGCCGCTTCTCATGTGAGTGCGCGGGCGTGATCAGGAACGCGAGTGCGACGGACGCAATCGTCATCATCGTCGTGGTGCGAAGTGGATAATCAACGAGAGAATGGCCAAGCAGCAGCAACACAGTCGCGGAAGCTGCACGAGCAAGTCCGATATCGATGCCGCGCAGTTGAGAAGAAGAAATATCTTTCCACACCAAAGCGGTGCGCTTCACGATCCAAACGATAAACAGAACCATTGCAACAAGGCCGAATATTCCTGTCTCCAGCCAAACCTCGAGAAAGTCGTTGTGAGCGTGATTGGCATAAGTGAGGCCGAGATCCGACGTGGTCTCAAACAGCTGGTAAACGGGAACGAAGGATCCGAGGCCGGAACCGAACGGCATATAGGCATAAGCGGCGGAGGCTGTTTTGCGCGCGAAGGCGATGCGAGCATCGGTGTAGGGGTCTGCTCCGAACCGATCGAAAATGCGGTAGATAGCGAGCGGCGCTAATAGGAAAATAATTCCCGCCACCGATCCCACAACCAATTGACCGAAGCCGCGGTTCGAAGTCTTGATCCGCCGATCAGTCACACCAATCGCGATGGCAGCGGCCAGCGCCAAGTCCGTTAGAACGAGGCCGGCCCGAGATCGTGCCATCATTTGCGCCGCCGTCAGCATGAGAAGTGCCGTCAGCCAAATCATCAAAGGGAGAACGACATTGGACTCGAGTCTGCGCCGGGGCGCTTTCTGTCCCGCCACTCCGATCGCATCGACGAGATGTGCAGCGACGAAGAGCGTGGTCACATAGAGAAGCGCTGCGAAATGATTTCTGTTCGCAAAGAAGCCAACAGCCTCGGCTTTATTGGTGATGTCGTAAAAGCGCAGCGAACTGTTCGGCCCTTCCGCGAGCTGCAGCAGACCGAGTACGACGCTTCCCACTCCCATCGCGATAACAACGTAGCTGAGGCGTTCGCGATGGCGGTAGCCGAGCGCCAAAGTTCCGAGAAAGACAGCCACGGGAGGAAGCAACGCCAGGCCACTTAGCCAAGTCGCGGATGGAGTCATCGTCAGTGGCAACGGCGGAAGAGGGCGATCGATCAGGGAATACGTTTCCGAAATCAACCCGCGTCCTGGTAACCGGCTCCACAGCTCCGGCGGAAGCGGAACAAGCTGGAGCACCGGAACAAGTGCCAACGCAGCGACGAAAATAAGCGGCCATCTGAAATGCCGAAAAGAACCGGCAATAGCGATCTCACGGAGCGCCGCTATAAGAAGGATGATGGAGAGAAATTGCAGGATTACATCGCCGGGAAAGCCATTCCTCGTCGCCCCGCCCAGAACCATAGACGCCGCCAAGACGCCGCCCGTTAGGTACAGAAGTCCATTCTTCGGAGCCAACTCGGGCAACCGTCGGCGCTGAATGATGTCGCTTATCAGTAGCAGCGCTTTCCTAGCCGAGGCCGCAACGGGTGACGCCATCGAGCATTGATGCCCGATCATGGACTCGTTGGATTTCCGCCTCCGCTCAGGCCCACGGCCGCAGCAGAAACGCCGCCGATCGCCACCGCACCCAAAAGGTACGGAAGGAGGTTTGGCTGCGTCGCGTCGAATGCTGTCGTTTGCGTTGCCGCGGACCAATCCTGAATGAGCGCGGTATCCGTTTCCTGGAGACCGCCGCTGCTGCTGGCGGCTGTCGAAGGGCCGCCGCACGGGGAATTGATCGGCACGCTGAATACCATGCCCGCCCCGAGGAATACGGTGCAGCCGTTTGAAAACGTCACTTTCACCGAGCTGCCGATCTTCGGCACGATCACGTCCCCCGCACCAAAATTCGCGGAACCCTTGAGTGTCTCGTAGCCATCTCCACGGCTGGCGAGGGCTTCCCCCTTAAGCACTGTCACGCTCGCTGCTTCCGCGGACGAAAATCCGGCTAGAAGCCAAGCGGCGGCTATGACCACGCGCGTTCGCATTGATGGGCCTCCTATACCACGATGACACTATAGTGCTATATCTGGGGACTCGGGGTTTGGAAAGACAGCGGGCCCCGTAGAAGGCAGGAAAAAGTGTATAGATGTAGGTTTGACACACACGTAACGAGCTTCGGCAGCTTGACTCACGATTGAAAAATTCAGATAGCAATAGGTATGCTACTTTAGGACTAGATAACGGTGATTGGGGGCGGCCTTTGATCGATATCCATTGCCACATTTTGCCGGGGATCGATGATGGCGCGCCCAGCATCGAGACTTCGCTCGAAATGGCCGCTGCGCTGATCGAAGACGGAGTGGAGGCGGTCATCTGTACGCCGCATATCCTGCCGGGCCTCTATCACAACAACGGACCGCAAATTCGCGAAGCGACCGAAAAATTGAGATATGCGCTCGCGAGATCTGAATTGAACTTGCAGCTGTTCAGTGGTTCCGACGCCCATATCTCCGTAGACTTCGTCGAAAAGCTCAGGACAAAGGAAATCCTGACGCTGGCCGATAGCCACTATGTGCTGGTTGAGCTGCCGATGCACGTACGCGCAGAGCCTCTGAATAAATTTTTCTTCGAGCTGATCGTTGCCGGCTACGTACCGATTCTCTCTCATCCAGAACGCCTTGCCTGGATCGAGCCGCAATTCGGATTGATTCAGCGTCTCGCTCACACGGGCGTTTGGCTTCAGATCACCTCCGGGTCGCTGCTCGGAAAATTTGGCCGGTCCGCGAAATATTGGGCTGAACGTCTGCTGGACGAAGGACTTGTCCACCTCCTCGCAACCGATGCGCACGATACCAAGCGCCGGGCCCCCGATTTAAAGAGAGGGTGGGATGCGGCCGCATCGCGCGTCGGCGAATATGAAGCAAATAGCCTCGTTCTCACGCGTCCGCGAGGCATTCTCACAAACACGCCGCCGTCAAACCTTCCTCTGTCATTGGCACAGAAAACGAATGCTGTATTCAAAAGCGCCTGATCATTCCGTCCCAGTGAACGGGCGGGCGGGTCGCACACCCGTCGTGCCATGCCTCGTGCTCGCGCTGATGGCTGGGGGATGTGGAGCCTCGTTGAGTGAAGGCTCGCATCTCACCAGCGCATCTTCCCCGATTAATAAAACCGGCGCGCCAATAGCGTCGCCTTCGCATTCAATTGCGCTCGGCGAAACGGAATCCCGCCAAGCTGCGGAACTGATGTCGGCGTCGAATCCCGGAAACGCCGGATACAAAATTGGCCCGATGGACGTCGTCGAGGTTTCAGTTTTCCAAGTTCCCGAGCTTTCCAAGACCATTCAGGTTGCCGCGAACGGCACGATCAATCTTCCGCTCACCGGAGAAGTTCATGCCGCTGGCAAGACGCCGCGCGACGTCGAACGTGATCTGACAGAGCGTCTCGGTCGAGACTACCTTCAGTCACCGCAGGTGAATGTCTACATCAAAGAATACAACAGCCAGCGTGTAACCGTTGATGGTTCGGTGAAGAAACCCGGAGTATATCCGCTGCGCGGGCCGGCAACGCTTCTGCAAGTCATCGCGACCGCCGACGGCTTCACCGATACTGCCGACGCCTCCGTCGCCATCTTCCGCAATGTAAACGGCGAGAGATCTGCCGCAAAATTTGATGTCGGAGATATTCGATCGGGAAAAGCCAAGGACCCGCCGATCGTCGAAGGCGATGTGGTCGTCGTCAGTAACTCGGCGATGAAGGAATCCTATCAGGCGTTGCTGAAAGTGCTCCCGGTCACAAACTTCTTCGTTCCGTTTTTGTAGGCGGCGCGCTTGCCGTATTTTCGATCCCCTTAGATGACGGCTCCATGACTTCTCCAAGAGACGCAAACAGCACGCCTCTAACATATGCGGACATCCGAGCCCTTGAGCCGAATGATCCATACGAGATGTACGGAGGCCGCGGGCTCGATCAGCCGCTGGAAAAAGGCGCCGACTTTGCTCGAAAGATGCAAGCGGCGCTAAGGATTTTGCTGAAACGCAAGGGGTTGATCTTTGCCGTTACCGTCGCGGCATTTTCCTTAGGCACCGTCCGAACTTTGATGATGACGCCGCTCTACACGTCCAAGATACGGCTTCAAATTGACCGCAGCGTCGCGAAAATTGTCGAAGGCGGCAACATCACGCCCGTCGAAGGAACCGACGCCGAATTTCTGCGGACCCAATATGAGCTTCTGCTTAGTAGAAGCCTGGCCGAGAGAGTGGCGCAACTTGCGAGATTAGCAGACGACCAAGATTTCTTTCGGCCTCGCTCATTCTCTTTTCTCGCGACAATCAGGAGTATCTTGCGGCCCGCCCAATCCGGTGCCCCGCAGAGCCAGAGAGAACTCGTCTCAAACGCCGCTGCCATCGTAGAGCAGAACATTTCGGTGCGCCCGATACCGGGATCTCGTCTTGTCGATATTTCATATTCCGATCCCAATCCGGCTCGCAGCCAAAAAATTTCCGCAGCATATGCAAACGCATTTATTGCCTCCAACCTCGATAAGCGCTTCGAGGCGAACGCCTACGCAAAGGCATTTCTTGAAGACCAAATCAAACAACTGAAATTGCGTCTGGAGCAGTCAGAGAAGGCGATGCTCGCCTTTGCCGAGAAGGAGCAAATCGTTTCAATCGGCGCAAGTTCGTCGATGGTCGAAACGGATCTCGCGAATTCCAGTGCGGCCCTCGGCAACATTGCGCGCGAGCGGATAAAGAACGAGCAGCTTTGGAGACAGGTCGAGAAATCTGACGCGCTGAACTTTCCGCAGTTTCTATCGAGCAACGCCATCGACGGCTTGCGCGCTAAACGCAACGATCTCGTGACCGAGTACCAGGAGAAGCTGCAGACGTTCAAGCCGAGCTACCCTGTCATGGTTCAAATCAAAAACAAGATAGGGGAAGTGGATCGGCAACTCGCGGCGGAGGTTAGAACGATCCGTGCCTCGCTGAAGAATGCTTATGAGTCTTCGCTCAGTCAGGAAAATGAAATCACGGCACGGGTCGCAACGCTGCGCACCGACGTTCTCGATTTTCAGAAGCGCTCGATCGAGTACAACATTTTAAAGCGAGAGGTCGATACCAATAGGGATCTCTACAACGGGCTTCTGCAAAGATATAAGGAAGTCGATGTTGCGGGTGGTGTTGGAAGCAACAACGTCTTCGTGGTCGATGCGGCAAGCCTGCCGAGTTCGCCATCTTCTCCGCAGCTTATGAAGTCCGTGCTGCTCGCTCTGTTTTTGGGCTTTGGGATAAGTATCGCGCTCGCCTACGTCATTGAAAATTTCGACGATGTCATAGATTCCGTTGAAGAGGCCGAGCGTGTCGGCGGGCTCGTAACGCTCGGTGTCATTCCCCTTGTGAATTCGCGCGTTGACGTGAAGGAGGCTCTTCTCGATGCCAGGTCTCCGCTGGCGGAAGCCTATCGCTCTCTCTGCACGTCATTACAATTTACGACACCGCGAGGTATGCCAAAAACGCTCTTCGTGACGAGCGCTGGTGCGCAAGAGGGGAAGTCGATCAGCTCGATCGCGATCACCCAACACTTCGCGCGCTTGGGACTGAACGTTCTGCTCGTCGATGCCGACATGCGAAACCCCTCGCTCCACAAATATCTCGAAGCGGATAACTCTGTCGGACTAAGTTCGTGTCTGGCCGGCGCGTGCACGCCACCGGATGCAATTCAGAAGACCGCCACCCCACATTTGGCCTTTCTCTCTTCCGGTCCTCTGCCACCGAACGCCGCGGATCTTCTCGCTAGCCCCCATTTCATGTCGCTACTATCGGGAAGCCTCGAAGTTTTTGATCTCGTCATCATTGATGGGCCGCCGGTGCTCGGCTTAGCGGATGCTCTGCTGCTGTCGAATGCCGCCGAGGCGACGATTTTCGTAATGGGTAGCGGATTGGCGAGGGGTGGGGCAGTCCGAAGCGCGCTCAAGCGTCTCGAAATATCGAAGGGGCCGCTGATCGGCGGCGTCATCACCAAGTTGGACGCAAAGACGGCGGGCTACGGTTATGGATACAGCTACGGTTATGGCGCCGACGCGTTCTCATATGGCACCTCGGTGGCGAGCGTCCGCAGTACGGCGCACACAATCCTCGGACCATCATGAAAGGAAGTCAGAACCCCGCATTGAAGGCTGCGCTCGATCTGCTCCGCATGCCCTCGCAAGTCCGTATGATGAGATCGGCGCCGTTGCCGCTTGGCGTTCTCCTGCTTCTGCGGCTCGCTGCGGCTGAAGCGGGCGCGGAATGCGAAGCTGAGGAAGTGAATAAGCGTGCCTCTTCTGCAAATCGTGACGCCGCAATCTTCTTTATCGAACAAGTTCTGCTTGCGTGGAATTCGGATGCCTACCGCGTGCTTGGTCTCGACGATACAGCGACCGCCACGGAACTCCGCCGGCATATGGCGTATTTGCTCAAATGGCTTCATCCAGACGTGAGCAGAGATCCGCACAAGGCGCGGCTGGCCCAAAGAGTTCTAATTGCGTGGAATGAAGTAAAGGCCGCCAAGCGCGACAGTCGCGAAAAGCAAGACGGCTCGCGGGCACCCTCCTTGTGGAACTCTTCGAACGGCGGTGATAGGCCGCGAGCACTCGCGAAGAGGCGACCGGCACGCCAACACCGGGGTAAGGGTTGCACGCCTCACAGCCGCCTTGGGAAAACGCTTCGAAGGCGGATCTGGCCGCTGTGAGCGTGACAGTTCCGAACGATGGAAATTCCGAATCGACGACATCACAGCTGTCACGGCCATGTCTTGCCGCTGCGCTCGCTGCGTTGGCTCTCGTTCTGAGTTGGCTCGTCGTTTCGCGGACCGTCGTTGCTTGCCTTGAACGATTTGACCCGGAATGGGCGCTTGCGATCCGTGTGTCTGACGCAAACGCCGAGCTTGAGCTTGTCAATAACTGGGTCGCAAAAAGCGCGAAAGCCGACGGCAGAATTCCTAAGCCGAACTTGGAAACAAATGAGGCCAAGCAGCACCTTCTGCGTGTGCTCAACGCTGAACCGCTCAATGCTTCGGCGTTCGAGCTGCTTGGAATTCTATCGGCAGCCAGCGAAGATACGGTGGCGGCAACTAGGTTTATGCAGGCTGCCGAGGCAAGGTCGCTTAGGAGACCCGCGGCTCACGACTGGCTAATGCGGCAAAGTCTTGCCGCGAAGGATATCGAAAGTGCGATTAATCACGCGAATGCCTTGCTTCGCATTAGACCGGATTTGATATCCGGGGTCGCTCCCGCACTCTCCCAAATCGCGGCGATGCCCGGGGGTACGGAAGCCTTGATCGCAACGCTCTCAACGGCGCCGCCGTGGCGCGAGAAGTTCTTTCGCGCGGTCAACGGAGCGACGAGCAATGTCGATGCGCCCGCCAAATTGCTTCTCGGATTGCTGCCCTCGGAGCATCCCCCGACACCTAAGGAGATCAACGCGTATCTTCGATACCTGATCGACGAAAAAAAATATGAGCTCGCATATTCCTCTTGGCTCCAGCTTCTTCCGCCGAGCCAGTTGAGATCCGCGGGCCCGCTTTTCAATGGCAACTTCCAATTTGCCCCTTCAGGTCTTCCATTCGACTGGACGATCGAGAGAAGTGATCGCGCACTGGCGGAAATCATCGCCGCGCAAGGTCTGACTGACCAGAACGCGCTGTCGGTTGAGCTCGGCGGCGGGCGTGTCGACTTCCGGCCGATTTATCAATTCCTCCAATTGGCTCCAGGGCGTTATCGTCTTCTCGGGAATTCAAAGGGGAACCTGAAGGGACTACGCGGTCTCAAATGGCAGATCGCATGTCTTGAGCAGCTCGCTCGTCCACGCGGGGAGAGCCCGGCATTCCTGGACGGATCTTCCGCCTGGGCAGAATTCTCGGTGAGGTTTGACATTCCGGCCAGCTGCAGAGCGCAGATTATCCGGCTGATTCTCGATGCGCGGTCGGCCTCCGAAACTTTGGTTGCGGGATCGTTTGCCTTCACAAGTCTCAAGATCGAGAGAGACGGGGACTAAGGCACGGCGATCGCGTCCCACACAAAAGGCGCAGCTGTTGCTCCAAGGTCATTGCCGTCTGGTCCGTTGAATGATAGTCCGAAAGCATCACTAGTCATCAGCATATCGAACCCGTTGGGCTTCACCCGGCGAGCGGCAGCAATGCCGGCCGGAATGACCACCGGACGGAGCGCGATCGCCCATGCGTGCTCATTGTGGTGTCGTCCCTCGCGGCAGAGGGAACGCCGCGGATGGCGCTTGTTCTATGCCAGCATTGGCTGTCGTGGGGAATTCGTCCCGTCCTCGTCATCCTCAAGTCGACGCCAGCAGATCTAGCGCCAGATTTCGATGCGCTCGCCACCGATCGAGTTACGCTCGGCATCTCAAAAAGTGGGCTCGTCAGATATTTCGTTCTGGCAGCTCGTGTCTTCTCGACCGCTCGCAAGTATCGCGCGGAAGGTCTGCTATCTATGCCGTTCGGTTGGCATGCCTTCATTGCGATCGGTGCTAGATTGGGTGGCGTCCGGAACATCATCGCCCACGTCGGAAACTATCCGAATGACCGCCACAAATCGGCGTTCGCAAAGTTCAGGATATTGGTTCAGCTTGGCCGTCCACTAACTGATCGCCTCGTCTGCTGCAGCCAGTACGTTCAGCAGGGCACGATGAAGTATTTCGGCGTGCGCCAAAGAGAAACGGCCGTCGTCTACAACGGCGTGCCTGTCCAAGAATTCACGCCGAGCGTGGCGCTAAGGCCGCGAGAGAGAAGCAAGTCCTTCACGATAGGCATGGTGGCGCGATTGGAGAAACATAAGGATCAGACCACTTTGATCCGCGCCGCCAAAATACTCAAGGAGCGAGGCCGAGACATCAGAGTTGAAATCGTCGGCGATGGCAGTCAACGCCAAATGCTTGAGCAAATGATCGATGCCGAAAGCCTTTCTGATCGGGTGATCCTCCTCGGCATGCGCCGCGACGTTCCAGCGATCATGGCAAGATTGGATTTATTCGCATTTTCGACGACGCCGGATGAAGGCTTCGGAATAGCGCTCGCCGAGGCAATGATTGCGCGCGTGCCGATTGTAGCGAGCGACGTTGGAGCATGCCGCGAAGTTCTGGGCGATGGCAGCCTCGGATTGCTCGTGCCGCCCGCAGACGCCGCGGCGCTGGCCGATGCCATAGATGCCGTACGCGCCGATCCTCAGGCAGCAAGGATACGCGCCAGCCGAGCGCGAGAAACAGCTCTGCAAAAATTCTCCGGCGAAGCCATGGCGCGTGAATACGGCGCACTTTTGGGATTTTCATTTGCTGCACGCTTATCGGACGCGGGCCGGCAAACAGCGTGAACGCGCGGCCGCAGCTCATGCATATCGTCCACGGACTTGGGGCAGGGGGCACCGAGATGACGTGTTTGCGCCTGGCCCAGCATTGGCAGCCGCGATTCCGTCAGCATGTTTTAGCCTTGGGGGCCGCCACGCGCGCATTGGGGCCGGAATTCGAGCAGCTCGAAAATTGTCGGCTCACCATCGCGCCTGAAAAGCCTCTGACCAATCTCACCATGTGGCGCTGGCTTCGAGCTATCTTGAAAGAAAATTGTCCGGACGCGCTGATCATTCATGTCTTCGGTGTGCCCCATTTGATCGCGGCATCAGCCGCGAGAAGCGCCGGCATAAAATCGCTCGCGGTGAAGGCCGGAAATCCCCCGCCGCTGGACATGCCGGGCCGGCGAAGATGGGGAGCCGTAACATTGGCTTCGCAACTGCTTCGGTGTCCCATCGCGTCCTGCTCCGCGGCGGTTGATGGAGAGCTTCGGAAGCTCGGCGTGGGCATGCCAAAGCATTCGCACGCGCTTCCAAATGGTATCGATATTTCTCGCCTCGCAGCCAGGGCGGCGCGTTCACGTAAGGACAGATCGAAGAGGCCAGCCGTGATCGGGATGGTCGCACGTCTGGATGCCATCAAGGATCATCGCACGCTTTTAAATGCGTTCAGTCTTGTGTGCTCGCAATTTCCGGATTGCGAGCTTTGGATCGTAGGCGAAGGAGCATTGCGCAACACGCTCGAAAGTCACGCCCAAAGCTTAGGGATCTCGGACAGGACGAAGTTTCTCGGCAACCGCAACGATATTCCGGAATTGCTGGGTCAAATGGACGTTTACGCTTTCAGCACGACACGCGCAGAAGGTTTCGGCATTGCGCTCATCGAGGCAATGGCCGCCGGCGTCGCCGTCGTAGCGTCGGACGTACCCGCATGCCGCGAAGTTCTTGGAAACGGAGAGGCGGGAATGCTTGTGCCTCCGGGAGATTCAAGCAAGCTAGCACAAGGCATCGCTGCGCTTTTGCGGGATCGGGACCTTCGAGAAAATATCAACGCCGCGGCTGCCATTCGCGTTCGGCTTGAATACAGCATCGAAAAATGCGCCGCGCGATGGGAAGCACTTATTTTTCGCAATGCCGAAGCAATATCGTCAGCGGTTGCCTGATGCGCATCCTGACCTGTCTCGGTGATGCGACGTCGATCGATACATGGAGCAATACGCCATTCTTTCTGTTGGAGGCGGGGAAGAGCGCACGCTTTCTCGATGACGGATGGCGACTTGATACCAAAGTCTTGCGCTATCATCGGCTCGCTTGGAACGCCGCTAGAACGATGAAGCGGCTGGAGAGGGGAGGCTTTCAATATAGCCCATCTTTTCTTCGCCGCCTGATCGAGCAGGTGCAGCCGATAGATGTCGAAGCCGAAGTCCTAAGTCATTTTCCGCTGTTTCCACCCTTGGAGAGTGGGGTTCGAAGAACGAGCTTCTACATCGACGCGACACTGACGCAGAACTTCAACGATTATGGATTGGTCGGACGAGGCGGTGTTGGAAAGGAAATGGCGTACGACGCCGTCGCAAGAGAGCGCGATCAGTACGAAGCAGCCGACCGTATCGTGTGCATGAGCCGCTGGGCAGCGCGTTCGGTTGTCGAGCATTACGGAATATCGAAAAGCAAAGTTCACGTAGTGCCACCCGGAGCAAATTTGCCTGCCAATGAAAGCACCTCGTTCGTCGCAAAGTCTGGCGGCCCGGTCTCACCTTTAAGGCTGGGATTTATCGGCAAGGACTGGAGACGAAAGAATCTGCAATTCCTTCTTCAAATTGCAGATGTCTTGCATGCGCGCCGTGTGCCGGTTGAAATCGCAGCAGCCGGATTTGAACCAGATACTGGTCCCCGTCACCACTTGTTGAAAGTGGTGGGCTTCATCGACAAGCGCCACGAACTGTCGACGTTCGTGCGCTTCATCCAATCCTGCCACTTCACCTGTCTGTTCTCGAATGCGGAAGCGTTCGGCCTCTCCAATAGAGAGAGCTTGCGGTTAGGCATTCCTGTGCTCGCGCGAGACATCGGCGGAATTTCCGATACGATGCCGAACGGATGCGGACATCTTTTCGACGCGTCCGCGCAGCCTGAAGACGTTGCTGTAACGATTGAATCCTACGCTCGAAATCTCGATCGATATTGGGCACTCCATAGCGCCGTCGCCGCCAGAAGCGAAGAATTTACATGGGCCACCGCCGTCGGAAAATTGCAGGCGATCTGGTCAGGCTCAGATGAATACGTCTACGAGAGGATAAATTCTTATGCTTGATCGCGCGCCCCTGCGCTTTGCGGTGCTTCAACCCGGCGCGCGGTTGCACTATGCGCTTCCAGCAGTACTGCAGCGGGCTGGAATGCTCGAGCGCTTATATACGGACTTCTGTGTCGACACGGGACCGTTGCGCCATCTCGAACAGTTGTGGCCGCTCGCATATCGACCGGCGCCGGTCCGACGCATGCTCGGGAGAAGACTTCCGGCGGAAATTCCGCGCGCAAAAGTGCGGGAGGCGCGTGCCGCCGTTGTGCGGGAGAGCGCAGCGAAGATATTCGCAAAGGACGGAGCAAACAGCGCCGCATCATTGCTGGAAGTCGCTCGGAAGGAAAATTTCGGCGGAGCCAATGCCATCTACACCGTATTGGTCAATGAAGACATCGAGATCTGCCGGGAAGCGAAATTGCACGGCTGCAAAATCGTACATGAAGCGATGATCGGACCCGATGTTGGGCTTTGGCTGAACGAAGAGCACAAGAGGTTTCCGGGTCGCCGTCAAAACGGAAATTCGATTGATCGCATAAATGCGGGACGTGAACGCGACCGATTGAAGTACGAAATTGCAGACCTGATTATCGCACCATCGGACTTCGTCAAGAAAGCCGTCATCGCGTTGGGCGCCGACCCCGCCCGGGTCGCCATCGTTCCATATGGCATCGACGAGAGCTGGCTCCAGACAGAAACTATGCCCGAGCGAGGGCGCGCGCTATTCGTGGGGAGTGTTTCATTTCGCAAGGGTAATCACTACCTCGCGGAGGCGGCACGCATACTCATGAAAAAAGGAGTTGATTGCGACGTCCGCGTTGTCGGCCCGGTCGATCGTCAAATCTTGAATGACTCACTTTTTCATGGACCAAGCTATGTCGGTCAAATTCCCAGGGCTGAGGTGCGAAAGGAGTTTGGCGCCGCCGACGTCTTTGTGCTGCCGACGCTATGCGACAGCTTCGCGTTGGTGCATCTCGAAGCGATGGCGTGTGGTGTCCCGGTAATCACCACTCCAAACTGCGGTTCCGTTGTCCGCAACGGAATTGACGGATTGATCGTTCCAATAAGATCCGCGACGGCCATAGCCGAGGCCATTGAACGCATCGTGACGGACAGAAATCTTCGCGAGAACATGTCGCGGAACGCTCGGGAACGAGCGGCATCCTTCACATTGAAGCAATATGAAGACCGCCTCGTCGGTGCAATATCCAGAGTGCAGGCTAACGATTAGACGGCGCGAGATGGAAGCAAGCGATTCACTGAAACGCGATACTTGCTGACCACGTGTATTACGCACTCTTAGGTTTGGTTGCTGCGATCTGCACATTCGCGATCCTGCGCGACTGGAGACGCTGGCGTGATGTTTTCCATCCGACCATCTACTGCGTTCCGCAGTTGATGTTCCTTTACGTAGCATTGCCCCTTTACGGTCTTGCGACCGACGAGTTTGAATTCGTGTCGCGAGCTGGGTACTGGGATGAACTCGCCGACTTTCAATTCATTGCCGCGGTCATGTGCATGGCATTGATATTTGGAATACGGTGGGGCGCTCGCACGGTCGGTGGTCCGCCAATTTCCATTGGCGAGCAGGATGCAAGAGCGATTTTTGCCGTCGCAATTCTTTTTGGCATCTTGGGATTTGTCGCCTGGATTGTCGGAATCATAAATGTCGGCGGATTCGATGCCGCTTACGGACGCGCTTACGGGGGAGGGTGGGACGACAGCGGCTACGTCCGCGAGGCGGCGCAGTTTGGCCTCATTGCTGCACCACTTCTCGTCTTGTCACGTCGCAAAGGCGGAATGCGTCTCCAGCACTGGATACTTGTTTTTATCGCTCTGCTTCCACTTCTCGTGCAAGGCATTCTCGGCGCGCGCCGGGGACCGACTTTTCTTGCGATCACGGGACTGGCGGCGAGCTATGTCCTCACCTTTCGTCCGCGGATACCCTTCTGGCTTGCGTTTACGGCTGCTCTCCTGGTTGGCAGCTTGCTCCTATGGTTGGTTGCAAATCGCGACGCGATCTATTTGGGATCGGAGAAGGCACTGGATAGTCCCGCGTCGCGCATGCTCGAGAATTGGTCGGGTAATGAGTATCTGTTTTCCTCCGCCATCGTCCGATATGTGAACGAGACCGGAGAGGCGTTTTACGGCATGCGGGTTTTTGCCCATATGGCGGCGCGCGTCGTGCCCTCGGCGATTTGGCCAACGAAATATGCCGACGTCCTCGCAGCTGTTGGACTCGATATCGATCTGACGCAGGACGCCGGTATCCCGGTTGATAGAATTGCCACCGTCACGGGCTGTAAAGTTGCAGTCGGCGCCGCTCCCGGAATGGTTGGCGACTTCTGGATGGAATTCGGAATGTTCGCTCCCCTCGCCGTGTTCGCCATGGGAGCGCTCTACGGCAAGCTTTGGCGCGCGAGCCGGGCCGATGCCCGATTGCAGCCCGCGTACGCGATCTTCGCAGCGTTATCGATATACTTTCTCACGCAAACGATTGAGGCGTGGACGTTCAGAGCATTGCTTTTCGGCATACCGGCCGTGGTCGCCCTGCGGATTCTGGCGCATCGGAGAAGCCATGCGCGAGTTGCGAACCCAGTTTGGTACGCACATTCGCTCACGCAACGCCGCGGAGCGCGACATTGCGAATAGCGTTGCTTTTCCGAAGTTATGGGCCTTATCACTTGGCGCGCCTGAATGCCCTTAGGCAACGCCATTCGGTTCTCGCTCTCGAGTATTCTGATTTCGATGGCGACTACGGCTGGGACGAGCGTGAGAGGAAGCGCGATGCCGGGGTTATCGCGCTGTCTCAGACGAAAAGCGCCGCAGAGCCGCGAACGCGGGTCACGAAAAAGCTTGCCGCAGAACTGGAGCGTTTCCGGCCCGACGCGGTGGCCATTCCCGGATATTCGGAAGCGTTCGCCTTGGCGGCGCTGCGAATATGCAATGCCCTTGGAATACCGACTGTCCTGATGAGCGATAGCTACGCGGGAAGCGCCGGTGGGAAATTTGGCCGCGAGACGTTGAAAAGGCAGCTCATGCCTCTCTATCAGTCGGCATTCGTCGCCGGCTCGCCACATGCGGAGTATCTGTCGGCTCTCGGCTTTCCTGCGGAAAAAATCACGACGGGTTTCGACGTCGTTGACAATCGGCATTTCGCGAAACGCGACGCCACCGGAGATGTGTACACGAGGCAGAAGCGGCGCAACGTCCCGCAGGCCTACTTCTTTTGCTGCGCGCGATTTATCGCAAAGAAAAATTTGCCATTTCTCGTCGAGGCATTCGCGCGGTACCGCTGCAGGCAATTAAACGATGCTTGGGATCTTGTGCTCGCGGGTGACGGTCCATTGCGCCAGGGTATTGCCCGCCGGGCGTCGGAGCTTTCGGTTGAATCTAGCGTCCATATCCTGGGTCACAGGAGCTACGCCGACCTACCGGACCTTTATGCCTCGGCCGGTGCGTGCATCCTCCCAAGCATCACCGACGAATGGGGACTCGTCGTAAATGAGGCGATGGCCGCAGGCCTCCCGGTTCTGGTCTCAAAAGGCGCTGGCAGCCACCGGGATCTCGTCCAAAGCGGCGTGAACGGCTACGTGTTCGATCCGAAGAATGCCGATGAACTAGCCGGGTTGATGGTTATCATCGCAACATCCACTAAGCGAACCGAGATGGGAGCAGCAAGCCGTCGCATCATTGCGGGGTGGGACATCGATCGCTTCGCGGAAGGATTGACGAGAGCCGCTGAGATTGCGCGCGCTTCGCGATACGGCCAGCGCAGCCACATAGGCACCGCCGTCGCAACTGCGCTGTCACTGCGGATTTGAAGTCCGCTCGCAGATGAAAGTCATGCTCGTCACTGGCTGTCTTTCGCGGTCGGGTGGCGGCGTCGCCACCGTCGTGCAATGCCTCTCGCGAAGCCTGATTGCGAAGAAAGCGAAGGTGAACGTCGTCGGTTTGCAAGACAGCGGCTGGCATCATGATGCCAAGCAATGGGACGGTATCCGAACTATTCCGCTTCGCGTCGTGGGGCCTTCGACGATCGGCTACGCACCTGGAGCGCGCGGGTGTTTAGAGAGAGCGGGCGCCGACATTGCCCACACGCATGGCATCTGGAAATATCCCTCGAGCGTCGTCGCCCGATGGGGTGCTTCCACTGGGCGGCCGTACATAGTTTCACCTCACGGAATGCTGGACGCATGGGCCCTCAAGAATTCCGCCTGGAAGAAAAGAATAGCTGCGCAGCTTTACGAGAACGCACATCTTCGCGGCGCTTGGTGCTTCCACGCTCTCTGTGAAGCTGAGGCGCGGGCAATTCGCGAACTCGGCTTTCATCAGCCGATTTGCGTGATTCCGAATGGCATCGCTCAACCGCTTATCGAGATGCCGAGACCCGCACCCTGGCAAGCATTTGTGCCGCGGGAACATCGCGTAATGCTCTTTCTCGGGCGGCTCCATCGGAAAAAAAACTTGAGTGCACTCATCGAAGCATGGGCATCCGATGCAGCCGATCGAAATTGGGATCTCGCGATCGCAGGATGGGATGAGGGCGGACACGAACAAACGCTTCGCAAGCTCGTGAAGAGGCATGGCCTCGAAGAGCGCGTGCATTTTCTTGGTCCTCTGTTCGGCAGCGAGAAAGACGCGGCATTTCGCGCGGCGGATGCATTTGTGTTGCCATCACTGAGCGAGGGATTGCCGATCGCGGTTCTCGAGGCGTGGTCGTACGGACTTCCAGTGCTCAAAACGGACGCGTGTAACTTAGCGCAGGGCTTTCGCGAAAATGCAGCGTTTCGCCTTTCTCCCGAGCGGGATCGGATGACTTGCGAGATTCGTGACTTCATGCGGATGGGTCGGGAGGCTCAGCGACAGATGGGACATAACGGACAACGCCTCACCGAGCGGGACTTCTGCTGGAGCAGCGTCGCCGAACAACTTCTCCAAGTTTATAGATGGTTGTTAGACGGCGGAACGCCGCCCGCATGCGTCCGATGCTGAGGACGGGAAAGGGCGATGCGGCTTGACACCTATAACAATGGTGCATTCTCGCGAGGGAAGCCCGCTTGGTTCGAATGCATCTGGCTTCTCGCGCAATGGTTTTTGATCCGGTCGCAGATTCCCGGTTCAGTTCACCGCCGTATCATTTTGCGGGCCTTCGGGGCGCGCGTCGGAGGCAATGTAACGATCAAGCCCGGTCTCCGCGTGAAGTTCCCGTGGCGGTTGACGATTGGCGACCATTCTTGGCTCGGCGAGGACGTTTGGATCGATAATCTCGCCGAAGTCGCAATCGGCTCGCATTGCTGCATATCGCAGGGCGTTTATCTCTGTACCGGCAGCCACGATTGGTCGGCATCCAGCTTTGATTTTCGTGCAGCGCCAATAGTTGTCTGCGATAAAGCTTGGATCGCGGCGCGCGCGATTGTTGCGCCTGGAGTGACTGTCAGCGAAGGCAGCGTTCTTGCGTTGGGCAGTGTTGCAACGCGATCGACATTGCCGTGGACCATAAACGGCGGAAACCCCGCGAGCGTGATGAAGACGCGGCCTCAGCCGACATCTGCGAGCGCTTAAGCTCCGATCAACATGCATATAAGTGATGTCGAGGGCCGCCGTTGCGCATAATTTTCATGAATCGCTTTTTCTATCCGGATTATTCGGCCACAAGCCAGATGCTGACGGATCTCACGTTCGGCCTTGCGGAGCGCGGCGCGGAGGTCAGCGTGATCACGAGCCGCCTTCTATATGAAGATGCCAGGGCGGCCCTGCCGACACGTGAGAGGGTGAGGGGCGTCGATATCGAACGTGTCTGGACCTCGCGGTACGGCCGCACAGGCCTCGTGTTTCGCTTGATCGACTATTTGACGTTCTATTTTTCAGCAGCGTTGACGCTGGCACGCTCGGCGCGCCGAGGTGACATCGTTGTTGCGATGACGGATCCGCCCGCACTTTCGATTCTGGCATTGGTCCTTGCGTGGTCGCGAGGCGCTCACCTCGTCAATTGGCTCCAGGATGTCTTTCCCGAGGTCGCGGAAGCACTCCAGCTCGCGGGCAAGCGTTCGCCTCTGCTGTTCCGCCCGTTGCGCCTCCTGCGGGATCTCTCGCTTCGCCGAGCTTCGATGAACGTCGCGATCGGTTCGTTGATGGCGGAACGTCTTTTGCAATTGGGTGTGACGCAAGATCGAATGATTATGATTCCGAACTGGGCGGATACGAACGCCATTCGCCCCGTACCTCCGATGAGCAATCGCCTGCGGTCCGATTGGGGTCTCTCGGAGAAGTTCGTTGTTGCGTATTCCGGCAATCTGGGTCGAGCGCACGGCATCGAGACTTTGGTCGATGCAATGACGATAACCGGTCAAAACGGCGAGCCGGAAATCCACTGGCTGTTCGTTGGCGGCGGTGTAGGCCTCGAGCAGTTGAAACGCGCGGCCGAAGAGCTAGGTATCGCCAACCTCACATTCCGTCCTTATCAGCCGCGCGAAAATCTCAGCCAAAGCCTGTCGGTGGCGGACGTCCACGTTGTGCTATTGAGGCCCGCGCTTGAGGGCCTTATCGTACCGAGCAAATTCTACGGGATCGCCGCCGCGGGACGCCCCATCATTTTTGTCGGTGCCGCTGACGGAGAGATTGCGCGTCTGATAATGCAATACGGATGCGGCGCAACGATCGCATCCGGCGATGGTATCGGTCTCGCTGAAACCCTTTCGACAATGGCAAAAAACACGGTGCACTGTCGCCGCCAGGGCGAGCGCGCCAGAGGCATGTGCGAGGAGAATTTCAGCAAAGAACAGGCCATCTCCGCCTGGAATGAACTTCTCGAGAGAGTTGAACGGCCGCGAGCGATAAGCCGCTCGAATGAATGCTGTGCTGAACCAACTCTCGAGTGAACAACGCTACACGACTGACAGTAGGTCGCTGGAGATCTTGACTCTGACCGGCCTGTTGAGAAAATCCATCAAGACAACGAGGCGATCATTCTCAGCAAGATCGATGATCTTTCCGGCGAGGCCATCGAACGCGCCACGGCCGACTCGCACGGTCTCTCCGAGTTGAGGAGATGAGACGGAGCGCGCAATAACCCCGTCTTTCTCGCGCGCCTTCAGGTCGTCGATGAGCTGAACAGGAAGGATGCACGGGACATCGCGCGTGCAGACGACCGATCGAACTCCGACGGTCGAAAGAATGGGCCGCCACCGGCTTTGCGTGTCGTTCAATCGCACGAATAGGTAGCCGGGAAACAGAGGGCGAAGAACGTCACTGACGCGCCGCGCGTGTCGGATCTGCTTTCGGATCACCGGCCCATAGACTTCGTATCCCTGGTTTCGAAGATTTTGCTCTGCCGAGCGCTCTCGGTTGGGATGCGTATTCACCGCTATCCAGATTGCGAGCGAGCCTTGCTGGGAAACGAAGCAGTTCATAGGTCCTCCCGGGATTGATCCGAAAGAACTAACACTAGGCGCGCGCAGCGGCTACCAAACGGCCGCCTCAATCCACAGATTCGCTGCGCGGAGCCGCTTGTTGACATGAGCAATAGGAACTAGTCATCGGAGTGCGCTTCGTTTTTTGAACCAGATCGCTGGCGGAGTTCTCTGGATGCACCGTCTTGTGTTGCTAGCCGTTGATGTTGCGTTGATCGTTATGTCGACACTCCTGGCAATCGTTCTGTGCGGCCCCCAGTCGCCACTTCCGGCGATCGCGAACATAGGGCTCTATCCCCTGATCACGATAGGTGTTGCGATCCCGGTCCTCTGGATATTCGGACTCAATCGCACCGTATGGCGGTTCACTTCGCTGAATGACTGCTGGCTGGTTCTGGCGGCAGCAGTGTGGATCGTGGTCTTTTCCATTGCGGGAAATTTTGCCTTTGACGGCGTCCAGGGCATACCCGGTTCGTTGCCGGTGATGCAGGGGCTTCTCATTCTTTGCATGCTCGTCGGTGTGCGGGCGGCGATGCGCCTGCGCCACTCGGTGAGACGCCGAGGACGAATGGCGAGAGCGCTCTTTCGCGACGAACGCGAAAACGTTCTGCTCGTTGGTCTCAATCCAATCGCAGATCTTTTCCTGCGTTGTGCCGCGGAAAATGCCCGCGAACATATTCATATTGCCGGCATTCTTTCGAATGCCGAGCGGCATCACGGACGATCCCTTCGCTCGTGCAAGATCCTCGGACCGCCTGAGGCAGCGGAAGAGGTTCTTCATGAACTGTCGGTTCACGGTATCCGCATCGACCGCATCGTGCTTGCAATGCCTCACGCTCATTTATCTCGAAGCGCACAGGAGGCGCTGGCTGAGATCGAAAGAACAGGGGCCATTCGCGTGGATCAGCTATCGGCTCAGTATGGCTTGAGTGAATTGATGTTCGACAGCGCCGCTCGGGTAAGAGTTGCCGGCTCGGAGCCGTCCGTAATCGCTGCATCTCCGCTCTCCAGCGGCGAACTGCCGGCAAGTTCCTACCTGCGATGGAAGCGTTTGATCGACGCGACGACAGCTGGGATCGGCATCGTTTGTTTGGTGCCGTTGATGCTGATCATCGGCGCGATCGTCTTGCTGGACGTTGGATACCCGCTGATATTCTGGCAGCAGCGGCCAGGCGCTTTGGGACGGCCGATACGGGTGCTGAAGTTTCGGACCATGAGGCGCGCGCGCGACCGAAGCGGCCGCAATCTGACCGATGCCGAACGTGTCTCTAAAGTCGGAAAACTTCTGCGCCGACTTCGCCTCGATGAGCTCCCGCAAGTCTACAACGTGCTGCTCGGACACATGTCGCTCGTCGGGCCCCGGCCTCTTTTGCCGGTCGATCAGCCGTCATTTTCTGCGGCGCGCCTGCGTCTCCGGCCGGGGCTGACGGGCTGGGCTCAAATCAACGGAGGACGTCATCTCTCTGCTGAAGATAAAGCTGCTCTGGACCTTTGGTACATCAGGAATGCGTCTTTCGCCCTCGACATGCTGATCCTGCTCAATACCGCCAAAACGGTGCTCTTCGGCGAAAGGATCGACCACCGAGCGATCGAGGAGGCATGGCGCGACCTGAGGTCTTAAGCCCCAACGCTCTAGACTTAAGTCTCAATTCGGAACTGGATTGCGGTCGCAAAGTTAAGGCGGGAGCTGATCAACCAAACCGGTGGAAAACGATAGATAGTGTGCGGATTGACTTCTGAAGCAATTGGACACAATCGAAGAAATGAGGTAGAGCATATAGGCTTTTTTATTCGTAATGTTCACGTTGGCAATTTTCCAGCCGCTACTTCTAATCCTTCTTCGATCGATTTCTAAACTCGCGCCCTGTTTTCGGCGAGCCTTTTGACGTTTTTTGTTGTGTGGAGTTTGAGCATGTTACGACCAGATTCCGACCATTTCGGTAGCACGATCCTCGTGCGAAAAGTCCCCGCCCCACATCGCGAATTGGGCAAGGTTCGCAGTCTCGCACGTGACGAAGTCCTTTTTGAGTCCGGTGATCTAAAAGCGAGCGTCTACCGTGTCGAAACCGGTGCGCTTTGCATCTACCGCACGCGGCCCGACGGAGCGTCGGAGATCGTCGAATATGCGCTCGCGGGCGATCTCGTCGGCATGGGCTTTTTGGAACGCCATGCCGTCAACGCGCGAGCTTCCGTGAATTGCAGCGTTCGTTGTTTTCCGCTGGATACAGTCGACAAGCTCATCGCCAACGATACCCATAACAAAGCGAGATTTGACGAAGCGGTGGAGCGCGAGTTCATCTTTCGCCGCGATAGTCTCGCCAAGTCGTCGAGCCAACAGCCGGCGGTGCGCCTCGCTTCATTCTTGACGGCCGTTTCGCAGCGTAGCCGCGAAGAGGGAGGCGATCCGACGTTCATCGACGATAGCGTCAACTGCGGAGTCATAGCCGATTTTCTCGGCATTACGATCGAGGAGCTGGCGCTCGCCCTCACGCAGCTCGAAACGTGCGGAATGATCGAAACGGCGCCCTCGCACGGATTGAGACTTAAGGATCTAGAGGGTTTGAAATCTGTCGCGGATGACGCTGCGAGAACGCCGCCCTGGGTCGCGTCGAATGGCGCCGTGCTGGACGCGCTGCAGTAAGCTCAGAAATGTTCTCTAATCTCCGCTGATCCTTTTGCCAGGCGATAATCTTGATCGCCTGGTCGGCAGTCGCGCCGCATATTCCACCAGATATTGACGGCAAAGGGCGCGCGTCCCAGTGGCAAACCCGGGCGACGCTATCGCATTGCTCCTGCGTGGTTTTCTCGCCTTGACGCGCTGCTGATATTCAAGCCTCTCATTGTCTCCCCCGATGGAGAACACCGACATTATGAGCGTCCTCTCGTTTGCCGCGATCAACAAGCAGCTCTCGCTCTCGCGCCGGCTGTTTCTCGGTGGGTCGCTCGCTGCGGCAGCGCTCCCCGCGACGGCAAGTGCCGAGGAGGCCCCGCCAGCCAGCGCTCTCAAGGCCCGCCAGCTCCCTGCTCGCAGCCTGCCAGTGCCGGGAACGGTCAGCGAGGGGCTGCAAGCCGTCATCGCCGCCCCCTATCCGCCGGGATGGAACGCGCTTCCAGAAGACTCTGCAACGTGGAAAGACCTCGCAGCCAAGAGCGCGGCAGGCGCGGCGCCGGCAATCGCGGCCATTCGCGAGCATTTCGGTCTGACCGTAGATCAGACCACGATGGGCGGAGTGCCCGTCTTCGTCATCACGCCGCAAGATATCGCGCCGGAAAATCGCAACCGACTCCTCGTCCACATCCACGGCGGCGGCTACGTCCTCTTTCCCGGTGAGGCTGGAGCCGGCGAAGGAATGCTGATGGCCGGTTACGCCAGATGCAAAGTCGTCTCGATCGATTATCGAATGGCGCCGGATTATCCATATCCCGCCGCCCTTAATGATGTGATGGCCGTATGGGGCGTGCTGCTGGCCGCCTACGATCCGAGCAAGATGGGGATATTCGGAACCTCGGCCGGTGGCGCGCTAACGTTGTGCGCCATTCATCGGGCGAAGGCCGAAGGTATCGCCCTTCCCGGAGCCATCGCACCTGGCAGCCCGTTGGCGGATCTCACCTGGTCGGGAGATTCGATCATGGCGAATGCCTATGTCGATAATGCCCTGGTCTCCCGCCGCAGCTGGGCAAACGCCGCAAGCACGCTCTACGCCGGGCAGAACGATCCGCGCGATCCGCTGCTCTCGCCCATCTTCGGCGATTTTTCAGGCTTTCCGCCCGCTATCCTCACGTCGGGAACGCGCGATCTTCTATTGAGCGATACGGTGCGCACGCATCAAAAGCTTCGCAAGGCTGGCGTCACTGCGGCTTTGCAGGTCTTGGAAGGCCAAAGCCACGGACAATATCTCTCACCATTCCTGCCCGAGACCGACGAGGCATTCGGAGAAATAGCCAAATTCTTCAGTGATCATCTCGCCTCCTAATATTGGGGGTACAAAGACGATTTCGATGGATCGAAATAAAATCGTCGCAGTCCCTAATCGCCGTTTACTGCGCTCATGCCAACAACGAGCATAAAGGCCGCGTGCAAACTAATTTTTGAATGCACGCAATTTTAAGCAAAACAGCTCCATTATCGACCTCGCCGGCGAGACATCGCAAAACCAATTTGCCAAGCGAGGATCATCTCCAATGTCATACATGCGCAATATGCTTGCAATTGTCCTGACGGGACTTGCATTCCACGTCGACGTAATTTCCACCTTCGCTGAAGATGCCCCGCCGTCGATTTCCGATGCCGCGTTTGCGCGTGAGCGAAACGCCGAGATCGATGCCTCAGTGGCGCGCGTCGAAGCTCAGCAGGGCGCCGAATTCGAGCGCGCTCGGAATGCCGAAATTGAAACGGCGTTTGCTGCATACCAGCAAGCTAAGTTCGAGCACGAACGCAACGACGAGATCAACGCATCTTTGGCAGCGGTTCGAGATCGGCGTGTGCGGGAAGCGCAGGACATCGCGGAAGCAGAATTCGAGCGGCAGCAAAACGCGGAGGCCGACGCATCGATGGCTCGCGTTGCGGCTGTTCAGGCTGATGAATTCGAAATGGACCGCAATCGTGAAATCAACCTCGCCATGGCTGCCTACCAGGACGCTCGATTTGCCGATGAGCGAAATGCGGAGATAGAAGCGTCATTGGCCGCAGTTGAGACATCGCGCCGGGAGGCGGAATTCGTCGCCGCGCGAAATGCGGAAATCGAAATCTCGCTGTCCGAGGTCAAGTCTCGCCAGCATTCCATTGAGACAGGAAGCATCGAGCGCCAATAATCGGCATTCGACCGCTATTCGAAATCAATACGTATTCGAGACGGGCGCGACCGGCTAACTTCTCAGATCCCCATCATCGACATGATGCGTTCGACCGCGAGCGTCGGCAATAGCGTGCCGTTGCGGACGGAGGCCTCGATAGTCGGAAGCTCCGCCGCCACCCGCGGATTGGCCCTGAGGGCACCCATCAGGCGGTCTTCAAGCATATCGCGCATCCACGACACGGCTTGAGATTGTCGCCGGGCTGCAAACTCGCCCGTCGCCGTCATCTTTTCGCGATGCTCGAGAACCTTTGCCCAAAGTTCCTTCAGACCGCGATTGTCTCGGCCCGATACGGTCAAGACCGGAGGAAACCACGTCGCGCCATGCGGCGTGAAAATCTGCAGCGCGTTATGGTATTCCCCCGCCGCGCTTTGGGCGCGCTTGATGTTATCGCCGTCCGCCTTGTTGATGGCGATCATATCGGCAAGCTCGATGATGCCTTTCTTGATGCCCTGCAAATCATCGCCGCCGCCCGAGAGCAGAAGCACCAGGAAGAAATCGACCATATCCGCGACGGCAACCTCGGACTGACCGACGCCGACCGTTTCGACGATGACGACATCGAAGCCGGCCGCTTCAACGAGCGCCATGGTTTCGCGCGTGCGTCGCGTCACGCCGCCGAGCGTACCCGACGACGGCGAAGGCCTGATGAAGGCATTCTTCTCCTGCGCGAGCGAGCTCATGCGCGTCTTGTCGCCGAGGATCGAGCCGCCTGAGCGTTTGGAGGTCGGATCAATGGCAAGGACGGCCACCAGATGCCCATCGGCGAGAAGATTCATCCCGAGCTGATCGATCGTCGTCGATTTGCCAACGCCAGGAACGCCGGTGATGCCGAGCCGAACGGCTTTCCCCGTCTTCGGCAGCAGCTCCTGCAAAACCTGTTGTGCGAGGCGGCCGTGATCCGGGTTTGAGCTTTCCACGAGCGTGATGGCGCGAGCGAGCAGCGCGCGGTCGCCATTGGCGATACCGGAAACGTAGTCGGCAACGGAAATTCTGTGGGCGGGGAGGGCTGTAACGGCCATGGGTGAGAAGCTGAATCCTGTTCGTTCATCTGCCGTGACGATGGGCAGGAAAGAGGTCATCCCGCAAGCCGGGAATTCGACGCTATCCGCCGTCACAATCTCCTGCCATAGAGCCGGTTGCTTGGCGCACTCAAGCTGCCTAGCTTGAGCGCGGGCCGCGTCCTAGGGGAGGGTAGCGTGATTTGGGCAACTGAAGGCTGGCGTAGACCGGCACGCAGGACGGGATTGGGGCTGGCGATACTTGCAGCGTGCGGATTGCTCGCGGCGTGTAGCGAAACCCCGAAAATCGGCAAATCTGCAGAAGAACAGTCTCGCCAGATCGAGGCTCCATTGCCGCCCTCTTCGCCACAAGCCAACGCGCCCGCGTGGCCGGAAGTCGCGCCACCCCCAGAAGCTGATCAGCAAAGGGAAGAGGCGAGAAAGCGGGAGTTCGAGCAGCAGGAAAGGTCCGCTGCCCAGCGGTCGCAGGATGAACAGCCGAACGAGCCGACGGACAACAAGGAAGCCGCCGGCGGCGGCGCTGCTCCGCCTCCCCCACCGGAAGAGCCCAAAGCGGCCGGCGCTGCTCCCCCTCCCTCCGAAGAGCCTAAAGCGGCTGACTCGGCCTCACCTCCGCAATCCGAAGAGCCTGCCGGCGGGGCAGCGCCCCCCGAACCCTCGCCCGAGATCACCACAGCAGAGCCGCCGGGAGCCGGGCCTCATCAAGACTACGCGCCGCCCCCACCATCGGCGGAGCCGCGCATTCCTCCGATGGCGGCGCCAGCCCCTGTCCTGCCGCCGCCCGCGGCGCCGTCGGTCGCAGCTCGCGCTGCCATCGAAAGCGATCCGTCAAATAAGTTCAAAGTCGTTCCGGTCTTCTATGGGACGGATCGCGCAGTCGAACCCGACCCCGCGAGATTGCAATTCGGTTCCGAGCGAGGCCACCGGCTGCAGCTCGGGCGCGCGTTGATCACCGTGCCGCTCAGCCACGAGGTTCCGCACATCGAGCGGCCAAAGCTCTTCGAGATCCCGTATTTCAAATACAAGATTTACGAAGAGAAAGAGGATCCGAACAAGCATTTCACGCTGCAGGAAATAAAGAGCCTCAGCGAAGATCAGATGCTGGCGCTCGTCAAAGAACAATTGGCAAAGTCCTCGACTTTCAAGGATCACGCCTTCGTCTTCGTGCACGGCTTCAACACGTCTTTTGACTGTGCGCTCTATCGGACCGCGCAGATCGCTTACGATCTCGGCTTCGATGGCGTGCCGTTTGTCTACAGCTGGCCGTCCGGAGGCAAGGTCGCGAGCTACACCTACGATCACGGCAGCGTCGAGCAGGCCGAGCCGATGCTTGCGGACTTCCTCAAAATCGTCATCCAGAAGAGCGGCGCGAAATCCATCAGTCTCATCGCCCATTCGATGGGTAACGAGCTATTGCTCCGCGTGCTCGAAAGGTTGAGGCCCAAGATCCCCGAAGGCGTCGTGATCAGTCAGGTCATTCTCGCGGCGCCCGACGTCGACCGCGATAAGTTCAACATCATCGCGCGCGAGATCACGAACTTCGCCAAGGGCGTGACCCTCTATGCCGCTTCGAACGATCGGGCACTCGGATATTCCGCGCGGTTCTGGGGTGGCGTGCCGCGTGCGGGAGACATTCCCAAGGACGGGCCGCTGATCATACCGGGCGTCGACACTATCGACGTCACCGCTGTCTCGACGGATGCGCTGGGTCTCAACCACTCGGGCTACGCGGAAAATCCAGCGTTGCTCGACGACGTCAAAGCGCTCGTGAAATTCGGCATTCGCCCGCCCGATAAGCGCGTGAAAAGCATTTTGACCGTCGAGTCGACCGCGGGAACGTTCTGGCGGTTTCAGGCAACCAACTGAAGCGGTAGCCTCGTCAGCCGGTCATACCCGTTCGGCGTTTAAGTATATCCAAAGCGCGGGGAGAACGTTCCGCTTCTCGCTCTTTGCTGCGGCGACTACGTTCCTCCTCGGCATAGACGCGTTTCGTCTCCCGATCCGCACGCTCCGAGCGCCTGCGCTCTGAAAGGGTCATGCCATAAAACAACAGGGCGCCGAGAACGATCGGCGCGCCGATGACTGACAGGACCAAAAGAAATTCGCTCAAATATTCCTGCACGGCGAAATCTCCGCTCTATTGCCGAAAAACTGCGCAGAAATCGCAAAGTTCCGGATCCTGAAAGAAAGCGATCCGCGCAGGATTGCGGGCCCGGGTTCCTCAAACATTCGAATGCCGCTGGCCCATGCGGAACGGGAACATTGCCTGTCCCGCGGCGGTTACGAGCCCACAAGTCGAATGACTGTAGGAGAGATCGCGATGAGAGCAATATTAGCAACGATTGTGCTGGGCTTTGCCCTGCCGGCATTGGCTGCGGACGTCCCGAGTCAAACCAAAGATTTCATAAACAATGCCACCGTTGGGAATAAATTTGAAATCGACACGAGCCAGCTTGCGTTGAAATACGCCAAGTCACCCGAAGTGAAGAGCTTCGCGCAGCAGATGATCACCGATCACACCAAGGCGGGTGACGAGTTGAAGGCAGCTCTCACGGAAGCCAAAATCGAGCCGCCTTCAGACACTCTGGATGTGGCGCACGCGGCCAAATATGCAAAGCTGCGGCTGTTCACGACTGAGCATGGGTTCGACGCTGCCTATACGGACGAGCAGCTGAAGGCGCACGAGGATACCGTTGCCAAGTTCAAGGATTATGCAGCGAATGGACCGACGCCGGAAGTGAAGGCCTTCGCAACGAAACTTCTTCCCACGCTTCAGCACCATCTGGAGATGGCGAAAGATCTCAATGAGAAGGTGCACTCAAAAAGCTAGCACGCGAGAGCTTTTCTCGAACTCGATCACAAAATGAAAAAGGCCCCGAAGTGAGAAGCCTTCGGGGCCAAATGCAATATTAACAAATGAATGTACGGGAGCGTACAACAAGAAAATCCTAGTTGAATCGCGCCGATTCTGCAATTGCCAGCGACGATCAGCGCGACTCTACCCACACAAAAAATGCAATCCTAATTCTCTTCGCCGCCTCTCGATGTTCAACATAGCCGTGCGCTTCATCGCGAAGCGGATCTGCTCGTCTCGTTGGAAATAAGCGAAATCACCTTGGGCGCTCGGAGCCAACGCCTGAAGCAATTTCGCCCGCTTGTGTGATTGAGCGAATGCCCGCTAGTAGGTGGGAACGATCGCAGTCACGAGAGTGGGCATGCCGTGAGTAAGCTTGACGACGTAGTCAAAGAAATCGCCGATGAGATGCGCCACATGCCGGACCGAGGAGTGGTTGCATCCTACATTCCCGAACTGGCGCGCGTTGATCCGAAGGCTTTCGGTATCGCCGTTATCGACACTGAAGGAAACGTCGCAGCCGGCGGCGACGCCGATACGCCGTTTTCGATCCAAAGCATCTCGAAGGTCTTCACGCTGACCCTCGCTCTGGGCAAAGTGGGTGATAGACTATGGGACCGCGTCGGCCGCGAGCCCTCGGGAAGTCCCTTTAACTCGATCGTTCAGCTCGAGCACGAAAAGGGTATTCCGCGGAACCCCTTCATCAACGCCGGAGCCATCGCGGTAACGGATCTGATCCTCTCAGGACATTTGCCCCGCGAGGCGCTCGGCGAAATCCTGAGGTTCATGCAGTTCCTGGCCGACGATTCGACCATCACGATCGACCAGGAAGTTGCCGCCTCAGAGCACAGAACGGGCTTCCGCAATGCCGCGCTCGCCAATTACATGAAGTCTTTCGGCATCCTCAATAACCCCGTCGACTTCACCCTCGGCGTTTACTTTCATCACTGCGCAATCGCAATGTCTTGCCGACAATTGGCCATGGCGGGACGGTTTCTTGCACAATTTGGAAGCAATCCGTCTACTGGACATGCAGTCGTTCAGCCAGAGAGGGCGCGTCGGATTAACGCTCTCATGTTGACCTGCGGGCACTACGATGGATCCGGCGAATTCGCCTACCGCGTCGGTCTGCCCGGCAAGAGCGGGGTAGGGGGTGGCATCCTGGCCATTGCTCCCGGCACGGCCTCCATCGTCGTCTGGTCGCCCGGATTGGATAAGACAGGGAACTCGCGTCTGGGCCGTATCGCGCTCGAGCGCCTCACCAGCCGAATGGGCTGGTCGATCTTTGGGGCATGACGTTCTGAGACCATTCGAACGAGGCCGAGACCTCAAAGGGCTCGTAGGCACGCACGCTCAGGTGGTGAACAGGCCAGTCCGGGATTCGTCTATATTGGGGGTGGGCAGAGCCGGAAAATAGAGCGCTTCCAAACCTCGGTGGCGGTCATTCCCCGCCTCGCGCGAAAAGGACCAAAGCCCTTCGCGCGATATCGATCAATTCCTGAGGTTGAAGAAAGTGTCGTTAAGAATGACGTCTACAACTCGGGAGCCTCAGCTCCAACGCACCAGCTCGGCATCTTCAATGGCTGCTTCGTGATACCAGCAGCTGCCGTACTCGACCGGTCTGGCGAGCCGCGAGGGAATGATCGCAGCAGCTTGTTTGACGAGGCGCTGTCCATGCAAAGAAGCACGTCCGCCCCTCGGGAATTGGTAGATCTTTGCCGATGGTCTCATGTGCATTTCAGTCATCTAAGTCGCTCCTTGAAGTCCCACTGCTTGCACGGCGCAGTCGGATCGTCATCTATTCTCGCCCGTTTATTCTGATGCCTCAATAAAAATCAGCAGTTGCTCAAACTATGGGCATGCTTGGATTTGCATCTTTCGTTAGCATCCGTGCCGTGGTGAACGCTCGCAGCACGCGTCGTGTTCCGCCACGTTGCCTTAGGCCTCCCATGGGCCTGCATCACAAGAGGGAGACTGGATGCTGACCGGCGTGTCTCAAGATGAGAGCGAGAGACTCTGCGCTGGAATAGCATCCGCACGCAAATCTCGATCCGCCTTGGCTGTCGGCAGACGGCGCCCAGGCGAGCTCCCCGACGATGCAGGTTCTCATCGAGGCCCAAGCGCATTCGCGGAGCCGTCCGCAATTTCAGACTTCAGCGCCGAGGCAATCCAACGCCGGTCGCAGCAAACGCATTAGGAATTCTCAGAACGCTAACTCAGGGAGCAGCTCAGAATGACGAAGTATAAGCTTGAGTACATTTGGCTCGATGGTTACACGCCGGTCCCGAACCTGCGTGGCAAGACGCAGATCAAGGAATTCAGCTCCTTCCCCGACCTCGAGCAGCTTCCCCTCTGGGGCTTCGACGGCTCGTCGACGATGCAGGCTGAAGGCCACAGCTCTGACTGCGTCCTGAAGCCGGTCGCTCACTATCCCGATCCCGCCCGCACCAACGGCGTGCTCGTCATGTGCGAAGTCATGCTGCCGGACGGCAAGACACCGCACGCCTCGAACAAGCGCGCAACCATTCTCGATGATACCGGCGCGTGGTTCGGCTTCGAGCAGGAATACTTCTTCTACAAGAATGGCCGTCCGCTCGGCTTCCCTGAGGCTGGCTACCCGGCTCCCCAGGGCCCCTACTACACAGGCGTCGGCTACAAGAACGTCGGCGACGTCGCGCGCCAGATCGTCGAAGAGCATCTTGATCTCTGCCTCGCAGCCGGCATCAACCACGAAGGCATCAACGCCGAAGTCGCGAAGGGCCAGTGGGAATTCCAGATTTTCGGCAAGGGCTCCAAGAAGGCCGCTGACGAAATGTGGATCGCACGTTACCTCTTGCTTCGCCTCACGGAGAAGTACGGCATCGACATCGAATTCCACTGCAAGCCGCTTGGCGACACAGACTGGAACGGCTCGGGCATGCACGCAAACTTCTCGACGACCTACATGCGCGAAGTCGGCGGCAAGGAATACTTCGAGGCTCTGATGAAGGAGTTCGACAAGAACATCCAGGAGCACATCGCGGTTTACGGTCCCGACAACCACATGCGCCTGACCGGCAAGCACGAGACGGCGCCGTGGAACAAGTTCAGCTATGGCGTTGCCGACCGTGGCGCCTCGATCCGCGTGCCGCACTCGTTCGTCAACAACGGCTACAAGGGCTACCTCGAGGATCGCCGTCCGAACTCGCAGGGCGACCCATACCAGATCGCTTCGCAGATCCTGAAGACGATCTCCGCGGTGCCGGCAGGCGCCGTCGCAAAGGCAGCCTAAGTCTCTCAATCGCGGCGCCGGCTTTCCAGTCGGCGCCGTGAGTCTATCTGGGACTGCGCGGCACAAACGCCATCCCCGCAAAAAACTCCGGGACCGTGCGGTTTTACTGAAGTTCCGCAGATTTCTTGCTGAGCAGCGCCGCTCGTCTGGCACGCGATGACGTCTGGTGATGTTTGCTTCTTCGCGAAGACGATCGCATCGTCGTTTTCTGAGGCTCTGGCGGCGTAACATCCGCGACGAGCTGCAGCGTCGTTTTCGGCTTTAAAAGAACGACCTTATACCCACCCGCTTTAAGTTTCGCGAGAAGACCGGGCACAGCACCGGCAGTCCACTTATGGATGTCGTGCATCAGAATGATCCCGCGGCCACGTGCCTTCAATCCCGCCATAACCTTTGCGATGACTGGGGCTGAACTGCGCATGCGCCAGTCGGAGGAATCGATGTCGACCGCGAACTGCGCGATGTTGCGGCTCTTGAAATAATCCTCGTCGAGCTTGCTGCTCGAGAGATACGGATAGCGGAAAAACGGCGCGACCGGCTGGGGACTAGCCTTCTGCACGACATCGAACGTCGCTTCGACCTCGCGGGTGACTTCGGGCAAGTCAAGCCGCGCGAGATTGGGATGAGACCACGTGTGCGTTCCGATGGTATGGCCCTGGTCCGCCACCTCTTTGACGATCTCGGGATGCACGGCGACCATTTCGCCGACCATGAAGAAGACGGCCTTAGTGCATTCCTTGGCCAGTGCGGCGAGGATCTCGCGCGTGTCCTTCGGCGAAGGGCCGTCATCAAACGTGAGAACGACTTCGCCCGGAGCGAGGAAATTCGGATCGCCAAGCGGGGCGCCGATCCATGGGCCGCCGGTCGCGTCGACTTCGATCGTGCGTGAAACGCCGAGCGTACCAGCCGGGCAAGCGTCGTCTGCGAGCGCGGGCGCCAACGTGCCAATGGCAGCAGCAATAACGGCTGAAGCAGCCAGGCTCAGGTTCCGTCGTCGCATTTGAAATCCAGTTGAGAAGGGCCGAACAGGTTCCGAAGTCGTTTACAACAAGCGGTCTTGAGTCTGACCATACAATTTGGTGAGCCTGCGGGGCCCATCTGCACAGAAGCTCACTCCCGGGGAAGGCGTATCAACCCCAAAAGAATATATCAACTTCCGCTCGGAGCGAGCTAGGTCAGAGACGAGGGCACCCCGAGAATCGCTTCGCCTGGGGGGACGATGGGCAACATTCTCTCGCGATTTCCCTGCAATTTCACGGGCGCGGCATACGCTCCACGTGAACCGCCGGTGCAAAATTTCATGCCGCGGAGAAAAACTTGATCCGACCGCAGTCGATTCGAGGGCCAAAGGCTACCGAAGCAGAGAGTTCACCTTGAATTTTTGAATATCGGCGGGGACTGACCAAACTCTACTGAGGAGCCGGCTTTTGAGGCGGCGTTGCCTGCGAAGGCTGCTCCGCAGGCGCCTTGTTCTGCACGCCCTCCATTTGCGGCGGCGTCTTTCGAATGAATGCAATGGCGAAGCCGCCGAGAATGAGCACTGCGAGGGCCGTCGATATGATCAGAACCCGAAAGTTCATCTTTCGAGGACTGGCTTGTCGAGCTTCGGTCGGTGTCTTCGCCACGGATGAGCCTTTCGCGTTCAACCGAAGAAATATGCGAGCGCTATCAAAATGACCGCGACGTGGGCGACGAAGATGGTAACGCCGCGTATGAAATCCCGATAAGTGCGGACATGATTTTCGAATTCCTGCACCGTTGGCGCGTACGGCTGCTTCTCGACGGCAGCGCGTTCGATGCCTTCTTCTTCCAACATCTCTAACGCGGTAGGATTGCTGGTCACAGCCATGATCGCCTCCATAACCTTGAAGGTTAAACCTCGGTCCAGGGGTGCGTGTTCCCGCATGCATTTGCGTGTTCGAACCGCACACCTGTATCCGTACGGGAGCATCTAGCGGGAGCGCGGGTTAACGCACGATGAGGCCGAGTTGTCGGACGTGATACCTATTCGTCCAAAATTTTACGTAGTTTGAAGGCAAGCGCTTCGACATTGAACGGCTTGCTGAGAAGACTTGTGCCGGGATCGAGCACGCCATTATGGACGATGGCATTTCGCGTATATCCGGTCGTATACAGAACTTTCAACTCAGGTTGCTTCTGACGCGCGCGATCTGCAAGCTCCCGCCCCGACATGTCGGGCATGACGACGTCGGTGAAGAGCAGAGCAATGTCGTCATGTGCCTGAAGCAATGTCAGCGCCTGCTGCGGGCCACCCGCTTCCAGAACGCTATAGCCGAGTTCCCTCAACGCTTCGACGGACACTGCGCGAACGCGATCATCATCCTCGACGACGAGAATGATTTCCCTCGTCGAACCCTGTTGCAGGTCGACAGGGTTGCGCGTCTCGGGAACTCCGCTGGCCTCGCCGTAGAAACGCGGCAGATAAACTTTGACCGTCGTGCCGACGCCAACTTCGGAATAGAGTTTGAGATGTCCGCCGGATTGGCGCACGAAACCGTAAACTTGGCTTAGTCCGAGGCCTGTGCCTTTGCCCACGTCCTTGGTTGTGAAGAACGGCTCGAATGCTTTTTCCATGACGGCAGGTGCCATACCGCTGCCGGTATCGGTGACGGCGATCATCACGTATTGACCGGCAGTGACCGAGTATTCCTTGGCGTAAGTATCGTCGACGACCGAATTCGATGTTTCGATCGTCAATCGTCCGCCCTTCGGCATCGCGTCGCGCGCATTCACGGCGAGATTGATGAGCGCATTCTCGAGCTGAGCGGGATCGGCGGTCGCGCGCCAAAGGCCCGCGGCGAGCACGGTCTCGATCTTGATGGTTTCCCCAAGCGTCCGCGCGAGAAGCTCGCTAATACGTGAGACGAGTTTGTTGGCGTCAATCGGCTCGGGAGCGAGCGGTTGTTGGCGCGAGAAGGCGAGCAGGCGCTGCGTCAGGCTTGCAGCTCGCTTTGCGCCGTCGATGGCCGCATCGGCAAAGCGTTCAACGTCGGTCTCGCCCTTCGCCAGCCGTCGCTTCAAAAGATCAAGGCCGCCGAGAATAACGGCCAGCATGTTGTTGAAGTCGTGCGCAATGCCCCCCGTCAATTGACCGACCGCTTCCATTTTTTGAACTTGACGCAACTGCTCTTCCGCCTTTGAGCGCGCGTAAATTTCGTCCAGCACCCGCTGTTCGAGCGTGTTGTTGAGCGCCTGGAGCGCTGCCTCGGCGCGTTTGCGTTCCGCGATCTCGCGCTCCGCGGCCTGATAAAGCCGCGCATTGTCGATCGCCGTTGCCGCTTGCCCCGCGATGCCGACCAGAAGCTCTTCATGCTCGGCGATAAATTTTGCCCGTGAGCCGTGGCCGAAAAACAGGCCGCCGATAACGCCGCCAGATCGGGAGGTTACGGGAACAGCGAGATAGCTGCGTACCGGAAGATGCCCTTTCGGCATGCCGTAATGGGGGGCGTTCCGTCCGTAACGTGGATCGTTCAAGATATCGTCGGAGCGAACAGTCCCGACGCCCCGGAACGTCGGCTCGAAGATCGCCGTGTTGCGCGGCATCGGAAAGTTTTCGAAACTTTCTCGCGGGACGCCGGATAGCCCGTACAACATGTAGCTTTCGCCGTTCTCGTCGATGACGTTGTAAAAAAACGCCCCGAACTCAGCGCCGACCAGGTCGGTGCATGCGTCTGTCACGATTTGAACAATGCGCGTGACGTCGAGTTCGGCGGCGACCGCGGCGCCCGTGCGGTTCAGCACATCAAGCTTGCGCGTCTCCGCGCGATTGGCGGCTTCAATTTGCTTCTGCTCGGTGACGTCGTGACCTTGGATGAAAATGCCGGTAGTTTTCCCATCGCCGGTCGTGATCGGCTGATATACGAAATCGAGGTAATGCGAAGCGAATGGACCGCCTGGCGAATGCTGGAGATTGACCGGTAAGCCCCGTCCAAGAAATGGCTCCCCGGTTTCGTAGACGCGGTCCAGCAATTCAAGGAAGCCCTGATTTGCAACTTCCGGAAGGGCATCGGAAACGGACTTGCCCAATACTGGACGGTTCCCAATCAGAGTCTTGTAGGCCTCGTTGATCATCGTGAATTTGTGCTGGGGGCCGCTTAGAACCGCGATAAAGCCAGGCGCTTGCTCGAACATGCGCTTGAGACTTTCTCGTTCGGCCTTCAACTCGCGTTCTGCCTGCACCTTCGCTGTGATCTCTACGACAATTGCCATGACGCCGACGGGCGTGCCTTCCTCGTCGAGCAACGGCGAATAATCGAGATCGAGCCAGACCTGCTCACCCTGACCGCCGCGCCGGTAGAGCGTGAGTGGAAATTCACGATATGCCAGCGTATCTCCCGCCAGCACCACCTTCATGACGTTGTCGTTGAAATCCGCGACCTCCGGCCACCCTTCGCGAACCTTTGATCCAAACAGCGCAGGATGACGTTCCCCCGCGAAGGCTGAATAGGCATCGTTATAAATCATGACGCCGTCTTCGCCCCACAGCGTCACGATCGGTACCGGAGAACGTAGGACGAGGGACAAGGCGGCTCTTTGGCTCATCGGCCAATTTTCTATTCTGCCGATCGGGGTACGTGACCAGTCGAAGCTCGCGATGATCTGCGATGCTTCTCCGCCGCCTGCGAGGAACGGAAACTCAATCTGACTGCTCAACGCGCGCCGCTCCCGTCATCTATCCATCACTAGGTATAATCGTTCGACCGATAGGGAAACGTTCGCACACAGAAGAAGCGGCAATGCTTGCTGGAAATTTCTGTAACTGCAAGCTCATCGGAATTGGCGCGACTTTGTCGCTTTCGGGAGGAGGGCGCTAGGGACGGGTCGACTGATGGTCAGAAGATCGGTGGGCCGGCACTGTCCCACACTCAATCGCAAATCGAGCGCGTCGCAAATCGAACGACGCTGCTCGCAACGCCAGCCCCGGAGTAAAGTTCCGCGCATACCTGAGCCTGCGTGCGGCCAAGGACTCTAGAACGTAGGCTTTCAGCTAGGCGGGCGGCTGACCGTTGCGGCACTCTTCAGCCGCTGGCGAGCCGGCTGGCGATGAGGCTATTCACAACGATCGAGACGTCGTCCGGATTGTAAGGCTTTCCGAGAATTGGGGTATTGGGATAAAGCGTGCCCAGCTCATCCTCACCGGCGCCGGTGCAAATGGCGAATGGAATGCCTTTGTCGTCGAGCGCACGCGCCAATGGCGCAGCCTCGCCGTCCTCCAGAAGGTAATCGACAACGGCGATATCGACTTCCTCCGTACCGAGCACTTCAAGCGCCTCCCTTACGGTCACGCTTGGGCCGACAACGCAACAACCATACCCCTTGAGGATCTCCTCGAGGTCGAGAGCGATCAGCGTGTTGTCCTCCACAAGCAGAACTCGCGGCGGAGGTATTTGTCCGAAAATCTTGGTCTTCACCATACTTCCCGAACCGCCAAACTTCATACGAGAACTCCGAAAAGCCGATCCTCAATCCTTTTGCAATATTAATCAATCCGTTAATGGCGGCACTTGCTCCTCTGTCGCGAAATTGTGAGCGAACGCAGGAAACCATTCCTGCTTCATGGGCGTTAGCCGCTGTCATCTCTCAGTTTGAGTAACTTACTAACTCGGGACAGAAACCCTTTATGGAATGCGCGAAGGAGGTCGCGATGAGTGCCGCTGCAAACAGGGACGAACGTCTGCAAATTATGCTTGAGCCCGAAGAGCTGAGAGCTGTCGATGACTTTCGCTACAAGTATCGTCTTCCAAGCCGGGCCGCAGCCGTGCGCGAATTGTTGAAGCGCGGACTATCGAGCGCGCCGACGGGACAGGTCGACGATCACTCCCGATCGCAAGATTTCGGCGTACTCGGCATTGCCAACGGTAGTCGCTTCAAAGAGGTCGATAAATCTCGCGAAGAGAAGTAACGCAGGTCGCAAGCTATCGTTCGAGCCGAGCGACCGGTTAAATCGCGCCAAGAGATCTTACCCGTATTTGAACCCCTATATCCCAGAAAGCTTCACGTTTGCTTCCACGCTTGTCTCCGACCGAAAACGGCATTTGGTTCCGCGACGCGGGCCTCTAAAACTCGCGAAATCAACGCGTTATGCGGGCCTTCGTCAGAGATACGAAGAGGGCGCCCATCCTTGTCCAGGCTTACCTGCGATTTTTTGCTTTTTGACGGAACTTCGAGGGGCGCGTTGCCGTTTTCTGCTTACAATCTCCCCCCAGATTGTACTCCTGGCGCTATTCCCCCGTAGCGCCGTCCCAAAAGACGTCGGCTTTTCCCCGAAGCCGGCGTCTTCTCTTTTCGGGCTCACGGGACGAACTTGTGACTGCCGGGTGGAATAACCAGCGGCGGGTGATCCAAACGGTCAGCTGGCTAGCGCTCTCTCTTTTTCTGACTGCCGCAAGCGCGTGAGCAGATCCGACATAAAATCCGGAAAGCAATTCAGTTCCCGTTCGAACATTTCCCGCAGACGAGGGCTCGCCCGATCGTTGAACTCGGTTAGCCAATTGTCCTCAAACATATCGTTTTCCCGTGCCTCGCGTTCTGACCCGTTTAAAAAGTCGCGCGGGGAATGTGCAGTTCCGCCCCCTAGGCGGCATATGTTTTTGAGGAGACGGGCGGTTTTTTTTACGTAGTCGCAACGCGCCTGTGCTTTACAGAATTTGCATTGCTGCTGAGCCGCAAATCCCGAGGTTCGCGCTGAAACGAAATCATAAGCCCCTGGGCTACCATCCGAATTGAATTAGGCGGGTGGTGAACTATCCGGCTGGTTTAATTCGCGCTCGGAAGCTGTGCCAAGAGGGCACGCAACAAAGATATCTCGCAGGTGTTTGAACTTCATTGGAGCCGCATCGGCTCCTCAGAGAATGAGGCAAACCCAAATGGAAAGATTTCGAAAGCTGGCCACCATCGCTGTCGCCGCGCTTGCAGTGACAGCATTCTCAGTTTCGGCTGACGCCCACGGCGGCGGTGGTGGCGGACACGGAGGCGGTGGAGGAATGGGCCACGGCGGCGGCTTCGGTGGTGGAATGGGCCACGGACATATGTCCGGAAATTTCGGTGGTCACCGCGGACATGGATTTAGAGGCGGCGGTCCCTGGTTCGGTTACGGATACGACGGCTATTACGACAGCTACTACGATGACGACTATACCTGCTACTGGCGCCACGGGCGCCGCATCTGCGGCTATTACGATTGAGACGATTGATGAAAAGCCCCGGTCACCGGGGCTTTTTTTCTGTGCTGATTGTAGAAATAGAGAGCCCTGCCATCGCTGGCAGGGCTGACAGGAACACGTCACCCTCACGCTTGGCGGTATCGGCTCCCGCTATGCCGACCGTTCAAGCAGCGACGCTCTTCCCGCTGAAGGACGCAGCCAATACAGAAATTCCACGGCACAAACAATTCACAATCCGACGCAGTGTGTAACAGATGTGTCTTCGCAGCCACCCTGCCGCGCTCCCAGAACGATTGCGGCGAAAATCCTGGATGATGATCAGAACAGTTTTCGTCCGGCAACCAAAGCAGCGGGAAGACGAGCGCGAGCGCTTGCAGTCGCGCCGTCGCTGGCAGCTTCGATCGTATGAAGCAGCTCATCGATCTCAAACGGCTTGCCGATGTGAGCTGTCATGCCGGCGGCATAACAGCTGGCGATTTCGTTGGGGAGAACGTTTGCCGTCATGGCGATGATCGGAACTTGGCCCTGGTTGGGCGGCAAATTCCGAATTTCCTTCGTCGCCGCGAGACCATTCATCCCGGGCATCTGCATGTCCATGAGAATGACGTCGAACGTCTCGGATTTCACGAGCGAAATGGCCTCCGCTCCGCTTGCGGCCGTCACGGCGCGATGACCTGCTCGCCGTAAGACCGTCGACGTGAGCCGCCGGTTCGGTTCCATGTCGTCGACCACGAGAATATTCAAGCCGCCGGGGCTAGCGGGCTTCGATTCCGCCGAGCGATCGGCCGGAGGGAGCGCGCGGCTGACGATGAGCGGCAATTCGAACCAAAACGCCGATCCTGCGCCGAGTTCGCTGTGCACGCCGATTTCACCATCCATCGCAACAACGATACTTTTGCTGATGGCAAGCCCGAGGCCCGATCCCGCAAAACGCCGCTCGTAACTTCCGTCGAGCTGACTGAATCTGTTGAACAGTTCCGGTATTGATTTTTCCGGTATCCCAGGGCCCGTATCCTTGACGGTAAAGCGGACCGCAACGATGTCGTCGGAGCGCCGGAGCCATCGGGCTTCGACATCGACGCGGCCTTCGGAAGTGAACTTCACCGCGTTGCCAACGAGATTGACGAGCACCTGCCGGACTCTCTGTGCGTCCGCCTCAACAGTCACCTCATCCAACGCGCTATCGATTTCGGCACTTAAAATTAAGCCTTTCGCCCGCGCCTCGACCTGCATGAGCGATAAGCAACTCTCGATTGTCGGGCGAAGCAGCGTCGGCGCAAGCAACAACTTCAAGCGGCCAGCTTCGATCGCGGAAAAATCGAGAATGTCGTTTACGGTGTTGAGGAGCGAACGCCCCGCGTCCCTCACGATTTCGAGGTCGCGCGCGTCTTCCGCGTTCAAGCCACGCCGTGCCAGCACGAGGCTCGTATAGCCGATGACGCTGTTCAGCGGGGTCCTGATCTCATGGCTCATCGTTGCGAAGAATTCCGACTTCGCCGATGTAGCCCGTTGCGCCGCTTCGTTTGCAGCCCGCGCGTCTTCGATGGAGATCTTCAGCCGCTGCAGAACCCTCAAACGCTCCATGAACATGCGAGCGTTCGTCATGACCAGGATGACGAGGAACACCAAAAAGCTGACGGCCAACGCCGCGAGGAGCAAATTATCTCTGCCGCCGACAATCAACAGCTTGATGATGAGTGGACCGAGGATTGTGCCCGCATAGCTGAGTGCCGCTGCCGGTAGCGGTGCAAGCAGGATGCTGCCGCTTGCTGCCATACCGACCACGAATGCAATGAGGATCGCTTCGCTCGTCCCATTCACGGCGCCTGCCCAAAACACCGCCAAAGATGACCAGGGAACTGCAAGGAGAATGGCGAATACAAGCGCGTTGCGTGCGCTCCGCAACTCGGAGGAATTCTGACCGCGAGGCGTCGGCGAACGATGAAGCGAACGCAAGCCCACGATCCCGCATACTGTCAGCGAGAAGAGGAACCACAGAAAAAGGTCTCGCGCCGGTATGGAGTTCCAGAAGGCGGCGGTCGCGAGCACGACGTTGATGCCATACCCGGCCATCGCATAGGGAGTGACGCGCGCGACGGCCGACAATTGATCGCGATGAACGCGCATCTTACCCGCCATCGACGCCTCCCATGTACGCGTTCAGCGCAGCAACGGCGCGGTCGCCTGCCCTTCGTAGTTCCATCTGGGCTGTGACGACATCGGCTCGTGCATTCCGGCGGGCGAATTCCCTCAATCGCTCGGCCGACGACATCAACTCGCACATTCCAAGCGTGCCGGAGAAATTGATGAGGTCGTGGCAGATCGCTTCGATTTGCGAAGGCGAAAGCTCGAGCGAGCCGAGGTTCACGAGTTGCTGACGAATTCCGGTCTCGAATTCGCCGATGATTTCCCGAAAGCCCTCCATGTCCAAATAGCCCCGCATACGCAGTAACTTGTTGGCATCCAGGACTGGGCCCTCATCGGTAAATACGGCCTCGGGGATCGGAGACTTCATTGAGAGCAATTATTGTCTGACGATAAGGCCGGGCACGCTAATTCGGCCCCCCAGAATATCATCCTCACAATGCATTACTCTGAGCTTAACTGAGCCTTGCGGCCTCCCAATTGAAAAGACAGTGTTCATTTGCGAACCTCCCATTCAATGCCGGATCTAACCTCTCGGTTATAAAAGTTAATGAAAACATTCGTGCTTACTGAGGCCCGCGGAATCCCATTGAGAGCGAGAACGAGGAGCACGCGAGGCTGGCGTTTCAGCAGTTAGGTTCGTTTCGAGAACTCCAGCCTTTCTATTGCCGTCGTTGAGTTTCTGATTGTCTCCGGGGAGCAAGGGACGTCAGTTATGAAATTTGTCGCGTCAGTCGTTCTGCCGGTCCTGGCATTACTCGCGGCGTATGTATCGCCGGTTTTCGCAGACACGCCCGCTTCAGGGCCGCAAGACCCGCAATCCGCCGGCACGACGCCGCTGCCGGCATTTATCCCGTTATCAGGACAGGAGAAATATGCTTCCGCCTTGAAGAGCAAAAGCGGATCGGCAGCCGCCGCGCGACAGGAGGCAGAAAAAATTAGTGCCCTTTTCGCCGGGATGACAACCGGTTCAATTTCGAAAAGTGATGAGGCAGAGCCTGCCGAACGCCGTGTCGAAGCACCGCTCGAGGCTGATCCCGTAAAGCCAATAGCGACTGAAGAACCGTCCGGGCGCTCGATCACCCTCGCATCGAACCAATCGGCCGAAGACAAAACCGGGAAGACCCAGGTTCCGCCGAAGAACGCGCCACCAGCCGATCAGATGAAAGGCACGAGCAAGCCCCACCGGATTCCACAAAAAGCGATAGCCAGAGAGACGCACGGCGGCCCAAGCCTCGCAGGAGGCGAGCCCGGGAACCTTGCGGCCATCGGTCAAAAGGTGAGCGTCATCGATCTGCTGACCAACCCGGCGTTGTGGTGGCACTGAGTACGCCAACAGGCAGTACGAGCCGCGCGCTCATTCGCTTTGCGGCGGCGCCATCACGGGTACTGGCTGTTTTTTGCGAGACGCGCGCCATTCCTCGAAACGCTGGATGATGACGAAGAACGAGGGAACGAACAGCACCGCCAGACACGTCGAAGCGAGCATTCCGCTGAACACCGTGATGCCGATGGACTTCCGCGCCGACGCACCGGCTCCCGAGGCGAACACCAGCGGCGCGACGCCGAGGATGAATGCGAATGACGTCATCAGGATCGGCCGGAACCTCGCACGCGCTGCTTCGAGTGCGGATTCCAGGGTCGGCTTGCCTTCGGCTCTCAGTTCGCGTGCGACCTCCACGATCAAAATGGCGTTCTTCGCCGAGAGGGCAATCAGGAGGACAAGCCCGATCTGAACGTAAAGGTTGTTGTCGACGCCGACCGCGATCAATACCAGCACTGGTCCGATGAGGGATAACGGCACGGCCAGCAAAACCGACATCGGCGCGTACCAACTTTCGTACTGGCCGGCGAGCACGAGATAAACGAGAAGCATGGCCAGCGCGAACACGTAATAGATCTGTCCGGCGACAAGCTTCTCTTGATAGGAGAGCGCCGTCCAAGAATAGCCGACGCCGGGCGGCAGCGTGTGGGCCGCGATCTCTTGCATCAGCTGGATAGCCTGCCCGGATGAAAAGCCCTTGGCCGGCACGCCGACGATCGTGGCTGCAGGATAAAGATTGTAAAGACTGATGAGGGACGCGCCGACCGTCGGCGTGATTGTCAGAACGGTGCCAAGCGGGATCATGTCCCCATTCTGATTGCGAACCCTGAGACGGAGGATGTCTTCAGGCGTCATGCGGAAGTTCGCGTCGGCCTGCACGTAGATTTGGAAAACACGTCCGAACTTGTTGAACTGGTCGACGTAGCTCGATCCCAGATAGCTCGCGAGCGTCGAGAAAACCTGATCGGTCGTCAGCAGAAGCGTCTGCACCTTTTCGCGGTCGATCGTGACCTTGTATTGTGGAGCGGTCGCGCGGAACGACGTCGAAGCCCGCTGAATGCCCGACTGCGTGCTGGCGGCGCGCACCATGGCGTTGACCGAGCTTTCGAGCTTGGCCAAGTCGAAGCTGCTGTCGCGAAGTTCGATCACCATGTTGAAACCGCCGGCATTGCCGATGCCTTGGATCGGCGGAGGCGGCACGACGAGGACGCGACCGTCCTCGATGACCGAAAGCTTGTCGTTGAGAGTCTTATAAAGTGACGCCAAGTCCTGACCCGGGCCGCGCGCGCTCCAATCCTTTAACGTGATGTAGGCAACGCCGGCGTTGGCGAGCGAAGCGCTGTTGTCGAGTGCCGACTGCCCCGCAATGGTGATGACGCGCTCCACGCCCGGCACCGAATTTGCGATCTGTTCAACCTCCTCCAGAGACTTCTGCGTCCGGCCGAGCGAAGCGCCTTCCGGAAGCTGCACCGCCGCGATCAAATATCCTTGGTCTTCGATTGGCAGGAAGCCCGTGGGAACGCGCGTCATTCCGTAAATGGCGGCGCCGATGATGGCCAGCGCAACAATTGCCATCGCCCCGCTGTGGTGGACCATCGAGCCGATCAAGCCCGCGTAGCGGTTCTCGAGCCTCTGATAAAGAGAGTTGAATCCGCGATAGAACGCGTTTCTGTTCTCCATCGGCACGGGACGGCGAAGCCAGAGTGCGCATTGCGTAGGCTTCAGCGTCGCCGCGTTGATGGCGCTGATCAACGCCGTCGCGGCGATGACGAGCGCAAACTGAGCATACATCTGTCCCGTGAGACCGGGCAGGAATGATGCGGGCAGAAACACCGCCATCAGGACCAGCGTGATGCCGATGATTGGACCCATCAGCACGTTCATGGCGGCAATCGCCGCGTCATGGCCGGACATGCCGCGCTCGATATTGTGAGCGGCGCCCTCAACCACGATGATCGCATCATCCACCACGATGCCGATGGCGAGCACGATCGCAAACAACGTGGAGAGATTGACCGAAAATCCTAAGGCCGCCATGGCAGCGAACGCGCCGATGATCGTCACCGGCACTGTCGTCGCCGGAACCAGCATCGCCCGCCAATCCTGGAGAAATACCAGGATGACGATCAACACGAGGACAGCGGCTTCGATCAGCGTCTTGTAGACTTCCGATATCGCCTGCTGCACGAACGTCGTCGTGTCGAAGGGAATGGTGTACACCATGCCATCCGGAAATTCTTTCGCGAGCGCCTGCATCTTCTTCGATACTTCGCCTGCGACTTCGAGCGCGTTCGCTCCCGGCGTCAGGAATATCGCGAGACCGGCGGCTTCCTTACCGTTGAGATTGAAAATCTGCGCGTAGGTCTGCGCACCGAGTTCGACCCGGCCCACATCACGCAACCGGGTCAGATCCCCTGCGTTGCCCGTCTTGACGACGACGTTTGCAAACTGCTCCGCATCTTCGAAGCGCCCGATGACGTCGAGCGTGTATTGGAATGATTGCGCGCCGGCGACAGGCGGCGCCCCGATCTGCCCGGCCGTCACCTCCTGGCTCTGTTGCTGGAGGGCCTGGACCACGTCTTGCGCATTGAGACCGCGCGCCTGCATTTTTTCCGGATCAAGCCAGATCCGCATGGAATATTGCCCGGCGCCGAAAACGTTGACGTTGCCAACTCCCGGTAAGCGAGCAATTTCGTCCTTCAGCCGGATTGTCGCGTAATTGCTGAGATAAAGACTATCGAAGCGGTTATCGGGCGACGTCAGCGTGACGATCTGCAGGATGGCCGTCGACTTCTTCTGAACGACGACGCCCTGCACCTGCACCGATTGCGGCAGCGACGCCATGGCAGCCGAGACACGGTTCTGCACCAGAACCTGTGCTGAGTTGAGATCGGTGCCGATTTCGAACGTGACGGTGAGCGAGTAACTGCCGTCCGACGCGGAAAAAGACTGCATGTAGAGCATTCGCTCCACGCCGTTCACCTGCTGCTCGATCGGCAAGGCGACGGTATCGATAACCGTGCGCGCGCTCGCGCCGGGATAACGCGTCGTCACCTGGACGGTCGGCGGCACGACGTCGGGATATTGCGAAACAGGAAGCCGGAGAAGGCTAACGGCGCCAATGACGACAATCAGAAGCGCGATGACATTCGCGAGAACCGGCCGTTCGATGAAGAACTTCGAAATCATGGCGCAGCTTCCGGTTTAGCTTGGCCTTCGGCCTTGGGTGCGACTTCGGGCTTTGACATGACCTCGGGCTTCGCGATGGTCTCCAACACCGGCTCGATTTTTTCGCCCGCCACCACTGCCATCAATCCCGATATGACGACGCGATCGTCGGGGGTCAGTCCCGTCTTGATGACGCGCAGATCGCCGACCTGCTGGCCGAGCACGACTTTGCGCTGTTCGACGGTGTCGTCTTTATTCACGACAAGCACATAGCGGCCACTCTGGTCGCTGCCGACGATACGGTCCGGAACGAGCAGCGAGCCCGGCTGCTGCGAACGCGGTATGCGTACGCGCACGAAATACCCGGGAAGCAGCGCGCGATCGGTGTTGGGAAACACGGCGCGCACGGCAAGCGTACCCGTCGCGGCCGTAATGCTCGGCGCAACGTAGTCGAGGCTGCCGTGATGCGGATATCCCTGCTCGCTCTGCAGGCCGACTTCCACGGGAATCTTCCTGAGTTCCTCGTTCGTAATGCCCCGCGCCCTCATGTCGGCGCGGATCTCTTGCACGTCGATTTCACTGACCGAAAAATTGGCATAGATCGGTTCGAGTTGAACGATGGTCGCGAGCGTCGTCGGGCTACCGGCGCCCACGAGTTGACCCAACGAAACTTCACGCGACGTCACGATACCGTCGAACGGCGCTCTGACTTCGGTGTAGCTGAGGTTCAGCTTTGCCTGGTCGATGTCGACTTGCGCCTGCTTCTGCTTCGCGACCGCCGCGTCCTTGGCCGCGGTTGCCTGATCGAGCGCAGCTTGGCTGGCGATATTCTTGCCCGCGAGATCGACCTGACGCTTGTAGTCGGCCATCGTCTGCGTTGAAGAAGCCTGCGCGCTCGCCAACCCGGCTTCGGCCTGTTCAAGCGCGAGCTGATAGGGCTTTTGTTCGATGACGAACAGCACTTGCCCGGCCTTTACGAAGTCGCCGTCCTGATACTTGATCCCTTCAAGGAAGCCTTGAACACGCGCCACCAGGGTCGTGCTGTTGACCGCGGCAGTGCTGCCGGTGCTTTCCAGATAGCGGGTGACCGTTTCCTTGAGCGGCACCGCCACTTCGACTTTCCGCGGGGGAGGGGGAACGAACGTATTCTTCTCGCCGCAAGCCGAAAGCGCCAGGGTCGAGACCAGCGTCGGGATTAGGATGCATGCTCGCGTCATGGACCGGCGTGCGGACGATCGCAGTACGGATTCATCACCCATAGAGATTCCACAAGGTTATCGAGGAAATTGGATAAAGGCGTTCAATGAAGCCAAGTCACTTGGCCGACGCCGCAGATATCCTTCATTCCGCATGTTGGTTGCTATACAACTACTGGAGTTGCAGGGTTTCGATTAAAGTTATGCTCGGCAATATAGGAGTGCCGACTTTATAGATTATTGCCGCGTTCCATTCATTTGGATGCTGAAACCGCCGCCACGGATGATGGGCCAATTCCGGCGGCCAAGTTAAGCACTTACGCCGCCATGTCTCCAAAGCATCAGAAACCGCTGGTCGGGGATGGATCTTTGGAGCATTCTCCCCGAAAAAAGAGGAACAATTCCCGATGTATCCGGGAATTAATCCCATAGGGAGGCCAGCTTGAGGTTCGGCGCGATTATCAGAGCTTCGCTGCTTATCTGCGGTGCCGTCATTCTCACTGGCTGCAACGCGCCGCATTCCGAAGAGGCCGAAGACCGTCAGGACGCTCCGAACGCCCTTCCTCCGCCTGTTCACACCATCACGCTCGCCGCGTCGAAAGAGCCGGTGAAGATCGAGGGCATTGCAACCGTCCTCAATCCGGACGTGCTTCTGCAACTTGACGCCGATATCCGCTCCGCCACCGTTGCCGCCAACTTCAGTCATGGACAACTCGAGCGCTTCAAAGCGTCCACCATGCTGTCGAGGCAGACGCTAGAGAACGCAGCGCGCCAGGAGGGCATAGACGCGTCTCAGCTGAAGCTGCTTCTGACGCGCCTTCAGCAATCGTGGGGCGATAAGGCGCCGTTCGTAAATGCTGAAGCCCGGCAGACATTGATGGCCGATATCGCCAATGGTTCACGCGCTGTGCTCCGCTTGGACTTCCCGGATATGGCGACGGACGAGCCGGAGAATGTCCGTGTCGTACCTCTTCGCGGCGGTTTGGAAACGAAGGTCGATACCCTATGGGCCGCGCCTTCCGGAAATCTGGCAATGCCGGGCGTCTCCTTCTTCGGCTTGATCAATGCCGGTCCGGGACTTCGCGCTGGCGATCGCGCGCGCGTAATCGCCGATAGTCCGGAAAGACTGGGCGGTGTCGTCATCCCGAGTGCCGCGCTGGTCGTCTACGGAAGCAAATCATGGTGCTACGTCGAAACAGAGCCACGGAAGTACGAGCGCAAGCTCGTGTCTCTGGAGGCGCCGGTAGACGATGGATATTACGTCAAGGGCGGTTTCGAGCCGGGCGAGCGCGTCGTTGTGAAGGGCGCGTCCATTCTGCTCGCGCGGGAGGCGACGCCTGGAAGCCTCGATGATGACGACGACGCCGGTCCGCAAGCTCCTCCACCCGCGGCGGCACCGTCCGGAATCGGAAAGTCGGCAACGCCTGCCGTAGCCCAAAGCCATACCGCTCCAACCGGCGACCCGGACTAAGCCAGCATGAACGCGCTCATCCGCTGGTCGATCCGCTATCGTGGCATCGTCGCACTGCTCTCCGTCGTCTGGTTCATCGCCGGAATCTTTCTGGCGATGCGGGCGCCGCTCGATGTCTTTCCAGAATTCGTGCCCCCGCAAGTAACGATCCAGACAGAAACGCCCGGTCTCGCGCCCGAGCAGGTCGAGCAAATCATCACGCGCCCGATCGAGGCAGCGATCATCGGCGGACCCGGCATCGATACGGTTCGCTCGGAGTCCATTTACGGCCTGTCGGTCGTTCTCGTGACGTTTGACCAAGGCGCCGACGCCAACGCGGCGAGGCAGGGCATCGCGGAGCGCCTGACGACCCTCAACGGAAAATTACCGGCAGGCATCGGGCCACCGAAGCTGACGCCACTGACATCGAGCACGATGGACGTGCTGAAGCTCGGCATCGTCTCCGATCAGGTCGATCCCTACACCCTGCGCGATATCGCGGACTGGACCATTAAGCCCCGGTTGCTCGCAGTACCCGGCATCGCTCGTGTCACGGTATACGGCGGCGCGGTAAGGCAGGTTCAAATTCAGCCCGATCTCGAACGGATCGCAGCGCTCGGTCTTACAGTGACCGAGGTGATGGACGCGGCAAGCGCTGCCATTGCGCTTCGCGGCGGCGGTATCGTCGAGACGTCAGCGCAACGGATAACAATCGAGACGCCGCCACCCGCGCCGGACCCGCGCGCAATATCGCAAGCCGTCGTCACGATGCAGAACAATCGGCCGGTTCGCCTTGCCGATGTCGCGACAGTGACGATCGGACCCGCAGCGAAAATCGGCGACGCCACGATCATGGGCCAACCCGGTGTTTTGATCACGGTTTCCGGACAGTTCGGCGCCAATACGCTCGATGCCACCAAAGCGACGGAAGCCGCGCTCGACGAACTCAAGCCTGCGCTCGAACGACGGGGCATCACGATATATCCAGCCCTTCACCGGCCGGCATCGTTCGTCGTACGCGCTCTGAAAAATCTTGAGACCGCGCTGACGCTCGGCTCGGCTTTGATCCTGTTCGTGCTTTACGCCTTCTTGAGAAGCGTGCGCGCGTCGCTGATCTCGTTTCTCGCGATACCGCTGTCGCTTCTCGCAGCCGTCGTGGTGTTGAGCGAATTCGGCCAATCGCTGAATACCATGACGCTCGGCGGGTTTGCGCTGGCGCTCGGCGTCCTCGTCGATGACGCGATTATCGATATCGAAAATATCGCACGTCGCTTGCGCCTCGCAGCGCCCGACGCAAACCGCCTGAACATCATCGAAGACGCGTCGATCGAAATCCGCGGCTCGATGCTCTACGGCACGCTGGCGGTGATCTTCGCATTCTTTCCGGTGCTGTTTGCGGGCGGAGTGCAAGGCCGCTTCATTGGACCGATGGCGCTGACATTTATCATCGCGGTGCTCGCTTCAATGCTCGTCGCGTTGACGGTCACGCCCGCGTTGTGCGCGCTGCTGCTGACAAACAGCGAGGACACGAAAGAATCGCCGCTCACGAAGAGCCTCAAAGCCGCTCAGAAATGGGTCCTGGCGCTCGTTCATCGCGCATGGGGCGCGACGGTTCTGATTTTGACGCTCGGCGTGTTGGCTGCTGCTGCCGCCGTCCCCTTTCTCCATAGCGAGCTCATTCCTCAGTTTCGCGAAGGGCATTTCGTTCTGCAAATGGCGATGGCGTCTCCCGGCACGTCGACGGATGATGTCGTGGCCGTCGGCGAGCGCGTGACGCAGGCCCTGCTGAAGCTGCCGTTCGTCGAAACCGTGGGACATCAGATCGGCCGGGCTGAAGCCGGCGAGGATACCTGGAGCGTCGATCGAAGCGAATTTCACATCGAATTGAAACCGGTGCACGATGAAAGCGAAGAGGAAGCGCAAAGCATCATCCGCGACACGCTGCGCGGCTTTCCCGAAGTCCGAAGCGAAACATTGACGTTCCTCGGCGACCGCATCAGCGAAAGTTTGAGCGGCGAGACGGCGCAGGTCGTCATCAGCGCGCTCGGAACCGATCTAGCGTCGCTGGAAAGTGCCGCTGCCGACATTCAGAAAGCCGTCGCGGATATTCCAGGCGTCACCGATCTCAGAATGCCCCGGAGCGCCATGGTGCCGACGCTGTCGGTCAAGCTCGATCCGACAGCGCTCGCAAATTATGGCCTCTCCTCGCGCGACGCCCTCGACGCGATCCAGACAGCATTCGCCGGAACCACGGTGGGCCAGACTTACGATGGCGCACGCACCGTCGATGTCGTCGTCATTCTTTCGCCCGATGATCGCAACCGCATCAGTGCGCTCGACAAGCTGATGATCGGCAACGCGATGACTAGGACGCTTCTGAAGAATGTCGCCGCGATCACGATCACAGAGGGCCGCTCCAACATTCAGCACGATGGCGCGCAGCGTCGCGTGTCGGTCACCTTCAATGGGGCGAAAGGTTATTCGCTGCGCCAGATCGTGAACGAAGCACGCGAACGCGTCGGCGCGCTTGCGTTGCCCAAGGATGTCTATGTCTCATTCGCCGGACAGGCCGAGGCTGAGCGAGAAGGGCAGATCCGGTTGGCCGGCCTGACCGCCATGAGCACTGCGCTCATCATCGCCGCGCTCACGATGGCGTTTCGCCGTCGGGGCCTGGCGGTATTGGTATTGATCAATTTGCCGTTCTGCCTCATCGGGAGCATCGCCGCGATCGTCGTCAGCGGCATCGGCATGACGCTCGGAAGTCTCGTCGGCCTCATCACGGTTTTCGGCATCGGTGCCCGCAACTCGGTCATGATGCTGGCGCACGTCGAGCATGTAGCGGACGAGGAAGGCAAAGGTTGGAGCCCCGAAACCATCCGCCTCGCGGCATCCGAACGTCTCGCGCCGGTATTCATGACCGCGTTGATGGCCGCACTCGGGCTTGTGCCGCTGGCGCTGGGTCTGGGCCGCCCAGGTCACGAAATCGAAGCGCCGATGGCAATCACGGTGCTTGGCGGCCTGACGACGGCGACGCTTCTCAACCTCGGCGTATTGCCGGAAGCGCTCATTCGCCTCGGCCGCTTCCTGCGAATTTCCCGCACCGCCCCTAACTCTCAAGCAACTCGCCCGGAAGTGCCGCCAGCCGCAAAACCCACTGCCGCGGAATAACACGCGCTCGCTGCGGTTCAGATCGGCTGTTTGAACTGATCGACTACATAGATCGTCAGCTTTTTGGGATCATGCTCGCCGGCGCGCATGAAGCCCGTGACCAAAAATGCGACCCGCTCGCGGTTGGCGCTGTCGGTTTCCTTGATGGCGAGCTCGCTGCATGCAAGGTCCATCGCTTGCTGCATGATGTTGAGATGTTCGCTGTCTATCACCCCACGAGGGAACGGCATCTTTGCGCCCGCTATCTAACGACCCACGAGCTATGACGCCGAATGACCCGAATTTGTTCCGCTCGTCGTCGCCGAAGCGGCCTACCGTGGCAGCAAAGGCACAACCCTTCTGAGCAGATTGTCGGTGTAAACGTCGGCGCCTTCCGCTTACTCCACGTCCAAGATGCGGCCGCTCCCGCGATTGGGACGCACGTAGACGAGTGTGCCGGTCTCGAACGCTCCTGCTGCTGTGCGCCGTGGCGTGTCGATCATCAGCTTCTGTCCGCCGCCGATCTCGACGAACAACCGCAGCATCGGACCGTAAAACACCGTCGAAATAATCTGGGCCGCAACCGCGCCGTCGGACGGCGCCGCGGAAACGGATAATTCTTCGGGCCGAATGCAGACGAGTGTCGGCGCTCCAGGCGCCGGAGCGACAGTCGCCCGATCGACGGGAACTTCGAAAGTTATCGGCCCGGCGGCGACGCGATGGAATTCGGATGTCGTCTCGAGAATCTTGCCCTCTACGAGGTTCATCGTTCCGATGAAATTCGCGACGAAGCGCGTCGCCGGTGCATCGTAAAGTTCCGCGGGCGATGCGATCTGCTCGATTCTGCCGCGGTTCATCACCACGATGCGATCGGAAATCGAAAGCGCCTCGGTCTGATCATGCGTGACCATGACGAAGGTCGTGCCGAGACGCGCCTGCAGCCGTTTCAATTCAATCTGCATCTGCTCGCGCAAGTTGGCGTCGAGCGCCGAAAGCGGCTCGTCGAGCAGCAGCACGCGCGGCGAACAGACGAGCGCTCGCGCAAGGGCCACGCGTTGGCGCTGGCCACCGGAAAGCATTGAAACGCGCGCATGGATCTTGTCGGCAAGGCCAACGAGATCGAGCGCCTCGCGCACTTTCCCGCCGATCTCCGCGTTGGAAAGTTTGCGCAGCGACAGCCCGAAGCCGACGTTCTCCGCAACGTCCATGTGCGGAAAGAGCGCGTAATCCTGAAAGACCGTGTTGAGCGGCCGGTCATAGGGACGAAGCGCGGTAATGTCCTGCCCATCGAGAAGAACGCGTCCGCTGGTCGGAGATTCAAATCCCGCCATCAACCGCAGGCTCGTCGTCTTTCCGCACCCGGACGGCCCGAGAAGGCTGACGAATTCGCCGTGTCCGATGTCGAGATCGACATTGTCGAGACCGACGGTGCCGGTATCGAACACCTTCGAGACCGCGTCGAGACGCAGGAGCGGATCACGCCCCATTGCTGATCTCGTTCGGCTTGGCGGTATTGATCCAAACGATCTCGCACCGCTCTTTGCCGCGATTGCGGAACGCATGTTCCAGCGTGCTCTTGAAGGCAAAGCTGTCGCCGGCTTTGAGAAGATAAACGACACTGTCGATCGTCAATTCGACTTGGCCTTTCCTGACGATGCCGAATTCATGTCCGGCGTGGCTGTAGGAAGCGCCCGTTCCACTGTCGGGCTCGACGGAGACCAATAGTCCCGTCAGCACTGAACCCGGCGGCGAAAGCAGCTCCTTGTGAATGCCTTCCGATCGCACCGGTATTTCCTTACGGTGCGAAGCGCGAACGACGTAGAGATCGCCGCCGTCGTCCTGCGTTTCGGCAAGAAGGGTATGCGGCTCGACGCCGAGCGCCGCAGCCAGCGGCCACAGCACACGCACGCGCAACGAGGAAATGCCTCGCTCTATCTGGCTCAGCGCGCCGACAGAAATGCCGGCGCGCTGCGCAACGTCTGTGAGACCTAATTTCCGCTCGAGACGCGCCGCACGAATGCGGCGCCCGAGACGGATATCTGCATCTGACGGAACCTGTTCCGAGACTTCCGCGCGTCCTTCCTTAGCTTTCGTACGAACCACGTTGGTTGCCTTTCTCCAAAGTTCTAAGAAATGGAACGCGCTTCAAAACGTCCGGTGGGGTTCCGCTAGCCGCCGGCCTTCACCTTCTCGAACATCTTGGCCAGATCGTCGTTCTGCTTCATCGGTCCGGTAAAGACCGTGCTCTTCAAAACGACATCCGGATCGGCAGGAAGTTGCAGCCGGTCGAGTTCTTCTTTGGGAACGAGGGCGAACGCCGCGCTCGATGCACTGCCGTAGCCATATTGCGTGATCAACTCTTTGCCCGACGCGCCTTCGAGGCGGCTGTTGATGAAGTCGTACGCGAGATCGACGTTCTTGGCGTCCTTCAGCAACACGAAGCCGCAGCTCCACGTCAGCATGCCTTCCTTCGGCTTCAAGAATTCGACCTTGACGCCTTGCTTCTTGAGCGTCGTGGCAGATGCATTCCACGTCATCGCGGCAACGAGTTCTCCGCTCGCGAGTGATTGCTCGACGGACGTCATGTCAGTCGTATAGGCGCGAAGAAGCGGCCGTTGCTCGCGCAATTTTGCAGCGACCTTCTCAAGTTCTGCAGGCGACATATCGAACGGGCTGACACCGGCAAGAAGCGCCGCGACCACCGGCGTATCGTGCACGGCATCGATCGTGGCGATGCGCCCGCTATATTGCTTGTCCCAAAGCAGGTTCCAGCTGGGCGCCGGATCTTTTACGAGATCCGTGCGGTAAAGAATGGACGTGTTCCCCCAGTCCCACGGAACCATCCAGACCTTGCCGTCTCCCGCCTGGATGTCGGCCAAATTCTTGAACACCGGGAAAATCGTATCCCAGTTCTTGATGCGCTTCGTATCGATCGGCTGCAGCAAGCCTTCCTTGTTCCAGCGCGCGATCTTGTCGTAGCAGGGATGCGCGAGATCGGGATGGAAGCCAGCCTTGACCTTGGTGAAGGCCTCATCATCGTCGCTGAAGACGGATGTTTCTACGCCGTCCGGGTGGGCGGCGAGGAAACTCTTGTTGAAGTCCGGCAACTCGTAGCCGGACCACGTGAAGTACGTCAGCTTGTCGGCCGCGAGGGCCGGGACCGCGAGTGAAGCAATCACCGTCGCAAGGCCGGCAGCCCTGCGAAGCATCCTGCGTGTCGTCGAACCGTGCATAGTTTTTATACTCCCTGTTCGCGCTCAAGAAATCGGCAAAGGTCTCGGTGTAGTGACGGGAAGTTCGTCGTGCGAGGCGCCGCGCCGCCGTATGATTTCGGCAGCGGTCGCGATGACGATAGAAGCAAGCAGAATGAGCGTCCCGAGCGCCATGACGCTTGGAAGCGCCTTCGGAAAACGGAGCTGCCCCCAAACGAAGAGCGGCAAAGTCGGCTCCGTGCCCGATAGAAAAAACGCGACGATGAATTCATCGAACGACGTCAAAAACGACAGCATGAACGACGAGGCGATGGCGGGCGCCGCAAGCGGCAAAACGATACGGCGGAACGTCGTCCATTCATGCGCACCGAGGTCCATTGCGACCTCGCTGAAACTTCTCGGCAGCGAAGAAAATCTTCCGCGCATGATGACGACGGCTGTCGGCAGCGCAACGAGCGTATGACCGAGAATGATCGCCGTCCGCGAGGGCCCGAGGCCCGCAAGATTGACCAGGATCAGAAGCGCGATCCCGACGATGACGCCCGGGATCAGAATCGGCAAACGGCAGAGGCCGGATATCACCTGCGAAACGCGCGTTCCTCCAGTCACTTCCATGTATCCGACGGTGACACCAATCGCAGTCGCGAGAAACGCTGCCGAGAGACCGACGATCAAACTCGTTTCGAAGGCGCGATGCAGATTTTCGTTGCCGACGAGGCTGCCATACCATTCGAGCGTGAAGCCGCTGAGCGGAAAAGCGGCCTGGATCGAGTTGTTGAATGAGAAGAGCGGAATGATCGCGATTGGCAGATAGAGAAACAGCACATACGCGATGACGTACATCCCGAGCCAAGTTCCGTTGGTGAAGCGCGTTCGGGTCACGTTCTGCTCCCGAAGCGTTTGTCGGCGAACCGCGCCGCCATGACGACAGCAAGAATGACGACCATGACGATCACGGAAAGCGCCGCGCCGAAGGGCCAGTCGTTGGCTTTGCCGAATTGCGCCTGGATCATCGAGCCGATCATCGTGCTGTTCGGACCGCCGACGAGCGCGGGCGTGACGTAGTCGCCGACCGTCGGCACAAACACCACGAGCGCCGCTGCCATCACGCCCGGCATCGAAATGGGCAGGATGATCCTCCGGAATATCGATATCGGACGGGCCCCGAGATCTTCGGCCGCTTCGATCAGCGATCGCGGCACATTCTCGAGCGCGACATAAATAGGAAGGATCGCGAACGCCGCGTAGGCGTGCGCGAGCGTAACGACGACCGCGGCCGGTGTGTTGAGAAACGCGAGGATCGGCTCCGACGTGATGCCGGTCATCAGCAATGCCGAATTCAAGACGCCGTTGTAGGCGAGCACGACTTTCCAAGCGAAAACGCGAAGAAGATAGCTCGTCCAAAACGGCAGCGTCACAATGAAGAGCAGCAGCCCGCGATGCTTGCCAGCATGAAATGCAAGATAGTAGGCGACCGGATATGCAGTGATAACCGTGGCCAGCGTCACGAACGCGGCAATGGCCAACGAGCGCAAGATCACCGTCGCGTAAAGCGGGTCCGTTAGCGCGGCTTTGAAATTGTCGAGCGTAAAGGCGCCGCCGAGCAGCGACCCGTCATTGGTGCGAAATCCGAGGAAGAGAACGACACCGAGCGCGAACAGCACGAGCACCGATGTGGCAAGCGCTCCGGGAGACGACATGCCGATGAAGAAAAGTCGGCGTTGGCGCTCAGAAGCAGCCGGTAACGCGGAGACATTTTCGGCGGATACGTTCATCAGAGCGCATTCCTGAATTCACGCAATAGTTTTTCACATTTACGAAAATGTCAATCCGTCGGCGATTTATCTTTCGAGCATGTCAACCAGCCGATACCAGGCGATGGCGGCGCCGATACCGACATTGCGAAAAGCGTGAAACGGAATGGGCCGGATCGGCGTCAGCGGAAACGGAACAAGTTCCGGATCTTTCGTCACGAAATAATCGACGAGACGAGGGCCAAGCCCGCTCATCAACCCGACGCCGCGACCTTGGCATCCCGCGGCCACGAGCAATCCTGGCTCCGGTTCGTGCACGTGCGGAAGATGATCGAACGTAAGCGCCACGCGCCCATACCAGCGCTTCTCGATTGGAACGCCGGCAAGAGCCGGATAGAGCCGCTTCAAGGCATGCTCCAGATGAGCCCACGCTTTCGGTTCCGTGGGCTCGGCCATCGAGCCCCGGCCGCCGAGCAGCATCCGGCCGTCGGGCCCCTTCCGGAAGTAGATGACGATGCGGCGCGAATCCGAGACGACCTGACCTTGCGGGAGTATTGTCGAAAGAAGATCGTTCGACAGCGGCGCAGTCGCGATCTGAAAGGAATGCAGCGGCAGCAGCGTCCGCGCGAGACCCGGAATGAGGCCATCCGCATAGGCGTTCGTAGCGATGATCACGCCCTTGGCGTTGACCGATTTGCCGTCCGCGGTTTCAAGAACCCAAGCTCCACTTTCGCGCTTTACCGAAGCAACCTGCGTGTTTTCCGCGATGAGAGAACCTGCGTCGATGGCGAGCCGCGCCAACTCGCGCGTATAGGCGAGGGGTTGAATAGCGCCACCGCGCGGATCGAGCCACCCGCCGAGATATCCGTGTGCGCCGGTAAGACGGGCCACTTCCGCCGCGCTCAAAAACTTTGCGGATACGCCTCTCGTCTTCCATTGTTTGGCGCGCTCTTCGGCAGACCGCACGGCAGCTTCCGAATGCGCCGCCTGAATCCATCCGGTCCGCTGATGCGGAACGGCAAGCTTCTCCCGCGCGATGAGATCGAACACGACATCGGCAAGCGATGAACTGAACCGAACGACGGCTTCGCCGCGCTTTTCGCCGAAATGCTGAAGAAGCCAATCCGGATCGTACTTCAGACCCGGGATAACCTGTCCGCCGTTGAGGCCCGACGCGCGATCCCCGACCTGGGCGGCGTCAAGAACGCGAACCGAGAGTCCGCGCCGCGCCGCATGAAGAGCCGACGAGAGCCCGAGAATTCCGCCGCCAACAATGGCTAGATCGACTTTCTCGCCGGATTTGAGCGTTTCGGAAGCGAGCGGCTCGAACGCCGGGTCTGCCCACGCGGATTTGGCTTGGTAGCCGGCAATCATCGCTCGCCCCAAAATGAAGATGCGCGCAGATTTTCACCAATGTGAAAGTTTGTAAAGCGGGGAAAAAGCCAATCTTTGCGTCAGTGGCAATAAAAAAAGGCGCCCGGGACTTTCGTCCTCAGGCGCCCGGCCCCCCGAAATCGGCTCTGGCGAGTTCAGCCCGCTGCCGAAGGATCGATGACCGTTTTGACCTCGATGATGCGGTTGGCGGGGAAGCCGCTCAGTTCCGCATGTTTGCGGATCGCCGCTTCGTCATTCGCAAGATAGACGCAGAACGTGCTGTCGCCTGCGATGTAGGAGTGAAGCCACTGCACGTCGGGTAATTTTGCCAAAGCAGCATTGGAAGTCTGAGCGGCGCCTTTGAGCTGATCGGCGCTCGAATCGCCGACACCAGGAATGTTCCGCTCAATGATGTACTTCTTCATTTGCTCTCCCTTTGCTTCTTGGGCGCATCCCGATATCCGAACGCGCCCGATTTAAGAACAGCCTTCTGGCGGGCCGTCTATCGAATCTTTGGAAGTATTACGAGCCGTAATTGACCCAGACGGTCTTCGTCTGAAGATACTTGTCGAGGCCCTCGCGTCCGTTGTCTTTCCCATAACCCGACTGCTTGAAGCCGCCCCAGCCCACGGCCGCGTCGAACTGGTTATAGGTATTGATCCAAATGGTGCCCGCCTGGATCGCCGCTGCGGCTGCGTGCGCCTTGGCTATGTCGCGAGTCCAGATACCGGCTGCGAGCCCGAAGTTGCTGTTGTTCGCGCGCGGCACGAGATCGTCGAGAGAATTGAATTTCTGGATCGTGAGAACCGGCCCGAAGATCTCTTCCTTGACGACGCTGGCGCTATCGTCCGCACCGCAGAGCACGGTCGGCTCATAGAATGAACCGGATGCGAGATCGCCTTTGCCGCGCTGTCCGCCGATGGCAACCTCGATGCCGCCCTTGCGCGACTGTTCTACGAAGCCGTTGACCCGCGCGAGCTGGTCTTCGGAAATCAGCGGGCCCATCGTCGTGTCGGCGTTGAGACCGTGGCCGAGCTTCAGTTGCTTCGCTTCCGACACGACGCGGTCGACGACACGGTCGTAGACGGCCGCATCGACCATGAGACGCGAGCCCGCAGAGCAGACCTGCCCGCTGTAGAAGAAGATCGCGCCTGCCGCGACGGAAGCAGCGGCGTCGACATCGCAATCGGCAAAGATGATGTTCGGATTTTTCCCGCCAAGTTCCAGCGACACATGCTTCAGCGTTTTGGAAGCACTGCGCGCGATATGCTTGCCCACCTCCTCCGAGCCGGTGAACGAGATCTTGGCGACCCCCGGATGCTCGACAAGAGCCTGGCCGGTCGTCGCGCCTTCACCAGTCAGAACGTTGAGAACGCCGGGAGGAATGCCGGCCTCGAGCGCGAGACGTCCGAGAATGAGAGCCGAAAGCGGCGTCTGCTCGGCGGGTTTCAAGATGACGGTGCAGCCCGCAGCGAGCGCCGGTGCGATCTTGAAGCAAGCTTGGCAGAGCGGGAAATTCCACGGCACGATCGCAGCGACCACGCCGACCGGTTCGCGGCGCGTATAGACGTGCATGTCCGGTGCGTTGACGGGAATAGTTTCCCCCGCAAGTTTCGTGCACCAGCCGGCATTATAGCGAAGCGCGCCGACAGCCAGCGGAATATCGACTGCTGCGATGTGCAACTTGGGCTTTCCGGAATCCAGGCTTTCGACTTCCGAAATCCACGCGGTATCGCGTTCGATCAGATCCGCGAACCGCATCAAGAGAGCCGCGCGTTCGCTCGGCGCGATTTCCTGCCAGACCAGCTGCGCCGCTCGCGCCGAGGCAACGGCCGCATCGACATCCGCCTGCTTCGCATGCTGAACGGATGCCAGCACCTTGCCGAACGCCGGATCAAACGTTTGAAAGGTCTCGCCTGTCGCGCTGAGGGCCTCGGTTCCGCCGATGACCAGCTTATGCTGAGCAGACAGAAAATCGGTCGTTTGCTTCGAGGCTGATTTCACTTCCGCGGTTTCCGCTATCGACATTGGTGTTTCACCTACGCTGGTTGAGGGCAAGCGGGCGCGATCCGCTGCTCATTGAAAGAAAGCGATTGCCGGTGATGGTGTCACCAAGGCCATCCCCAGATCAGAAGACCGGCGGGAAATATGATCCCGAGCACAACGAGCGCGAGCCAATCCCAGAATGTGAAGCTCACATCTTCCGCGCCGGTGTCTTCGAAAGCGCGAATGCGCCGTTCGAGTTCAGGATCGAAACCACGCATCTCGAGTTTCCCTATTTTTGTGTGTCTGCCACGGTTTCGAAAGATCAGATCTCGGCCGTCAGGATCGTCGCTCCGCCATCGGCGAAGTTTGCCACGTCGGCCACCGCCGCCTTGCCTTCGTCGGACGCGAGTGACGCCTCGAGATCTGCCTGCGAGGCGTAATCGAGATAGGCGACCAGATGCACCGGCTTCGCGGGATCGCTGCTCGCGACCGGGCCGCGGCTATAGGTGAAGTTTTTGAGATGAGGCATCTTGGCGGCGAGCGGGGCGTGCACATCCCTGTAGTACGCGTCGAACTTTGCCGCGTCGGCCGGCACACCGTAAATCACTGTGAGGCGTATCATGGGCTTGCTCCGTCGTTTTCGAATGGCAGCATTTTCCGGCGAGCGTAGACAATGGGATTTAGCGCGCTCTCGCGATCGACTTCGAGCACACGGCCGATGACGATCTTGTGGTCGCCGGACTCGATGATTTTATCGACCTCGCACGCAACGGCGACGACACAGCCCTCGATTTTGGGCAAGCCAGAAATCCCGGCGTCCCAGGCCACATCGCTGAACTTATCGGGAGATTTGCCGGAGAACTTCATCGCGATGTGCTGCTGGCCGTGGGCCAGGACGTGTACCAGAAATCGGCCGTGAGACTGGATGGCGCCGAGCGTGTTCGATGCATGATCGAAGCACGCCAACATCTGCGGTGGGTCGAGAGACAGCGAAACGACCGCCGAAAGCGTCGCGCCGGATGGAGCGCCGTCGGATCCCCACGAAGTGATGACCGTAACGGCGCCCGGCATATCGCCCATTGCCGAGCGAAACGCGCCGGGGTCGGCCGATCGCGGGCGATCCATTGTCCGCCCGTCAGTTTGCAGCATCACTGCCATTTCGGTTCCAGATCTGCTTGCCGTTCTTGAACACGTGATCGACTTTGATATTCGGCAGGTCGTCGACGCCAACAGCATGGGGGTCGCGATCGAGCACGATCAAATCGGCAAACTTGCCCGGAGCGAGGCTACCACGAACGTCGTCTTCGCCGAGCACGGCCGCAGCGTCGAGCGTGTGCAGCCGTAATGCCTGATCGAGAGTGATGGCCTCGTCAGCGTCAAGCGTAGCGCCGGAATACGTTTGCCGTTTGAGGCAGCACCAAACGCCGAAGAGCGGGTTCGTTGCGCCGCTTTCAGAGCCAACCCAAACGTCCGAGCTGCCCGACAAACGCCAGCCTTGCTTCATGAGCGTAGCAAACGAGAAACGTCCGAGCTTGCCGTAATCGCCGAGATAATCGGGGAAGTACTCGCCGAACGTATAGAGGAATACCGGCTGCGGAACGGGAATGATGCCAGCCGCGGCCCACTTGTCCGCCGTGACTTCCGAAGGCATCAGGTTGCCCGCATGTTCGATGCGCGTGCGCACACGCCCCGTCGGCGCGCCACCCATTTCGAGAACGGTATCGCACACCCATTCCTGGGCGCGGTCGCCGTTGGCGTGAACGGCCAGCTGCAGACCCGCGTTTTGCGTCAGTTGGATCGCGCGGCGGGCAAAGTCCTTGTCCAGCGCAACCTCGCCACGGAACGTATGGCCGCCGCGACAACCGCACACCAGATATGGATTTTTGACGGCCGCACTCTTGGCGGAGAAACCGCCGTCTGCGAACAGCTTCACGCCTTGAATGCGGAAGAGATCGTCGGATGCCGTGACCGAAATGCTTTTCTTCCAGTTGCACGCCGCTTCGAGCGAAAGCGTTCCCGGCGCCCAAATATAAGTCCGGACCGATACCGGCAGCTCATCGCGAGCCGCCATATCGTTCATGATCTGCAATCCGTCGACCGTCTCGGAGATTTCTCCGATCGTGGTGACGCCGAACTGTGTGAAGAGCCTCGGAATGCCGGTCTGCAACGCGGCCGCGAGCTGCTCGTGATCCATGGCCGAGAACGGCAGCAGATTGTCCATCTCCTTTACGATGCCGGTCGGCTCACCAGACTCGTCGCGCTCGACACTCGGAAGCCCCGTGATGGAATACGGAGGCGGCGAATAATTGCGGTCGATCATGCAGACCGCAAGCGCCTTCGAGTTGAGAATGGTGAGATGGCCGCCGGCGCGCAGCGCAACCGGGTGCGAGCTGCTCACGCGATCGAGTTCGTAGCGCGTCGGAAAGCGCTTCTCGGCGAGCTTGCGATCAAAAAAGAGATTGGCCTGACCGACAACCCATTCGCCGGGAGGCGTCTCGACGGCTTTGGCCGAGAGCGCCGCGACGACTTCATCAATCGTCCCGCATCCAGGCGCTCTGCAATCGACGACGCCGAAAGACGAACGGCAAGCGACCTCGATATGGGCGTGAGGATCGACGAAACCCGGCATGACCGGTCGGTCGCCGACATCGATGATGCGAGTCTTTTCGTTCGTTACAGAAGCGATCTCCTCTCGACGGAGGAGGCGCAAAATGCGCTTCCCCCGGACCGCGATGGCTTCTATCCGCGGATCCGTCTCCGGGTCCATCGTGATGACGCGGCGGCTGAGAACGATGAGATCGGCGGGTTCGGGAGCGCTGTCTGTCATTCTGCTGCAACCTTGTAATCGCGGTCGACGGCGGGAATGACCTCAGTTCCGATCAGATGGATGCTCTTCATGATTTCTTCGTGAGGCACGCCGTCGATGCGCAGAAGAACCTCGTCGATACCCATGGCTTCGAGCTTGCGCAGGCGCTCGATGAAGTCCGCAGGCGAACCGACGAGCACGGACGCGGTCTCGCTCAATAGGAAGTCGAGATTGGTCTCGTTGGCTTCCAGGAGCTGGATCCGCTCGAGATATTCGTAACTCGGGTTACGCGACAGCGGCACATAGAGATCGAGAATGAATTTGAAATACCCGAGCGTAACATCGCGCGCCACGCGAACCGCTTCCTCGCGCGTCTTCGCGCAGAATGAAGTGGCAACGTAAAGCCCCATGTACTCATTAGGGTTAGGCATGAGGTTCTTGCCGCGGGGATAAGCGTCGCGGTAGGCGTCGATGCACTGCTGCAGGTAGTCGAACCCGAAGTAGTTTTCGAAGCACATTGCACCGATCTGCATCTCGCCAGCCGCGGCGTGAGTCTTGATGCTAGAGGCCGCAACGGAAACGGGAGGATGTGTATCCTTGTCGAACGACGGGACAATCGTTCTCTGCGGAATTTTCCAAACCGGGCCGTCATGCTCGAGCTGGTCGCTGGCGAAGATCTTAGCCAGCACCTCCATGGAATCGTTCCATTGCTCGACCGTCTCTGTCGGCTTCACGCCGAAGGCCCCCAATGTGGTGAGATTGTTGGAGCGAGCCGTGCCGATTTCCGCTCGGCCATTGGAAACGATGTTAAGCGTCGCCAGACGTTCGGCCACGAGAATTGGATGATTCCATTTCAGCAAGACCGAGCACATAATGCGGAGTTTGATGCGCTTCGTGTGCTGCGAGATTGCGGAATAAAGCACCTCGGGCGCGGAGACTGTAAACCGGGGAGGGCTGAAATGTTGTTCCGAAGTTCCCCAGGTCGAGAACCCCAGCTTGTCCGCCAGAGCAACCTCTTCGATCATCTCCCGGTAGCGCTGGGCATAACTCACGCCCGGCATTACCTCGCCTTCCTGCAAGATGCCTACTTTCACAGACGGCCACTCCTTGTACCGTAATTCGTCGAAATCTGATGAGATAATACTGTAATTCGTATCAACTTTTGTGTCAAGGCTGGGAAACGCATTACGGGCTTGATCCGTTGCCGGCTTCGGGCTTCTTCGTGGAACGCCGCGCGGTGCCGGTTTGGGGAGGATTGAATGAAAGGAACTATGACGACGCCGGACTATCTTCGGCTCGTCGCATCGCTCGACGATCTCGATCGGAAAATTGTTTCGCTGCTTCAGGCGGACGGACGCATGCCGTTCTCCCGGATCGCGCGCGAAGTGGGAGTGACCGAAAAGACGGCGCGCACACGTGTGCTCGATCTCGTCGAGCAGCGCGTAATGATGATAACTGCGGTGACGGACCCGACAGTGCTCGGCTACGGCGCGTCTGCGCTGCTCTGCATGACGAACCGTCCGGACCGCCCCGCGAGCGAGATTGCACGCGAGCTGCAGAAAATTCCCGCGGTCGACTATGTCGTCGTCTCGCCCTCCCACTATTCGCTCTTCGCTGAAGTCCTATGCCGCGATCGAGCCGCGCTGCAGGCAACGATCGAGAACGAAGTCGGCAAAATCGACGGCATTCAGAGCATCGAAGCCATGCCGTACCTCAGTTTGCACTATCAGCTCGCTCACTTCGCGGCAGCGCAGAACAAGGCCGGCATCGAAACGGGCGTGCGCCCGCGCGAAATCGATGCGATGGACGTTCGCATCATCCGCTCGTTGAGTGAGGATGGCCGCAAGCCGTTCTTACAAGTCGCAGACGAGCTCGGCGTCTCCGAAGGTCAGGTGCGCCTGCGCTTCAAGAATCTGTCCGATACTGGCACCGTCAGCGTCATCGCATTGATCAATCCGATGAGCCTTCAATATCGTTCCATGGCCTGGGTCGGGATTAACGTGGCGGCCGGTCATCGCGTGAAGGAGGTGGCGGACTCATTGGCGCGACTGGCCAACACGACCTACATCGCCATCTGCGCCGGGCGCTACGACATCCTGACGGAGTTCATCTGTCAGAACGACCGCGAACTCCTCGACGTGATCGACCAAAACGTGCGCTCGCTTCCGGGGGTGGGTAGACTTGAAGTGTCGATCTACAGCGATCTCTACTACAAGCGCCTCGCGGCGATCCGCGATGAAGCGGCTCCAGATCGGAGTCTGGGAGTAGGAAACTGAGGCGTTCCACGGCCCTTCCCCTTCAGCCCGGGCAATCGCTGTAAAGCGACCCGAGCCGCGCGGTCCTTCCCCCTAATCCCAATCACGGAATCTCGTTAATGTCGCCGCTCTCCCGTGCGCTTGCCAAAGTGCAGTATCGCATTTTGCCCCTTCTGATCGCGGGCTATTTCTCCGCTTACCTCGACCGCGTAAATATCAGCTTCGCGGCACTGCAGATGAATGCGGATCTATCGATCCAGGCCGAGGCCTTCGGATTTGTCGCCGGCGTGTTTTTCCTCGGCTATTGCCTCTTCGAGGTGCCGAGCAACATCGTCATGTCGCGGGTTGGCGCGCGCATCTGGTTGGCGCGGATCATGATCACATGGGGGCTGCTGTCGGCAGGAACCGCGTTCGTCACCGGCGTCAACGGTCTCGCAGTTCTGCGCTTTATATTGGGCGCCGCCGAAGCCGGGTTTTTCCCCGGCGTCATCTACTATCTCACCAATTGGGTTCCAGCTGCGGAACGCGCCCGAACCGTTTCCATTTTCATGATGGCCGTACCGATATCCACGATCGTCGGGTCACCGCTGTCCGGTTGGATCCTTGACGCGTGGGACGGCGCGCTGGGATTCCGGGGCTGGCAATGGCTGTTCATTCTAGAAGCGCTGCCCGCGATCACGCTTGGCTTGATCTGCTTTTTCGTACTGCCTGATACACCGGCGAAGGCAAAATGGCTGACTGACGAAGAGCGCGATGCGCTTCTTGCGCGGCTCGCAGCCGATCGCAAAGAGAATGTGCCGAGTCACAGTCACTCCATTCGTGGAGCCCTGACAGACCGGCGCGTGCTTATCCTCGCCCTATCCTGCTTCGGGACTGGCATCGGGCTTTATGGGCTCGGCTTCTGGTTGCCGCAAATCGTCAAGAGCATGTCGTTGACCAATAAAGAGACCGGATTGGTCGTGGCCGTGCCCTATGCAATTTCAGCGCTATTCATGTGGGCTTGGGGCCGCCATTCGGATCGCACAGGCGAGCGTATCTGGCACATCGCGATCCCGGGATTCGTTGCGGCCGCAGCTTTTGCACTGTGCGTGTTCGTTTCGTCCCCCATACTGCTGCTCGTCCTGCTGACGATAGCATCCGCATGCACTCTATCGATTTTCCCCGTCTTCTGGACCGTGCCGGCGGCGATCTTGAGCGGTCCCGCAGCCGCGGCCGGCATAGCTCTCATCAACTCCGTTGCAAACAGCAGTGGATTTTTTGGACCGTATCTGGTCGGCTTCGCCAAGCAGCATGGCGCGTCTTCGCAATATGCTATTGCGCTCTTGGCCGTCTTCATGCTGGCCGGTAGCGTACTCGTTCTCTCGATGGACTTCGGAATGAAGAACACCGCGAAGAAATCGTAAGGGGGGAAGATGAGTTCGACGCAGGATGGCGTAACCGAATCCGGTTGGCCGCTGACGGGTAAAGACCGGACGTGGACGACTAAGCAGCTGACCGTCGTTCTGCTCGTCACCGCCTGCGGGAACTGGTCCTATCTCATAGGCCAATACGTCGCCTTCTATCTCGATTTCAAAATGGGCGTCGCAGCATTGATCGCGGGATCGATGATTGGCATGCTGATGTTGACGCTCGCGGTCGTGCCGATTTCGACGAAATACGGCATCGATTCCATCGCGGCGTCGAAGCCCCAGTTCGGCAACCGCGGTTGGCTCATTACGGTCTTCCTGCAATACGCGTCGATCATCGGATGGAATGCACTGCTTCTCGTATTCTTCGGAAAAGCCGTTGCTCAAGCGATGATCACCTTGGGAATGGCAGAGCCCGAAACATCGCTGACGATCGTGCGCGTCGTATCGGCGATCACCTGCGCTGTCGTTTATCTGGTGCTGCTTCGCGGCTTGAAAGGACTCGAGGCCGCCTCGAACCTGCTTTTCTTTGTCGTCATCGGCATCGGAACCTGGATGCTCTATCAGCTGCTCTCCTCGCAGGCGGACGCACTCGCCGTTGCGAAGCCCTCGATGGCATCGAGTAGCCTCTCCTGGAACTACGTGACGGGAGTCGAGATCAGCATCGTTTCGCTGCTTGGCTTCTGGGCTTACTTCGGCACGATCGTCCGTGAAGCCCCATCGCCGTCGAGTTCAGTTCTGCCGTCTATGCTGGCGATGGGACTGTCGCTGCCCTTGCTGAGCATCGTCGGACTTGCGGCGATGCTGGTTCTCCAGGTTCCGGATCCGACAGCTTGGCTCGTGTCTCTGGGCGGACCGCTCTATGGCCTTATTGCGCTACTGCTCATCATGGCGGCGAACCTTGGGCCATCGCTCGCGGGCGTCTATTCGACAGCCATGGGCTTGAGGCGCGTGCCAGCCCTCGGAGATGCGCGTTGGAGCACGCTCATCCTCTTTTCAATCGTGCCCGTGGCAGCCGTCGGTATTTTCATTCCGGAAGAGTTCTTCTCGAATTTCGGCACGTTTCTGGCCTTCATCGGCGTCTTCTTCGCACCATTGTGCGCGATCCAGATCGCCGACACGTTCCTACTGCGCCGGAATAGGATAAACGTGCGCGGGATATACGAAGACGGCCCCGATACGCCTTACCACTTTTGGGGCGGCTTCAATCCCGCGGCGCTACTGGCGATGGTCGCGGGATTTGCAACCTATCTTTATCTCTTGAATCCGGTCTCGTACGAAAGCCGATGGCCCTACGAGTACACCACGGCATCATTGCCCGCTGCGCTCGTCGCCGGAATTGTTTTCGTCGCTGTTACGCGTCTCGTCGTCATGCGCTTTCGCAAAGGCGACTACAGGTAAATCTGGAATTTGGATTGCGGACCGTGGGCAGGCTGATCAGTTCGGCGGGCGCCGCTCCGTGTAACTTCCGTAACGCAAATCCGCGGCCGCGTTGCCCCCGGGCCTACCAATCAAGCGCGCACGAAGCGATCTCATTATTGCGCAATATTCCGAGAGACGATTGAGCGTAATCGCACTCAAGATGTCCGCGAAGTTCCGCAGGGCCACGACGGTGCCCTTTCGCGCACTGTAAAAAAAGAAAGGCAGATAGGACGAAAGGGGGTCGTTGACTTACATCAATTTGCGAAATACGGTCGCACAAGCCGTCATCACTACGCATTCCGGTTTGCAACCGCTCAAGTGGTGCGCAAACAGCCTCGAATTTGGGCATTCATTCAAGTCGGGACGAACAGCGGAATGCGGGCATTTGGGATGGCGCAAAGACGTGTTGAACGATATTCAACAGCGGTCACACGCTGCGGGGGCAGGATGCATTCTTGGAATGCCGAATGGGCAATCGGACCGTCAGGGGCTTTTTCGAAAGCCGTCCCCGTGGGCCTTCCGTTTCTTCTTTCCATCGATAACCAGTCCTCGTGCCTCCGCATGAACAGCTTTTGGCACGGCGCCCGTCCTCACCTGACGAAGCTCGGCGACGTTTCGATGGCCATTGCATTTGGGCGAAACACCTGCCCGCAGACGCACTTCGCATCCGCACAATCAGCAGCATCATCCATCGGGAGTTTCTGAAATGAATGACGGTGAAGGCAAGACCAATAAGAACACTCTGTCTCGCCGCCAGCTTTTGCAGACTGGTAGCGTGATCGCTGGCGCAGCACTCCTGCCCATGCCCGCAATTATCGGCCGCGCTTACGCGCTTGATGCCAAGGACGCGTTCAAAGGCGAAGAGTTGACGGTGTGCGCTTGGTCCGGTGGGTACCTGGACTCGTTTAAAACCGCTATCTCAGACCCCTTCAACGAGAAGTACGGCACGAAGGTCTCGCTGGTCGGCGGCTGGGATCAGATGGTTGCGCAGATGAAGGCCGCGCCAGCAGGCAAGCCTCCGTTCGATATCACCATCTCTGAAGAATACACCACGCTCGGCGCGCTCGCCGAAGGTCTCTACGCGAAGACCGACCGCTCCAAGCTTCCTCAGCTTTCCGAGCTGCAACCGTTCTACCTCACCGCACGGCCGGAAGCCGCTCGCGACTACGGCGTGCCGTTGGGTCTCGGCTTCCTGCTCCCGATGATGAACACGGCGCTCACTGCCGACAAGCCGCTCAGCTGGTCGACGATGTGGGACAAGGACCTCGAAGGCAAGCTCGCGCTCGACGCCGGCGCCTACTGGTGGTTGATCGCGATCTCGGCGCTCTGGGGTGCGAAGGTTGATTTCAACGCCTTCTACGACTGGAAGCCCGGCATGGCGTCCGATCCCATCTTCGATGCGGTCGAGCGGCTGCGCCCCGCCAAGTACTATAAGGATGGCGCGGAGCTCTCGTTCCTCATGCTGCAGGAGCAGGCGTCGTTTGCGGAGATCTATTCGGCCGATGCCTTGGGTCTCATGCAAAACGGCGGCCCGACCTACAAGACCGGCATCCCGGCTGACGGCACGGTCGCGTATGGCGACTGGTACATCAAGGTTAAGGGCACGCAGCACGATACGTTGGCTGACGCCTTCCTTGGTTATTTGCTTGAAAAAGAGACGCAAGATCGCTTCATCCAAGTGCAGATGTCGGTGATGTCGCGTAAGGACGTCAAAGTTCCGGCCTTCTGGAACAACTATCCTGTTACGAACGAAGACCTGGTGAAAAACGTGCGCTTGATGACAATGCAGGGCCTGGAGCGGCTGTTGCCGAACTTCGACGCGATGGGCGAACGCTTCCAGCAAGCAGTGCTGAAGACCTCGAAGGGCTAAGACGGGATGGTTTGCGCCCTTCGGTTGGAACGTGTCGTCAGGCGTTATGGAAGTCACGCCGCCGTCGATGAGATTGATCTCTCTGTCGAGAAAGGGGAGTTCCTTACGCTCCTCGGTCCGAGCGGCTGCGGAAAGACGACCACACTCCGTCTCATAGGCGGAATGGATCGTCCTGACGGCGGCACCATTGAGATTATGGGGCGCAGGGTCGACCACCTGCCGAGCTACAAGCGCGACACCGCCACCGTCTTTCAATCCGGGGCTCTGTTTCCTCACCTCACCGTGGCGGAAAACGTTGCCTACGGGTTGAAGATGCGTGGCGTCGCCTCGGGCGATATCGCGCCCCGCGTGAAGCGCATTCTCGATGTCGTCCGGATGGGTGGCTTCAGCGAACGCTATCCGGCCGAGATGTCGGGAGGCCAGCGCCAACGTGTGGCGCTGGCGCGCGCGATGGTCGTCGAGCCAAGCATCTTGCTGTTCGACGAGCCGATGAGCGCGCTCGATCTGAAGCTCAAACTCGAACTTCGGACTGAGATCCGCCGTCTCCACGACGAACTGGGATATACGGCAGTTTTCGTGACGCACGATCAGAGCGAAGCGATGGCACTCTCTGACCGCATCGCCGTCATGAACAAGGGCAAGATCGAGCAGATCGGTCCGCCGATCGAAATCTTCGAAAAGCCTGCGAGCGAATTTGTCTACACATTCGTCGGCGAGTCCTGCTCGCTACAACTCCCGCCGATTCTTGGCGGCTCAACGGCGGATGGCGAAAACGCGCCGGTCGGCCGGTTGTTCATCCGCCCCACGAGCCTCGGGCTGGTCAACGGAGCCGGCGCCGAAAACGTCGTGACCGCACGCGTTACATCGATCGAGTATCTCGGCGGCACCTATCGAATTCACGCGGATACGGATCGCGGCAGTCTTTTCTTCGATAGCCCGATAGCTCCCGCAGTTGGCCCCGATCACATGGTCAAGATCGGCTGGAAGAGCGCCGACGCAACCTACTTTCCGCTCTCATGACGGCAGAGACCGACATCTTGCCAAGACGTTCTAGGATCTCGGCCGCGTTGCCGAATGTTCCGTGGCTCATCCTGCCGACGCTCGTCTTCATCGTCGTCGCATTCGGCTGGCCGCTACTCTATCTCGTGCGCATGAGCTTCAACGAACATCCCGCTGGCGGGATTTACGTCGAAGCCTGGACGCTCAAGAACTATCTCGTCGTGCTGACCGAGCCGAACATGCTCGCGGTCATCGGCAAGACGATCTACATTTCGCTCGTTACCGCAGTCATCACCGTCGTCGCTGCATTCTTCTTCGCGCAATTTGTCTGGCTGCGCGAAGGCCGTAGCAGATTAATGCTGCTCGCGATCGCCATCGGGCCGATGCTGATCTCGGAAGTCTCCGTCATCATCGGATGGCGAATGTTCTTTCCATCGAATGGTTTGCTCTCCTACACCCTGATGTCCACCGGCCTTGCCGACACCAAGGTCAATCTTCTCGGCACCCAGCTCGCCGCTGTCGTCGGCCTGTCCTACATCTCGATTTCATATTGCTTCTTCTCGATCCTGAGCGTCCTGAACGGGATCGATCGTAATCTTCTGACCGCCAGCGCCGACCTCGGCGCATCGCCGGCGCGAACGTTCTTCACCGTTCTCTTGCCGCTCGCGAAGGGTGGTATCGCGGCCGCCTTTACGCAGGCGTTCGTCTTTACGATGGGCATCTACGCCACGACGAATGCGCTGGGTCCGGATTCGCTCTGGACGATGCCCTACGAGATACAACTTCAGATGCTCACGCGCCGCAATTGGCCGATGGCCGCGGCAATCGCCGTCGTATTGATCGCGATCATCGCCGTCGCGGCGATGGTGATCCAATCGCTGCGGCATAGGAAAGGGGCGAGCCATGTTTGAGGAGCGCACCTTCCGTTTTCTCCATCGTGCTTTCGCGGCGCTCTTCATCTTGTACGTGTTGATCCCGCTCGCGATCACCGCGGTGGTGGCGTTCAGCGACGACAACGTCGTCCGTTTCCCGATCCGCGGCTTTTCAGGCCGCTGGTTCGGTGTGTTTTTCAACGATGCGCAATGGATCAACGCCGCCTGGAATTCACTCCAGATTGCGTTGATCACCGCAGTCATGTCGATGGTTCTGGCGCTGCCTGCATCTTACGCATTGGCGAATGGCAAGAAGGCCCGTCCGATCCTCCAAACGCTTTTGATCTTGCCGCTGTTCGTACCGGGCGTCGTGTTGGGAATTTCAGTGGCGATGGGTCTCGGCTCCATCAATCTGTTTGGCTACGACCTTTTCGGTTCGAGAATTCTCGTCGCTTGCGCCCACACGCTTTGGGCATTGCCATTGGCGATCACCGTTCTCATTCCGACGTTCGAGACGCTCGACAAGAGTTTGGTCGAGGCTGCGGGTGATCTCGGCGCTTCGCCACTCAGAGCGTTTTTCAATGTGATCGTGCCCGTCGCGATGACCGGCATCGTTTCGGCTGGGCTCTTCGCGTTCATCACGTCGCTGAACGAATTCATCATGGCGCTCTTTCTGACGACGCGCGAAACGCAGACGCTGCCGGTCATGCTCTGGCTTTCGCTCCGCTCGAGCGCGACACCCCAGATCGCGGTCGCTTCGTTCGTATTGGCAGGCTCCGTGTTCACTGCCGTTGGCCTCGCATACGCTTGGTTCACGCTCTCGCGCCGGCGCAGTCAACCAAAGATCGCCTGAAAATACTCGTTTGCAGGTGACGCGGACGTGAAATTATCTATTGAAAATTTCACGAAAGCGAACAATGATCCCGCCAGGGAAATTCAGTCGACAGGCGGGTGTAAATGTCTTCGTTCCGGAATCGTGTTGAGGTTCTGATTGTCGGGGGCGGCGTCGCCGGCGTCTCGATTGCCTATCACTTGGCGAAGCTTGGCATCACAGATGTCATGCTCTGCGAACGTAAGCAGCTGACGTGCGGCACCACATGGCACGCAGCCGGCCTCGTCACGCAGCTCCGCGCCACCCGCAACATGACGGAGCTCGCGAAGTACACCGGCGAACTCTTCGCTAGCCTCGAATCCGAAACGGGACAGGCGACCGGCTTTCGCCAGAACGGAGCGCTTCGCGTCGCGAAGACGGAAGGACGCTTCGAAGAACTGAAGCGCGGCGCCTCGATGGCGCGCAATTTCGGACTGCCGGTCGAAGTGCTGAGACCGGAAGAACTCAAGGAGCGTTGGTCGCCACTGAACACCGATGGAATCGTCGGCGGTCTGTGGGCGCCGAAAGACGGTCAGGTCAATCCGGTTGACGTGACGATCGCGATGGCGAAAGGCGCGCGCAACGCCGGCGCCACCATCCTCGAGAATATTCGGGTCGAACGCATCCTCGTCGAAAACGGCCGCGCCGTGGGTGCGATTACCGATCATGGCGAAGTGCGCGCCGACAAAGTTGTGATTTCCGGCGGAATGTGGTCGCGCGATCTTGCAGCGCTGAGCGGCGTGTCCCTTCCGCTCCATGCCGCCGAGCACTTCTACATCGTCACCGAGCAGCTGCCGAACGTGCCGCGCGATTTGCCCGTGCTCTTCGTCACCGACGAGGAGGCGTATTACAAAGAGGACGCCGGCAAAATTCTTCTCGGCTGCTTCGAGAAGAACGCCAAGCCCTGGGGTCACAAGGGCATCTCTCCGGACTTTTGCTTCGACTCGCTGCCCGAGGACTTCGAGCACTTCGAGCCGATCTTGGAGAAGGCAATCAAGCGCGTGCCGATGCTCGCGGAAGCCGGCATTCAGCTCTTCTTCTGCGGCCCCGAAAGCTTCACGCCGGACGATCGTTATTTGCTGGGCGAGACGCCGGAAGTCGAAAACCTGTTCTGCGCCTGCGGCTTCAACTCTATCGGCATTCTGTCTTCAGGCGGCGTCGGCAAGGCCCTGTCGCAATGGATTCGCGACGGCCGTCCGCCTGTCGAACTGACCGACGTCGACGTGCGCCGCATGATGCCGTTCCAGTCGAACAGCAAGTACCTCTACGATCGAACGACCGAAACCCTCGGTCTGCTTTTCGATATGCACTGGCCTTACCGGCAGTTCGAAACCGCGCGCAACGTCCGCCGCAGCCCGTTCCACGACAGGCTGATTGCGCAAGGCGCATTCATGACGGAAGCGGCCGGTTACGAGCGTCCGGGGTTCTTTGGCGCTCCCGGTACGAAGCCCGAGATCGAATATAGCTACGGACGTCAGAACTGGTTCAGCCTAGCGGCAGAAGAGTGCCGGGCCACGCGTGATGCCGTTGCCCTGTTCGACCACAGCTGCTTCACGAAATTCGCCGTCGACGGGCGCGACGCGTGTGCTGCGCTCAATCGCATTTGCGCGAATGACATCGACGTTCCGGTCGGCCGCCTCGTCTATACCCAGTGGTTGAACGAGCACGGCGGCATCGAAGCCGACGTAACGGTGACACGACTGTCCGAAACGTCCTTCCTCGTCGTCAGTATCGCGGTTTCGCAGATCCGCGATTTCGCTTGGCTGACGCGTCATCTTCCGAAGGACGCACACGTTTTCGCACGCGATATCTCATCGAGTCTGCCGATGCTGGCGCTGATGGGCCCGAAATCACGCGAGCTGCTGAGCTCCATTTCAAACGCCGATCTCTCGAACGCAGCATTCCCGTTCGGCACCAGCCGCGAAATCGAAATCGGATACGCGAAGGCCCGCGTAAACCGCGTGACCTTCGTTGGCGAACTCGGCTTTGAAATTCTGATGCCGGCCGAATTCGCCCAACACATCTTCGATGTTCTCGTCGAGGCAGGCAAAGCGTTTGGCCTGAAGCAAGCTGGCTACTTCGCGATGAATTCGCTGCGCATGGAAAAGGGATACCGCCACTGGGGCCACGACATCGGCGAGGATGATACGCCGCTCGAAGGCGGCCTCGGATTCGCTGTCGCCTGGGATAAGAAGGGCGGCTTCATCGGCCGTGAGGCACTGCTGAAGCAGCGCGAAAGCGGTCCGCTGAAAAGGCGCCTCGTGCAAATCCAACTCGAAGGCGACGATGCTCCGTTGCTATATCATGAGGAGCCGATCTGGCGCGACGGCAAGGTGATCGGCTCGGTTACGTCCGGCGGTTATGGCCATCGCATCGGCGCTTCGCTCGGAATGGGCTACGTGCGCTGTGAAGAGGGCGTCGACGCAGCATGGCTCGCCGCTGCGCCACTCGAAGTCGAGGTTGCCTGGAAGCGCTATCCCGCACGCGCGCAGCTTGGGTCCTGGTACGACCCGAAGGGCGAGCGCATCAAAAGCTGAGCCGGTTTAGAATTCAGAACCCAGACGCCGCGCGGTCTCGAGAATGGTCTTGGGGCCGGGCGCGCCTTCGATAGACCCGAATAAAAGCTCGAGCCGCGTCTCTCTTATCCCGCAATACTGGAGAATGCCCGTCTCGAGCTGCGTGCGCATCGCTTCGTCATAGCCGCGCTTTGCATAGGCCTCTGCCGACGTTCCAGCTACCGCGAGCATCCACGCGCGGTTGTGAGGATAGGTCCGATCGCCGTACGCCCAGCCGTTGTTCCAGACGCGGTCGATCCAGCCTTTGAGAAGGGCCGGCATCGACCACCACCACACGGGAAAGACCATCACGGTCGCCTCGTTGCGTTCGATGCGCGCCATCTCGCTTTGAACCGCAGCGGAATAGAGCTTGTTAGGATCAGCCCAGTCAGGTTCGTCGGGTTGCAGTAGAACAGGATCAAACCCTTCCGACATAAGATCCGCGACCTCGATCTCGTGGCCCTTCTTCTGCGCAGCTTCGGCGAACGCCTTCGCGGCAGCAAAAGTGAGTGAGTCAGAGCGCGGATGCGCAGTGACGAGAAGAATCTTCATGGCGACCTGTCCCTCCGCGAAAACGCAACGATTTGACGCTTGGGCCTCGCCCGCGCGCCAAAATCGCTGCGTTCGCCGACGTTTTCAATACTATCGTTAGGCGGTTGGTTCGAAGCTCTCCGCCTTGGAATACGGGAACCACCAGAAGTCCTGGTTCGATGCTTTGGGATCGATCATCACGAACTTGGTGTTCTGGAACTGCGCGAGGCCCTCTGGTCCAAGCTGACGTCCGCTGCCCGAAAGCTTGCGTCCACCGAAGGGTAAGGCGTCGTTATCGAGCAGAGGCGCGTTGACCCAAAGGATGCCGCTTTCGATTTCGCGGACCGCGCGGAACGCTTCATCCATGTCGAGCGAGTAGAGGTTGGCGCCGAGCCCGAAGCGCGAATGGTTGGCAAGGGTGATGGCTTCATCGAAGCTCTTCACCTTGCAGATCGGCGCGACAGGACCGAACGGCTCCTCGTTCAGGATCTCCATATCAGGCGTCACATCGGTGAGAACGGTGGGCTCGACGAACCAGCCTCGATTGAGTTCAGCGGGACGCCCGCCGCCGGTTGCCACCTTCGCGCCTTGCTTACGCGCCCGCGCGATTAATCCTTCGAAACGATCGCGCTGACGGCTTGTCGCGAGCGGTCCGAGATCGACCGTGCCGAGACCGTTGCCAATGCGAAGCTTGCGCGCTTCCGCGACAAGCCCTTCGACGAAGGCATCGTGAATGGATTCGTGCACGTAGAAGCGTTCCGCCGATGTGCACACCTGCCCGCAGTTGAGATAGGCGGCGAATGCTGCGCCCCTGACGGCCATGTCGAGCGGCGCCGAAGGCATGACGATGAACGGATCATTGCCCGAAGCTTCGATGAGGCTCGGCTTGAAACTCTCCGCGCACGTGCGCGCTACGGCCTGACCGACAGCAACGGAGCCCGTGTAAGCGACGCCATGCGTCTTCGGGCTGGAGATCAGTCGCTGACCGACCCGCGCGCCACCCGTTATGACCTGAAGCAATCCAGGTGGCAGGCCCGCGAAAACCTCCATGAACTTGAGCGTCGTCAGGCTCGTCTGCTCATGCGGCTTGATGATGACGGAGTTTCCGCCAGCCAGCGCCGCAGCGGCTTCCCAGCACAACAGAACGAGCGGATAGTTGAACGGCAGGATGATCACGATCGTGCCGAGCGGTTCCTTCACGCTGAAGTGAAATTGCCCTGGCACCGTTGCGCCCGCGAGACGTCCAGTCTCATGCCGCGCAAGTTCCGCATAATAGTCGATGGCCGTAGCGCACCACGAAACCTCATCGGAGGATTCCTTGAAGGGCTTGCCCTCTTCGCGCGTCAGGCATTCCGCGAACGGCCGCCGGTCCCGGCGAAGGATCGCCGCGATATCGTGTAGGATGACAGCCCGGCTGCGTGCGTCCATCGCCGTCCAAACGCGGCGCGCGTCATTTGCCGTGTCGATGGCGGCGTCGACTTCGTCGTCGGGACAATCGGCGACCGATCCGATCTTGTCTTCGGTCGCCGGATCGATGACATCGAAGTGCTCACGTGCTCTGCTGGCAACGAACTTGCCGCCCGCGTAAATCTTGCCGGATAGGAATGCGAAGTCATCCAGAGCCGCCATCTGCGTTCTCTCCCGTTAAAAACGATCGGAAGTGCAGAGTATAAATTTATCGAACATATTGCTATAAAAATTTGATCGAGCCGAATTGGGCTCCAACGCGAATTGGAAACGATGGCACAATCGAAGAAAAAGCCGACCAACGTCACGACCAAGGCCCGCGCCCGGGCAGAGGCGAGCGAGCTGGCTGTGGGATCGCGTCTCAAATCCGTGCGCGAAGCAGCTGGTCTTTCGCAACGCGAACTCGCCAAACGCGCGGGCGTCACCAACGCAACCGTTTCGATGATTGAGCAGGAAACGCACGCACCATCGCTCGCGTCGCTGCATCGCCTGCTGGCCGCGATTCCGATTTCGCTTGCCGATTTTTTTGCATTGCCGGTGTCGCAGAAGAATGCGCTTTTCTACGAGGCGGAAGATTTAGCCGTCGTCTCACGCGGCGATGCCGATCTTCGGGTTCTCGGCAGCGAGCGCCGCGAGAAGAAACTTCAAATGTTTATTGAGCGCTATAAGCCAGGGGCTGGCACCGGCGACGATCCGATCGTGTTCGACGGCGAAACAGCGGTCGTTGTCGTTCAAGGAACGATTGAAGTGGAGGCGGAGGGCGAGGTCCGTCGTCTAAGCAAAGGCGGTGGCTATCAGCTCTTCGGGCGCGTGCCGTATCGGCTACGCAATATCGGCAAGATAGACGCGATCGTTGCCTGCGCGTGCACACCGCCGATTATTTGAGCATCAGTACGATGGTGGCGTAATTGCCCAGACGACAACAGTCTCGACGTTGCCGGGGTTGCGATACCGGTGAGGCTTCGTGGAAGGAAAGCTGAAACTGTCACCCTCCTTCAATGTAAATGATTGCTCACCGATCCAGAGTTCGAGCGATCCGGTGAGAACCAGACCCGCTTCCTCGCCTTGATGCGTGTAAGGCGATCCGGTCTCGGTTGATCCTGGCGGAAAACGGGACATCAGCAACTCGAGCTGGCCACGCAGATTGGGAGAAAGAAGCTCGTCGGTTATCCCCGATGCAAAACGCAACGTGCGCCTGTTGCTGGCGCGAACGATGTAGTCGCGCTCGTCAGGGTCTCCGCCTTCGGCGTTGTGTAGAAACCATCCGATGGTGACGCCGAGCGCTTTCGCAATATCGTGCAGCGTCTTGATGCCGGGGGAGGAGATCCCGCGCTCGATTTCGCTCAGATGACCGATCGAGAGTGACGTCGCGAGCGAGAGTTCCTTAATTGTCAGCCTCTTGGCCTTGCGAAGGTCCCGGATTTCGGCTCCCACGCGCGAGGGCGTAAGATTGTCGTCCCCCGCGGACGCTGCCTTCTCCTTTGCCGCCGACAATGTCGCCCCCTAAGATTAGCGTTTGTTCAAGCCTAAAATTTCAGCTTGTCAGGCGAAATATGCAAGGCATAATTTCGCTATGCTGAATTTATCAAACCCAGCCGCGCCCGTGCGTGATCTAGATCCCGATATTTTATCGGCGATGGCTTGGATCGGTAAACTGGGTGGAAGTCCGGTGAAGCCCCAGAGCTTCGCAGCATCCCCGGTCCTCGCCGTGGGCCATTTTCGTTTCGACGGTCTGGCCGAAGAAGTTGAAGCTCCCCAGCTTCCCTTTCACTACATTTCAGTCTCGCTTGGCGCGCCGTTGGTCATTGAAGCGCGACTCGGTGGCGAGAAGGTCAAAGCGCGCGTTCTTCCCGGTCAATCACTGATCATGGCGGCGGAACGCAGCAACATCTGGCGCTGGGACGGTCCGACGGAAGAGGCGCACGTATTCCTCCACGCTGATTTTCTGGAACAAGTCGCGGTCGACGCCGGTCAGCGGCGGGCGGAAATCTCTGACCGGCTCGCCTTCACCGACACGAGGCTTCGCCATACAATCTTGGCGCTCACCGAAGAAATGCAGCGCCATGGAAGCATTCCGACGCTTTTCTTCGACATGGCAGCGGATGTCCTGGCACGCCGCATCTTGTTTCGTCATTGCGAAAGCGATGGAAAATCACGTCCGAGCAGCAGCACTGGAGCGCTGACGGCGCGTCAGCTGCGGCGTGTTCTGGCGGTTGTCGAGGATCGGCTATCCCACGATATCTCGCTCGACGATCTTGCGAGCGCCGCGGGCTTGAGCCGGTTTCACTTCGTGCGCGCATTCAAGACTGCTGTTGGAACGCCGCCGCACCGCTGGCTCGTCCGGTTGCGTATCGAGCGCGCCAAGGAATTGCTGCTGTGCCGCACGGCAACGATTATCGAGGTCGCAGCACTCGTCGGGTTTGAAAGCCAAAGCCATTTTGGTCAGGTTTTCTTAAGCCAGGTCGGCGTGCCTCCGAGCGAATGGCGCCGCCGCGCACTTTCCTGAGCAAAAAGCGCAATTTTCCGAGAGACGGTCGCCCTGGCTCCCGCTCATCATCACCCGAATAGGAGCGGAGGTTAACCGCTGCCGGGAGATGATAATGACGACGATGTGGGGCGATAGCGCCTATTACGGGCTTGACGCAGAGTTCAATCCGGACTGGTTCCTGACGCATGAACAAAAAGAGCTGCGCCGCGAGCTGATCGAGGTTTGCCACAACGTTCTGCGTCCGAACGCGATCGAGTGCGATAAGACCAACGCCTATCCGCGCGCGAACATCGAAGCGCTGGCCAAGCTGCGGCTCTTAGGGGCGATCATCCCCAAGCAATTCGGCGGCAGAGGCGAAAATCACGTCGGCATCACGATGATCGCCGAGACCATCGCGCGATACGGTTGTCCGTCCACCGCCCTCATTTACATGATGCACACCGTGGCGGTTGCGGGACTCGTCTATCGCGCCAAAGGCAATAGCGAGATCGAGAGCTTGCTGTCACGCATCGACAGCGAATGTCTGATCGGCACGGCATCCTACACGGACCCTGAAACGGGCGGCCACTTCTGGTACCCGAAGATGTCAGGCGCAAAGCGCGTCGAAGACGGCTGGCACGTGCACAAGAAGGCTGCGTGGACGACGTCGTCGGGCTATGCCGATTGGTACATCTCGCAGACGACGAGCCCGGATTTCGACGGCAACTACGGCAACCTCTCCGTCTTCCTGTTCTACAAAGACGAAGTGCAAGGTTCCGCGGGCAAGTGGGACGCGATGGGCATGCACGGAAACCAATCCGGCCCCGTCGAGATCGATACGGTCGTTCCCGCAAACCGCATCGTCGGATGGCCGGGTGACGGCGCGGCGTCCAACGACGAGGCCATCGATCCGCTCGCGATGCTTCTCTATGCGGGTTCGTATAACGGCGTCGGACTTGCGTGCATCGACGTCGCGAAGCGGCATGTGACGCGCAAAGCCCACGTGCAGTATGGCCGCCGCGTCGCCGACTACCCGACGATCCAGGACACGTTCGGTCGCGCGATCATGGATGCTCAGGCTTCGCGTTTGTATGCGTACTCCGTCGCCAAGGCTCTGGACGATGCGACGGGTGGCGGACGCTGGGACATCTACTATGAAGATCCCAAGGCGATGCCGCGCGCCGAATATGCGCTGTGGTGCTTCAAAGCCAAATTTCTTTCGACGCGATTCTGTTTCGAAGTCTCGGACAAGATGCTGCAAGCATGCGGCGGCCGTGGCTACATGCGCGATCTCGAGCTGGAGCGCCTCGTACGCGACTCGAAGGCTGGCTGGATCATGGCGCCGTCGAACGAAGTCACCGCGCAGCTCATCGGCAAGTGGGGTTTGTTCGGAAACGAAGCGATCGACTGGTGGAATCAGAAGGTCGACGAGCCCGTTTTGATGACTGAGCTCGGCAAGCTCGACGACGCCGGAAAGCAGCGCATCATCCAAAAGCTGACCTCCGAAATTCAGACCAAGAAGGCCGCTGCGGAATGACGTCTGCCGACGATTGGATCTCGCCCGACGATCCGTTGGACCTGCGCAAAGCCCTTGCGTGCTTTGCAACGGGCATCACGATCATCACGGGAACGACCGAAGAAGGCGCGCGCTTCGGATTGACAGCGTCGTCTTTCCAGCCGGTCAGCCTGACGCCGCCGCTGGTTCTTTACAGCGTCCGAAAAGGTGCAGCCAGCGTCGATCTCGTAAAGGGCAGTGGATCGTTCTGCGTGAACGTTCTGCGCCACGAGCACGTCGAACTCGCAAAGCGCTTCGCGGCTCCGATTGCGGATCGTTTCGAAGGTCTCGAATGGTATCGCGGATCATTGGGCTGCCCGGTGTTGCCGGATGCCATCGCAACCTTCGAGTGCCGGTTGTGGACCACCTACGATGGCGGAGATCACGAGATCGTCGTCGGCGAGGTCGCAAAAATGCGGCGCGCTCCAGAGGGTAATCCTCTGGTCTTCTTTCGCGGCGAATTCCATCCGATCGTCGCCGATGCCCCACGCGTATCCTGAGAGGTCTTGCAGATGACACTTATCGCTCCGGTCAAATCGGAACACGTCACGTTTGATCCGCCCGAGTTCGCCCATCTCGGAATGATTCCCGAGCTGGTCGTGCTGCCCGTGAAGGACGAGCGCATTTGGGTTCTGCTTGAGCCGAACGTCTGGTTTCGCCCGTTGTTCTTCGACATGAACTCCGGTTCGCACGGAGAAGTGCTGAAGGTCAAAAAGGGCGGTGTCCTATCGCGCCATCGCCACCCGTCGCCGGTGCACGGCTTCGTGCTCAAGGGCAGCTGGCGGTATCTCGAACATACCTGGCGCGCGGAGGAAGGCTCCTACGTCATGGAGCCGCCGGGCGAGACGCACACGCTGACGTGCGACAGCGGCGACGAAATGCAAACCCTGTTCTTCATTCAGGGTGCAACGCTCTACATCGACGAGCAGGATCGCGTGACCCTCGTCGAAGACAACTTCCACCTCATCGAAGCCTGCCGCAAGCACTACGAAGAGGTTGGTCTAGGGGCCGATTTCGTCAACCAGTTCATTCGCTAGCAGAAGCGCCAAGGCAGGCCGCGCGCGTTTTTTGGGGGGCGCGTGCACCGCCGAACGCTGGAAAGCGCGGGTCGAAAGCCCGCGCTTTTCATTGTCGCCCCCGACCGCCTTTGCCGGACGGGAACCAATGGCCACGATCAGTCATTCTCCTGGCAAGGATTGCCACGGAGAGGCTTCATGGCTGCTCAACAAGACGTTTCATCCACCGTCCGCGACGCAACAAGCGCCGCCAAGCGGAATATCGATCAAACCGCCGATTACGCCGTCTCGGTCATCGATGACTTTCAAAGTATCGGGTCAGAATTCAAACGTGCAGTGAACAAATCGATGAAAAAGGAGCCCTATACGACGCTCGCGATGGCGGCGGCTGCGGGCTTCGTTCTTGGCGCACTGTGGCGCGCATAATTAGGTGGAAACAGGAGCGGAAGGCGTCGCTTCGGCGAGGCTCTCCGGCTGTCCAGACACGCAAAGGAAATCGACCCCAGAGTGGGCTCCGGGGCCGATCAGGTGATTACTTCTTCTTGCGCGAATCTTCGCACTTGCCGCCCTTCCAATACTTGAAGGTGCCCTTGCAATCTTTCTTCTTGTCCTTGTGTGCCTTGTGATGATGCGCCTTGTGCGGCTTCGCCTTTGCGAAAGCGTCCTGAGCTGCGCCCATTCCGCCGAGGCTGAAGATTGCCAGAGCGAGCACTGTCGTAAATTTCATGAGTGAAGTCCCCCAAAAGGCCGATCTGTAGTGATCGGATCGCCGTCGCTTATCTGAAATATGTGACAAGTGAGTGTAAGGGGGAGGGGGCTGTATTGGTGCCTGAACTCGGCTCTTCCGTCGTATCCATAAGGACATCGTCACGAGAGGCTGAGCCGATACGGGTTTCAAGCTAGACGCTGCCTACTAGGGCAGACGTCGCACGGGTGATATGCGAGCGCATCTAACAGTGGCCAAGCGTTGCTAAGCGCCGTCGACCCGTTGGTAGTAGTTTGATGTTCCGCCGATCAGCCCCGAAAAGCTTCCCCAAGCTTTGGTAACGCTGATGAGGCCCTTCAACATTGTTCTTTCGGCAGCGAATCGGCGCAATGGCCAGAAGCACGCACCGGCAAGCACCAAGAAACTTCCAACGCAGATCCGCCTTAAGCCATGCGGCAGGCGCCTGCCCAGCGTCTTGGCGTAGCCCTCTCTGATCACGTCGAGAAAAGTACCCGCTGACGAGACCATGTAAGTGCGTTGCAGGAAGCGGCTTAGTGTGAGCCGGGAAGCTGGCACGATTTCGATGACCCTCGCTTCCGCCACGAACACGATGCGGGCGCCCCGGGCATGTGCGCGTCTGAAAAAATCGACGTCCTCGGCGCCGAATGTGAGGCGATTGTCGAACCTCAACGCAAGCCCTTCTTGGGTGACAAGACGGGCGTTGAAGAGGACGTTGTTCGTATAAGCGTCCCGCCGGAACTCGCCCGTCGTTCGGCGAGAATGCGAATGTGGTTTCCACCAGTGCGGCGCCTCGACTTCGGCCACCTGCTTTACCGGACCTGTCGCGACGTCCGCATCGAACCGCTCACACCCTTCGAACAACCGGAGCAGCCAGTCCGGCTCCGTATACTCATCATCGTCGAGCATCGCGATCCAATCGGCATTCTCGCCGATTGCGGCATCGATCGCGCGATTGCGCGCATGCGGAATTCCGATGTTCGATTCCAAACAATACTTTATCGGAAACGGGCTCGACGCGCGGAATCGTTCGACGACGTCGAGCGACCGTCGCGCGTAATCGTTCTCCACGACGACGACGGAAAGCGTACAGCCCGGAGGTACTGTCAGCCGGCCCACGCTCGCCAAGGCTCGCGACAACATCTGCGGGCGCTTGGCCGTGCACACGGTAATTGTGATATGAGCCATTTACCGTAACTGATGAGTCAGCTTTGCTGCCTCGCAGAAGGCAACGCGCGATTGGGATTGTTCTACCTGAGTAGCAATCTCCGATCTCGTGGTCGGCATCCAGGACGGATCTTGATTCTCGCTCAAAATGTCGTGGATAAAATGCTCCTTGAAGAGATTGGCCTTTATCAATATGCCCCATCGATCACTGCGCGATGCGAAGTTGAGACACGCAGCGGGATTTCTTCCCGCTACGGCAAAACTGCTATTGAAAACTTCTTCAGAGCTAGATCGGCCGTCGGCCGCCCCGCCGCGTTTAGAAGTTGAAGCTGGCTTTGCCGCCGAAGGCATGCTGCTCAGTGGTCTCGCCAAAGGAACCATCGTAGTAGAGCTTCAGGGCTCCGCCGCTGATTGCAAGTAAGTCCACGCCTGCAGAGATGGTGCCTTGAACCTGATCCATCGCAGCGCTCGTTTTGAAAGCTCCAATATAAGACGGCAAACCCGCAAACGAGCTGACGACCGAGATCTCATCTGCGCTCAGGATGCTCGCGCCCAAACGCACGAACGGCCGTGCCGTCAGGCCTTTGGAGACACCCATCTCGCCGCCGATCTCGATTGCCGGGGCGAAGCGCGCAAACGTTTCCTCGCTGCTGGCGACTGAAAGCGCGACAGCACCGCCGGTCTCAGTGAACGACCCAAGCCAGAGCTGTGCCACTTCGAGGTCGGCCATTGGCTTCGCATAGAGGGAGGTGCTGCCGAACTGATAAGCGACGCGGAGACGCCCGCTGAGATTGGCGACGTCCTGGCTGCCGTGCATCGATGAAACCAAGCCGCCAAAGTCAGCCCGTCTATCCGTGTCGTAGGCCGCTTGGCCGCCATAGATGGCAGCGGCGAAAAGCCATGGACCAGCATTGTGCTTCAACGTGGCGCCGCCGAAGAAGCGGTCGCCGTCGGTGCGGGCATAACCTCCCGTATCGGACGTCGACTGCTCGACGCCGCCTGCAAGACCAAACGTGAAACCAGGCGCAAGCTTCACCTGCGCCCCGCCGGCAAAGCGCCAAGCTTGCTCGCCGTAGCCAATATTGCTGCCGGTGCGATCCTGCTCGAAGTTGCTGCCCGAGACGTTAGCCCAGACGCATTCCTCTTCGCTCACGGCAACGTAAGCCGCGTCCTTTGCCCGGCAACTCATAAGCGCGTTGCCGAAATTCGTTGCAGCGAAGAGCGTCGAGGCTGCCGACTGCGCGTAGACTTCGGGCGACAGCTGATCGAGAGCGGAGCGATAGTCCGAGTTCGTCGTGACGTTCAACAGCGCGTCGGTGATGGGCTGAATGCCGGTTCCGCCCGCGGATACTGCGGCGTTGATATGCTGGCCGAGCGCCAACTGATTGCCGTTGAGGCCGGCATTGGTCGGAGCAAAGCTGATGGAGTAGGCAACCACCACGTCATTGGCATTCGGATAGACGAGTTCCGCTTGTACAACAGGACCGGAGCCCGCGAAGTTGAGCGCCAACCCGTTCGCAGTCGTGCCGTTTGTTGCGCTGAGGATTGTGACCTGACCACTCGTGATCGCAAGGCTCTGCATCGCGATCTGCACTTGACCCGAAAGCGCAGCCGTTCCGCTGACATTGACGCGATCCGCCGAGTTGCTGGCGGCGTCGAGATCAATGGCGAGAACGCCTGTCGCGGTCTGCGAAAGATTGCCGGTGACCGCCGTCGTTACGATCGATCCCGCGCCGCCGGGAGCGAGCGTTCCGGCGTTCGTCAACGTATTGCCTGCGCCAACCGAAAGCGCAGTTCCGGCGATAAGCCGACCGGCTGCGAGGTTGGAGAGAGTGTTCGTGCCTCCTCCGAGATCGATGCTGCCGATGATCGTGCCGGAGTTGGTGACTGTGTCATTGCCAACTCCCATGATGATGGTCGCTTCGCTGCCATCTCCACGAATAATTCCCGAGTTTGCGATTGAGTTGGCGTAAGGCCCCACGACTTTGATCGCGGCGCCGGCGAGACCCTCGATTGTGCCCGCGTTCGTGATCGTGACGGCACCCACACCATCGCCTTCCGAGCCGTCATCGATAAGAATACCGCGCTTTGCACCAGAAATGAGCGCTCCGGCATAGTTGTTGATCGTGCCGCCACCCATGGCGATGCCTTCAGAGCCGTTCGGTTGCCCGCCGGAATCGACGCCGCCCGCGCCGGTGCCCTGAATGATACCGTAGTTGTTGATTGTGCCGATCTTATCGATGTCGACACCATCGCCGTCACCGTTGATCGAAGCGGCACCGCCGTCGAGAAAAATATTTCCTACGCCCGCGTAGGCGCCAGTGATCGTGCCGTAGTTCGTAACTGTGCCGTTGCCGTCCGATCCGACGCCCGAGCCGTTGCGGCCGGTAATCGAACCATAGTTGACGACCGTGATGTCCGTGTCGGCCGTGATGCCGTGACGCGCGCCGGAGATAACGCCAGTACTCTCGTTTGTGACGACGACGCCTGTTCGCGCGCCGGCGTCGATACCATCGGCGGAACCGCTGCCCGAGTTGGGAGCAGCGACGCCTTCGATGCCGCTGCGGATCGTGCCGTAGTTGTGAATGATCGAGTTCTGCGCAGCGCGGATCGCGTCATCCGTATAGGATTCAATAATGCCCGTGACGTTGTTGGTGATAGTGACCGTCACGCCGGAAGTAGCCGCGATCGACCGCAAATCGAGCGCTTGGCCAAGCCCGGTGAAGCCCGATCCGCCAGCGCGGATGAGGCCCGAGTTTTCAATCGTGATCACGCCGCTCGTCAAAGCCGTGTCGATGCGGAAGGCATCGTTGGCACTGGCGATCAGGCTCGCACCGGCATTATTGGTGAATGTCAGATTGCGCGTGCCGGACGCGGAACTCGGGGCATTGAAGGCGCGGCCCGAGCCAAGCTGCTCGACAATGCCCGAATTGGTGATGACGACAGTGCTCGCCGTGCCGTTCCAGGTGATGGCATTCGTCGAACCGGAAATACTGAGCTTTCCGCCGGCATCGATCGTACCGGATTGCGTGCCGCTCAGCGTTTTGGCGGCTGTATCGGTGACGCCGGTGCCAATCGTGAACGTCTGTGCTTCAGATGGGCCCGCTAGTGCTGAGGTGAGGGCGATACTCGAAAGAATACCAAACGCGATCCGCGGTACCGCGGCATGAGAACTCGACACAGATATCCCCGACTGACGACAAAGAAATGAGGCTGCGTCCCTAAGCAGGGGTTGTCTCAGTTTGATGACAACTGATCGGCTCCGCCGCCATCCGTGGCTGGGAGATCACACGCGACGATTGGCTCTGCCAAATTTGAGATCGCCACATCGCTCGGACTTTCATCATATGCACGCGTGTTGATCTGAAATTTTTACACCCCGTTGACGACAAGAACAGAAGGCCCGCCGAAAAAATCAAAAGCTAAGCGATGTTATCGTGCATCGCATGCTTTCGGATAAGCCAGAAGGTCGTCACGAGCACCGCCTTGGGTGCATCGATTATAGAACCGGGTGAGTTTCATGTTTTTTCGAGCGCTATTTTATATCTTGTTTTGTTTGATTGCTGTCCCGGCCCGCGGTCAGGAACAAGCTGAAAATCCGTCCGACACGCAAGCGCCCTCGGCATTGCCGCTGCCGCTGAAAGAGTTGCGAGATCATATCGACGCGCAGCAGGAGATGGATTTTCAGACGACGTTTCACGCGTCGAGCAATGTCCTGGATACAAAAGTACAAGGGGTGTCGGAGTTTCGGACCCGGCGACCCAATCTGTTTCGGGCGACGGCGAATAGTGGTCCCAACGCATACGAATATGTCTCTGATGGAACCGTGCTGACGATTTATAACGTTCACACCAATGCGTTCGCACAGACACCGGCTCGCGCCTCGGTGCAAGGAAACATGGCGTTGATAGCCGGGCTGATGTCGTATCAAGCGCGAATATTCGATTTCTTCGCCGCGCTTGATCAGGCGACAGTTGGCGGCGGTGTGGAGATCGCGACGAAAGGCGCGGAATCCGTCGGCGGACGCGAATGCGATGGCTTCGCGGTAAGAACGATGGTCGAAAAATGGGATGTTTGGGTGGAAAAGGCATCACCTCATCTGCCATGCAAACTTGTGAGCAGCGATGTAGATGATCCATCCGGGAACGTGCAGGTCAACGAATTTACCTGGAAAAAAGCACCGAACTTTGAGCCGGCCACTTTCAAATTCTCTCCGCCGCCCGGAAGCAAGCGGCTCGATATCGGAGACTTGTTGGCGACTCCCCAGTGATCGAGAGTACGGATGGGGCAGGAAAAGAGTAGTCGTGACTTGCATCGCTCCCTTACCAACAAACCAAACAAACCTGAAGGGAGGCAAGCGATGCGCCCGATCGTCGACCCGCGGCGCGGTGACGTCGAAGACGACGCATCAAGCACGAAACAGCGATCGCTTCTCTCGTTGGCCGGAAGCTTGTTGGCGGAGATCAGTCTTCCGAAGCTGCTCGCCGCTTGGGCCATCCTAATCATCTTGCCGGCACTGCTACTCGGCGTGGCACCTCTCCTGGGGTCGATTTGGATGAGCACCGTCTCATCGAAGGTTGCTGCGATTTACACGGGTTTCTTGGCTCCCGTCGTTTTGGTTATTCTTCTCGTCGTGGGTTGGTTCGGAGGTAAGCCGCTGTGGCGTCTTATCGAGACAAATTTCTGGTCTTTGAATGCGCTTGCCGTTCAGCCGGCTTACGCGCTGTCGCGCGAGACGCTGCGCCAGCTCGTCGAGCGATTTTTGCCAGCAGACGCAGATCAGCACTCGCGAGATTTGATGCGCGCCATCAGTGCCGGCGCGTCAGGCCTGATAATCTGCGGGCTTTCACTGTGGATTGTCGCGCTCGCCTGGCCTCACACGCGATGGACTGGCTCGCTCTCCGATATAGCCTCGCCTTCTCTAATTGCGCACGCGGCGCTCTTCAACAGCATCACGATCGTCTCCGCCTATCTCGCAGTGGCGGGACTTAGCTGGGGTCTGGCGGATGCGTTCATGACAGCGCCGCACGATCTTCCGAGCTACGCGCAGACGTCGGAAGGCAGGAAAATTTGGCGCGTCGCACACCTTTCCGACATTCACGTTGTCGGAGAGAGATTTGGTTTTCGGATCGAGGGAGGGCGGTCCGGCCCGAGTGGAAATGAGCGCCTCAAGCAAACGCTAGCGGCCCTCGACGCCGTTCATGCGCGCAACCCGCTCGACGTGGTTCTGATTACCGGCGACATGACTGATGCGGGTCGTTCATCGGAATGGGCGGAATTTATCGATGCGCTTGCGCCCTTTCCGAGCTTGGCGGAATTGATGGTGATCCTCCCTGGTAATCACGACCTCAACGTCGTGGATAGGGCCAATCCCGCCCGCTTCGATCTGCCGACGAGCCCAAAGAAGCGACTGCGCCAGATCCGGGCGCTTTCGACGATGGCGGGCTTGCAAGGCAAGCGTGTGCATATCATTGACGATGTGACGGGCAAGCCTCGGGCGACGTTAGGGGAAGTTCTCGAACCTTATACCGGGCGCATCGCAGACTTCGCTGATCGCGGATCGGCGCGCTTGACATGGGAGTTGGCCGACCTGTGGCCGCAAGCCTTTCCGATGGTGATGCAGCCGAAAACCGAGGATGGCCTGGGCGTCATTCTCCTTGATTCAAACGCGCAAACGCATTTCTCGTTCACCAACGCCCTTGGGCTCGTGACGCATGACCAGACGAAAGCCATCGAAAAAATTTCCGCGAACTTTCCAAAAGCGAAGTGGATCGTTGCGCTCCATCACCACGTTGTTGAGTATCCCAAAGCCGCAAAGACATTGTCCGTGCGTATCGGGACAGCACTTGTCAACGGAACGTGGTTCGTCCGCCGGATGCAGCGTCTATCGGACCGGCTGATGATCATGCACGGCCATCGCCACATTGATTGGATCGGAATTTGTGGCGGCCTCATCATCGTGTCGGCGCCATCTCCGGTGATGGACGTAACCGACGAAAAGGCCACTTATTTCTACATCCACAATCTCGGCGTTGGCACGGACGGCCGCCTCGCGTTGTTTGAACCGGAGCGCGTCGCCCTGCCTGGCCAGCCGACGAGCTGACCGCTGAATAGGGCCATCAACTAGCATCGCGTGGTTGGCCAAACAGATCGACGACCCAATGGGTCGATGGGTGCTGCTCACAAAGTGTAAGAATCGAAATGACGATCGGGACGCCGATAAAGGCGCCTGTGAGCCCCCAGAGGAACGTCCAAAAAAAGACCGCGAACAAAACGACGAAGGGCGAAATCGACAACGCGTTCCCGACGAACCGTGGCTCTAAATAACTTCCCACTACGAATTGGATGACGTTGAGGCACGCGAATACGACCACTGCCATCTGCCAGGATTCAAACTGAGCCACGGCGAACAGGGTCGGGAAGACGGTCGCAATGAAGGGACCGATGAACGGGATGAAGTTCAACGCGAACGCGATAACACCCCACTCAACGGCAAGCGGAAGCCCGGCGAGCAAGGCGAACGCCCATACCAGCAGGCCCGTTACGGCGCTCATCAGGGTTCGGACAAGCATATATCGCCGGAGCTTGATCGCTGTTCTTGCGCCGCCGACGAGGAGGACATCGCCCAGTTTTCCGTGCCGCCAATTGTGGATCTTGAGGTAGGCGTCATCCACCTCCAGCAGGCCGAGCAGTACGTAGATGAAGACGACGATCAGAAAGGTCACTCCCGTATTGAGCCGCGAAGTGGCTTGCTGGGCCAGACGGACCAACTGATCGACGCTGAAATAATTCGACCAAAGACCGGCGAGCGCGATGCCGTGACCTTCGAGCCATAGGGCAAACGAAGCGTAGAGCGCCTGAAGCCGTGGCATATCGCTCGCAATGAATCGGCCGACGCGGCTTCCGGCCCAGGCGATCAACCATCCGAAGGCAACAATGACGAGGATCGTAGCCGCCATCGTCAATGCAAGAGCCAGGAGACGCGGGAGTCTCAGTTGCAACTGTCGCTGCAGCGGCCATGCGATCGCAACAATAAAGAGGGCAACAGCGAGTGGCGCAAACACCGACTGCGCCACGGAAAGTGCCCAGAACGTCAATACGGCCGCGCACACGCCGACCGGCGCGATGAGCGCGTGGCTCGTGTCGGATCGAGGTCGTGGCTCAAAGTTGGTCACGCAGGAAACTCTGACCTCATAATTTTCAACGAACAAGGATCGCCCGTTGCGAATGGTAAACTGAGATGTTTTAAAAAATACACGATGAGTGAAGTTATGGTTGCGCGATTATTGCCCGGGCACACGCTTTCAAATTCTGTCTGGCACGCACTCTCTGCTCATGGGGCCAAGTCCGCTAAGGGCGTTCCAGGCAGGGCGGGGCCACATCCGGAAACGGCAAAATCATCTGGCGAGAATCGCAAGTTCATTGACTGGTCGGAACGAGGGCGGCAGCCGCGCGTCCGCGGATTGACCGGCCTGTACGGCAATGGTAAGGCCCCCTCGCATCGAAATCATAGCAAGCTGCGCCATCCGCCGGTCCCAACCTGAAATACGCAAAGAGGGAGATCCGGGCGCGGACGCGAGCAAGTGGCTCCATGCGTGACGCGCGACGTATCAACACTTGCGCGGGTAGCTTCCCCTGCTGCGGTCATCACGCGGCAATCCAAGTTGGGCGGAGCCGGCACTCGAAAAAGACAATCTTCGTTGGGCTTTCATTTAGCCGCTAATCGGCTTCCTAGAACGGAAGCCAGGCCCTAGTCGCACAGCATTCCGTTGTCGCGACTAAATGGAGCCGCCAATCGAAGCCGCAGATATCTTGACAGAAGCGGCATATGCCTCGATTAATTTTTTGTAAGAATTTCTTCCGGGGGGAAGCGTGCCTGAAATTATTCATATGCCGATCTCGGCCACGTGCCTCTCTCGACCCCATTCGTTGTCGCCCATCGCGCCCCGCATTTTACACTTCTCGCCGATTGCTCGGGAACTTCGCGAATGTCAATCGCGGATAACATTGAGCGCGGAATCGCAAACCCATTTTGATGCGCTTCGATCTGAATTTGAGAAATCTGGCGCTGGCGTGCTCTCGTTTGATGTCTTCGATACATTGCTTTTGCGAAACAATCAGAGCGAAGCGCGCCGATTTTTAAATGTCTCGCGCCGGATTTTGGGGGAGCTGCAATCAAGCGGAAAGTTTGAAAAAGCGAATTCGCTAACTCAATACGATCTGATGATAGCGAGAGCTGACGCGATGCGCGTGAGCTATCGAACGAGGCGGCCTGTCAGAGGGTGTGTGGAGGGGGCTATCGCAGACGTAATCAAGATCGCGCGGAGGTCGTTAGGTTTGCCTCCCGAAGCGGACGCGATTTTTCGTCAATGCGAGATTGAATATGAAGCTAGCGTTCTTCACTTCAACAAAGCCTTATTCAAATTGATCCCATTCGTCAGATCGCGGGGCGGAAAAATTATTCTGGTAAGCGACATGTATCTTTCGAGCGAGCTAATCGGATCGATTATCCAAAAGATTGACCCAGCGGCGCTCCATCTGTTCGACGCAATCTTCTCGAGCGGCGATTTATCGGTCAGCAAGCGGTCGGGACGCATTTTCCGCGAGATCGAGCGCCAACTGGAAATAGGGCCAGCTTCCTTTTTTCATATCGGAGACTCCTTTTTGGGCGATGTCCTCAAGCCGCGCGAAGCGGGATGGAAGGCGCTTCATTATCCTGTTTCTCAAGGGGAGATGCATGAGCGCTTAGAGGATCTAGCGAGCTTCGTCTCTGAGATGCGTTCGCTAGGCCTACCCGTAGATCATTGGGCGAAAATTTGATGCCAAAAATTGAACGTACCTTGTCCTATCCGGGGCTAACCGGGCAGAGCGCCGATGCTTACGCGTTTGGGGCCAAAATTTTAGGACCCGCAATCGCGGATTATTGCTCTCGTCTTTCCTCTCACCTGTTGTCCTTCGAGCGTGACCAAGGCGCCAAGGTTCTTTTTGTCACTCGCGCTGGCGTCCGCATAAGGCGCGCGATGGAAACATTTTCTACTGCAGCCGGGTTGGATTTGCCCTTCCACGCCGATTATTTATTGGCTTCGCGATTGATGATCGCGAAAGGCATCTGGTTGCGCAATCGGACCGGCGCAATTCAACTACTAGAAAGCGTATTCTCTTATGCATCGATAAGAGACTTTATCGCGGCGATGTATCGTTATGACGGCGTGCCTGCATCCATTGACCTCAATCAACCGCATCTTGGACAGCGCGCAGCAAACTTGGAAGCTTTTTTCGCTCAACGCACAAGTGAGTCGAAAGCGCTTGAGGATTACTTTGCTGCCCAATCCTCACTTTTCGACATTTATCTAAGCGACCTTCTAAAAGACCGGGATTTGGCTGTCTTAGTCGATTCCGGTTGGCAGGGAACGAGCCAGACTTTGTTGCAAGACGCCTATCCTGAGATCACTTGGTGGGGGGCATATTTCGGAAGATTCGGCACCGATAATCCCGATCGGCGTTTCTGGCCTAGGATGGTCGGTCTCGTGACCGAAAAGGAGTCGTTTGATCCGGCAATTCCGGAAAGCTGTGTGGTGTTACATCGACACCTGATCGAGGACCTCTTTCAACCGACTGGCCCTAGCGTTGAGCGCCTCGTTGAGACGAGTAAAGGCAGAATAAGCTCGCCAGAATCCGCAATTGTGCAAGACGACATCGAAGCGTCGCCGCTGTTTTCGGGCGTTCTCGAATATCTGTCTGTACTGCCCGATGGACGTGGGCCCGCGGCGTTGCGCGTAGCTGCGCAAGCAGCTTGGCGCGAGATCGCTCGAGTGGTGACGATGCCTGCCGCAGACGACGCAAGATTGTTCATGAATGTTAAGCGTCCTGCTGACTTTGGACGGTCGCTCGAGGTGAATTTGCTTCTCGAGCCAAAGCCTAGATTCCTCGGAGATACCGCAGAACGCCGCGTGACTGACGCTTTGTGGCCATCTGGTCAATGTGCGTTAGAATATACCTCCGATGTTGCCCTCAGCATGCAACGCAAGCTGGCGGGTATGGGAAGGTCAGATGTAATAGGCCAACCGCAAGTCAAGGTTCAGTACGACAACGGTAAGAGCCGGCGCGCCAAAGTTGCGGTAATAACGAGGACGCTTGATCGAAAGCTCTTTCTCAAACGAGCTCTCGAGAGCGTCGCGCAACAAACCTTCCAAGATTTCGTTCATGTCATTGTCAATGACGGTGGCGACGACAATGTCGTGCGGGAAACAATTGAAAGCTCTAGTGCGGACATTGCGAAAGTTGTCCTCGTTGATACGTGCGTCAATCGCGGAATGGAAGCGGCGTCAAATATTGGAATTGGTCAATGTGATACCGAATATATCGTTATCCATGACGACGATGATTCTTGGGACCCCAAGTTTCTCGAGAAGGCGGTATCGTTTCTCGATAGCTCGGATGGCCAACAATATGGGGGCGTGATTACGCTCTCCAACTACGTTTCAGAATCGGTTGGCGCGGAAGGGATCCGCGTCCTCAATCGGCGCCCGTATTGCGATTGGATAGAAACAGTCCACGTATTTGAGATGGCGGTAGGCAATTTTTTCCCGCCCATATCATTTGTGTTTCGCAGAGACATTTACGATGCGATAGGCGGATTCGATGAAAGATATCCCGTTCTCGGCGATTGGGACTTTAACATAAGATTTCTTCTTGATAGCAATATCGCTGTTATACGCGAGTATCTCGCAAACTATCACCATCGTGATAACGGTGACACGGGGGTATTTGGCAACTCAGTCATTGCCGGAAAGAATCTTCACGTTGAATTCTCGGCAGTTGTCCGGAATAACTTGGTCAGACGCCTCAGTTCTGAAGGACGTACAGGAGAGGCGGCGCTGGTCGGAGGCGCGTTGATTTTAGGCGAGAATCGCGACCTCGGGAGACGAAGCCTTCAACGGCTGAATGAGGCCCTAAGCAATTCGCACCTGAAATCGGATGGAAGCGATAAGCTTTCGTCAGTCCGGTCATCGGATGCCAATTGGATTGCGCTGCAGCGATTGTTCCTGGCCTGCTTTGTTGGAGATACGCACGTTCTGACTGATGTCGGGCTAACGGCGAAGCCGAGCGCTATTCGACAGCAGGGATCCCGCATGCTTGCGAAACTAATGCGGTCGCGAAAGCGAACCTTAGGACGCACGCCCGGCCTCAAGAATAAGCCGGCGATTACAGCGGAACACATCGATAGGCTCTTGGCCTTGCGCAGCGGTGTCTACAGCGCTGTTCCCGCACCTCCCGATTTTGATGAGGCGCGCTACTTGCGGGACAATCCAGACGTAGCCGCCGCGATCCAGAACGGGATCCTGGATTCCGCCTTCGAGCATTACTTCTATCACGGGCGTGAGGAAGGTCGGGTTCGTCCACGGCGATAGGTTGCGGCTAGGTTGCAACGATGCCTTCCGCAAATTTCTCTTCTCGTGCTTTCAACCAAGGGGCGGCTTTGCAAAATCTCGACCGCAAAGATCGACCGCACAATAGTGCGCGATCTGCGGGAGGGGATTCCCGAGCCAAGGCCCAACAACTATCTTTGATGCGGAGCTTGAGTGGAGTAATTCTGTAGAACTTTTAGTTATACCCTCAGCCAAACTAACAAATGGGAATTATAGCGGACGGCGCCCCGAACAGAGTTGGGGCGGGGAAGCGTGCACAGTCAAATAACGGCCTGGCCCAGCCAATTCAATCAATTCAATTTGCGGTTTCGGTCCAGGCTTTTGAGTCCAAAGCGCCAACAGCGTTCGCCCATTGGCCGATGTGATGACCTGATACCGACTAGCCGCGGCAAGTAGCTCTATAATGTGGCTAGGATTGTCAGGAAGCGTTGCTGTCATGACCAAATCGTCTTTAGCCAGATAATCCGTCAGGTTCAGCTGGGCTAAGTCCCGGGCCTGCAACATCAATGATACCTTTCGAAGTCCAGCAATGTAAACGCTCTAAAAGAACAACCTACCGGCCACTCAATAGTTATCGAGCTCGCTTGCGATTAATATAGTTCGGACGCACTAAGCTTGTACGACGTTGGCAATAGGCCGCTCCAAAGTCCGTGGCATTGTCATAAAGGGGGAGGCCAAACGAGGGCGGAGCCAGATTGTGGGAAACGAGGTCGTCGGGAAGTCGGAAGTGCTCAGCTGTAAAGCGAAACAGTTGGGCTGAAGCTGAAAAAGTTCCCGATGGAGTCGCTGCGAACGCCTGACTGCGCACCCTCTCGTCTTGGGTCAACGACCTCTACGGCGATGTTCTCAAGATGGCAAAAGCATCGTGATGCGTGACGCGGAAGGGTCGCGCAATCGATTCATAAAATCCAGGATGCGGGTATCGTCTTCCTGGTTCCGGTCGTGAACCGTGAAGTGGTTTTCGCCGATATTATGACGTGCACCTGAAGGCGTGCTGGCTGCAAGTGACCCGCGGCCCTTCATTCGTTTTTTCAGCCACTCTTCATGGGATTTGAGGACGTAGTGGTTGAGTTGCACGATATCGTAGTTCGATGGTCGATTGCCGTGAAGGATGGGAGACTCGAGTTTGAATTCGAACTTCTTCGGAAACACAGTCCGATCCGGGAAGAGATAGCGGCTCGGATCAGGATGACGGCGGTCATTCCATTTTCAAAATCGCTTAGGTGTCCTAGGCTAATGAGTGCGAAGAAACGGGAATCGGGGAAATACGCGCTTTGGAAAGAACCATTGAGTCCGGCCTATCGGGCCGGGAGAACAATTTTGACCTGATCCGTTTGTTCGCCGCTTGGCTCGTTCTGTTCAGCCACAGCTTTGACCTTCTCAATCGAGCCGGTGAAGACCCCACGGGGCTGATATTTGGGGGCCAAGCACGCGGCGGCGGGTTAGGTGTGGCCATCTTCTTTGTTATATCGGGCTTCCTGGTGACGCGGTCAGTCGTTACGCGATCAATTTCTCAGTATTTATGCTCGCGAGCACTTCGTATCGTTCCCGCGCTGGCAGTCGTAAGTGCGATATCCGTATTCGTCATTGGCCCATTGTACAGCAGTCTTCCGCCGCAGGACTATTTTGCTCGCACGGAAACATGGTCGTATCTCTTGAACACCATCATTTGGCCGATACGGTACACCCTTCCCGGAGTATTCACGGAACTTCCGAGTGCTTCCATCAACGGCTCATTGTGGACGCTACAAATCGAATGTCTATTCTACCTGCTGCTTCCGGTTCTTGCGGCGGTCGGACTCATCAAAAAATGGCCGATGCTCTCCATGTTCATTTTGGTGCTCGGCGGCTTTCTCATTGCCGTCAACGTTTTTGGATTGAAGTGGACCAACCAAGGTCCGTGGCTTTTCATAGGATGCAGCACGTATTCGACGTTAGGGAATGGCGCCTTCTTTCTCGCAGGAAGCGTCATGTGGCTCTACCGGGACAAGCTAGTCTTGGATTTCCGGCTTGCAGCTCTGGGTCTGATCCTGCTCACTTTGGTGACTTATGACCCACTACGTATAGCGCTATTCCGCCTAGTTCTCCCCTATTGCGTCATCGTCGTCGCCCTCTCCAAGCCCGTCCTCCAGGACGAGATGAGAAAAATTGGCGATCTATCTTACGGGTTCTATATTTTCGCATGGCCCGTACAGAAAATTTTGATTGTCCAATTTGCGGGATGGATATCCCCTTACACGCTCATTGCTCTCGCCACGCCTCTGACGCTCGTTTGCGCCTGGGCATCATGGCATCTGGTTGAAAAGCCATTTCTCGCTTTGCGCGACAAGCGCCCGCCAAAGGTCAGCACGACACGCGTGCCGCAATTCCCGCATCATGCCCCTTCGGCTTCAATCACATAGCATTGCAGTCGATGGTCAGCATTTCGACGGCGAGCGATTTGCGCGAAGAAATCTTGCCCGTCGACATGCAGTTGTGAACCCAATCCACTGCGCATAGCCCGCGCCCGTGCGCCCTGGTTTGCGATACGCGGCAAACCACTGAAGTAGAACGCTTTTTTTGCCCGTTGACGCTCTGTTGAACTGTGTTTATTGGGAAATGGGGATCTGTGAACAGGGTTTACAGGGGCGCGTTTGTCAATCTCACATCGTTGCAAACGGTAATGCGAAACACTTTTCGCTACCCGAAGCGAACGGCGGCCTGCTAGCGGCCCTGCTCCTCTGTAGCCCGAGAATGTGGGGCGTGTTCGGGACATGGCTCGCTGGCTTCATTCGAGATGCCAACGCAGTTGAGTTCGCCAAAGTTACGGTTGGGGGCACAAAGTGAGGCGCGCGGCCGCGAACGATATTCACGAAGACCAGCTACGCCTCGCTGATTTTAAAGCAACGACTTTGATGCAGTTCGTGCTGAAAAGTCACCTTGCCGTCCGGCGACGAAGCGCGCTTGGAACGTTGGCCCGGAAGTTCAGCAAAAGCAAACTCGCGAAGACGTGTCGGACTCTGAGCCGGTCCGGTCTCTTCGACCGGGACTGGTACTTGCGACAATACGATGACGTCCGCGCTTCCAGAATTGAACCCGTTGCCCACTATATTTTGTGCGGGGCTTTCGAGGGCCGAAATCCCAACCGCGTATTCGATACTGCATACTATTTGAAAACCAATCCTGACGTCTATGCCAGCGGCTTAAATCCGCTGCTCCACTACATCCGCGTCGGAGAGAAGGAAAAAAGAAAGCCGTCGCAAAAGTTCGATCCCGAAGCCTATCACCTTTCGAATCCGGACGTTCGGGTTGGTGGCGGTGCACTCCTGAAGCATTTTCTCCGCCGTACGGATCGCGGGGTCGCAGAACCGGCTTATCGTCCCAAGGAACCGGAGTGGAGCTTCTTCGAAAAGATTAGCAGCGCCACGGGTGGACCCACTAGGCAGGTCAGCGATGCTGCTGTGGTCGATGTGGTTATCCCCGTGTTCAAGGGCTATTCGGATACGTTGGCGTGCATCGCCTCAGTCCTCTCCAGCGTAAATCAAACGGCATTTGAGTTGGTGGTTATCAACGATGCGTCGCCGGATGAGAGGCTCACCGAAGCTCTCATTCGCCTGGAGACGATGGGCCTCCTCACGCTATTGCAGAACGATGTGAACTTGGGGTTCGTAAAGACGATCAATCGCGGGATGAGCCGATCCTCGCGGGACGTCATCATTCTCAACAGCGACACCCTGGTTTTCAATAACTGGATTGATCGGCTTCGCATTCACGCTATCGAACCCGCAGTGGGAACTGTTACGCCATTCACCAACAATGGCGAGATTTGCAGCTATCCCATCTTCTGCGCCAACAATCCTGCAGCTCTGGAAATCGAATTCGCGGAGTTGGACCAACTGGCCGCACTCGTGAACAAGGGCCGATCTCTTGAAGTGCCGACCGGCGTCGGCTTTTGCATGTATATCACCCGCGCCGCACTCGATAGTGTCGGCTACTTTGATTTCGAATTATTTGGCCTCGGTTATGGCGAGGAAAATGATTTCTGCCTGAGGGCCAGTGAATTAGGGTTTTCCAATAAGCACGCATTGGACACTTTTGTATTCCACTCGGGGGCTGGATCGTTCGGGGCAAAAGAAAAAACGCTCAAGCGAAAGGCGCTCCAAACCCTGACGCAGAAATACCCTGATTATCAAAATATCGTTGGCAGGTTTATCGAACGCGATCCGGCGCGCGTGTATCGGGCAAAGCTGGACGTGGTTCGCATGCTGCGTCAAGCTCCGCGCGCGGTGACGTTGGTCTTTACGCACTCTCTTGGTGGAGGTGTGGAGAAGTTCCTGAGTGACCGGTCCGCGCGCATGCCCTCGGGTGAGGCAATCTTGGCGGCGTACCCGGATAAAGCAGGCGAAGCTATTTTGCTCCGCGCGGACCGAGACGGTCTCAACCTACCTAACGTCCCGAGCTTCGACTTGCACGCGGATGAGGGGTTGTTCGCTGCTTTGCTTGTCGAGCTGAACGTAACCAGGATCGAGGTGCATAGTACGGTCGGATGGTCAGCCTCGCTTTTCGAAAAGCTTGAGCGGCTGAGAGATTCGACCGGCATTTCCTATGATGTTCATCTCCACGACTACACCGCGATCTGTCCGCAGGTTACGCTCATCGACGATAGCGGCGTATATTGCGGCGAGACCGGCGTCCGGGCGTGTGATCGTTGTCTCTTGGTAAAACCCGGCAGGCTGAGAGAGATCCATCCAGATGCCGACAATTCGGGCATGGCGGATATTCGCGCCTGGCGAGAGACCTATCACCGGTTCCTACTATCCGCACGAAGCGTCGTCGCGCCCTCGGAAGATACACGACGGCGGGTGCGGAAGTATTTTCCGGACATTGACATTCGGGTCGAGCCACATCCCGAAAACCATCAAACATATTCTGGTGTCGCGCGAACTTATACGGGTGGTCTCGTAAAGGTAGCCGTTATCGGCGCTATCGGTCCTCACAAGGGATCCAATATTTTGCTCGAATGTGCACGCGACGCAATACGCCGTTCTTTGCCGCTCGAATTCGTCGTGGTGGGCTACACAAATCTCCAGTCGCTGCCGCCAAATTTGAAAGTCACCGGGCGTTACGAAGACCATGAGGTGTTCTCGATACTCGATCAACAGAACGCACATGTCGTCCTTCTACCGTCAGTGTTGCCCGAAACGTATTGTTACACCTTGTCGATAGCGCTGTCGGCGGGGTTCCCAGTCTACGCGTTCGACTTTGGCGCTCCTGCCGAAAGGCTCGCCAGTGACGCCAGGCACGTTTTGATGCCGCTGGCTTTGATGACGGAGCCGGCATCCATAAACGATCTACTACTGTCGAAGAGTCTTCCTTCGCAGTTAAGCTAGATGGCCTCGATAAATGTCAAGGTTAGAGCCCTCGCCATCTCTAGAGTGCTGCACGTGCCCGGAACAGGTTAGATGTCAGCGCGTACCAATGCGTTGTTGTCGTGAGCAGAAACCGGCAAAATGCCCACGTCCATCATTCTCTGTTGCGGCCGGTTAACACCGGGCACGTGCTCCAGCGTAAACGAACTGGGCAGCAAAGAGTTCATCTTGTCTAATGCAGCGTGCGATCCGCTACTATCGCACCCGCATCGGACGTGACGCGAGATCGAGCGCGCGAAAACGAGCGCGCTGACTCCGGGACCGGACCACCGGCCGACGCCGAAAGGCTCTTCGCTATAGCCTCGTAATGATAGTGCATTGCCGTTTTCACAGCGTAGGTGAAGAGCAACTGAGGCTCAAACATGCGCGCGCGGAAGGCGCGGAGCAACTGCGCGCGATAGCGGCGCGCCAAGCCTCTGTCTTCGACGCGATGAACCAGACGGCTGGCAAGTACAAGGAACATGACATAATTCTCAAAGCAGCTTTTTGCCCAGGCTAACCGATGGCTCCGCCAGTAAGCGAGCTGATGCGCCGCGAACTTGAATCCCCCGTCGATAAACAGGGCATCGAGACGCTGGAAATAGGCGTTCGCCGAATACGAGCATTCGGTCACCCTGATCAGACCCTCGCGTAACATGCCTGGCGACATGCCGAGCGGAATGACATTAGTGCCGAAAGCCTCACTGCCGGCTGCGTCATTCAACCTGCCATCGGCTTTCAAGCGATCGAAGAGAGGCGTGGTCGGAATGGCGTGGAGCAAACCGATGAGAGCGTTCGCGATCCTCGCTTCGGCTAGGAATCCCGGAAGAACATCGAAGGCTGCCGGCTTGTCGTTATCGAATCCGACGATCATCCCGCACCAGACGTCAAGCCCGCTGTCTTGAATGCGTCTAACGCGCTCAATGAGCGTGCCGGCTCTCTCGCGCACATTCTGAAGTTTCTTTGTTTCTCTGAGAGATGCCTCGTCGGGGCTTTCAATGCCAATAAACACGCTTTGAAAGCCGGCTCGCCCCATAAGGCACATCAGCTCGTCATCCTCCGCGAGGTCCAACGATGCTTCGGTGAAGAGTGTGAGTGCATAGGCGTGGTCTTCCTGCCATTTTGCGATCTCGCGTAACGTCGGCTTGATGGCTTTCTTGTTGCCAATGAGATTGTCGTCCACGACGAAGACGATCTTGATGCCTTCGCGATAATAGGCGTCGAGTTCGGCCAGAACCTGCTGGGTTGATTTCAGACGCGGTTTCCGCCCGAAAGTGACGATGATGTCGCAAAACTCGCAGGTGAACGGACATCCGCGCGAGATCTGCATGCTGCCGAACATGTAATGTTGTGATTTGAGGAGATCGAGCCGCGGCTGCGGCAAGGTCGTCATGTCAGTCTTTTCGTGTTGCTCGTAGCGGGAGGCGTGCTGGCCTGTTTCCCACTCTTTGAGGAACTGCGGCCACGTTGCGTCAGCTTCGCCGACAAAGATGACATCGGCGAGATCCTCGAGCTCTTCCGGCTCAACGGTTGCCATTGGGCCGCCCGCAACGGTGAAGACACCACGCGTACGGACCTCCTTTAAAATTTCGCGCATCCGCGTTCCCTGGATCGACATGCCCGTTACACACACCATGTCCGCGCGGCCGAGGCGGGCGAAATCCAAGTCCTCGACGTTCTCGTCGAGAATCGTCACGTCATGGTGCTTTGGAACGAGAGCCGCGAGCAAAGGAAGGCAGGCGACCGGAAGATTGCCTCGCTTGCCGAGCAATCCCATACATTTTTCCATGCCCCAGAAGGATGTGTTGAAGCGCGGATTGACGATTACAATATCGGCCATCACTCACCCGGACTGTTAAAATCGGCGCGGTTTAGTTCTCGTCGTGCGACGTAGCGCCAATGCCGTACACAGACGACTGGCATGTTCTATTTCAATATCGGTCTCTTAAAGGCCGAAGGGCTGTGGGTCCGACCACGCTGAGCGATGCGGCACCACATTTGCAAACGCGGCCGCGTCATGAGGGTTTCCACCATTTTGGCGGTCACCCGATCGAAAAGAGATTGTAATGGCGCAGGCTGTCGCGCTCGCCCGGAGCTTTCGATCCGGCGCAGACGCGGCGCGCAGAGCGGATCTGAGAAGAAGGGCCTGTTGGCGGGCTAACGGAGCGTAGCCGATGCTTAGTCCGCCCCGACGCGCTTTTGAATGATTGCTCTCGCCTGTGGTGCGATGCGAAAACGGTTAAACAATAGATAAACAATAGAAACGGAAACGGCGAACGATGCGGCGCCGTTCGGCAATGCGCTGCCACCCTACTGTCTTGAGCGGCCGCGCGGCTGACTATTTCCCGTGTTCGCCTCAAAAGCTTCGCAGCTTCTCCCGGTTAGCAGAAGCACGCCACAGAAGGCGAGCTTGGCGGCCCGCAGGTTTATCGCACGACCGCCGACAGTTGTGCCGAGATAGCGGCAGTCGCCGTGCGCCGGGAAAAAACCAGGGAACGTTGATTTTTCCCCGCGCATGGCTCGTCAGGTTATGAATGGACGGCTTCTGGCTTGCGCGATTTGGTGGTCTCCTTGTTCCCGCCGCTCTTCCGCGCGGGGATGTCGACGATAAGTCCGCGGGGAATTTTCTTTTCCTTATCGTAGAGAGGCAGCTGGGCCAGTACTGCTGAATGCGTTTTGCCGTCGCGACCCAAAACCTCCACCTTCGTGCCCTCGGCATAAGGTTGATCGAGCCGTACGATCGCAATGCCAGCTTCGAGGAATGGAGAGAAGGCAGCCGCAGTGACGAAGCCCACTTTCTTGCCGGCGATCGTTACGGGGCCTTCGCGCACCGGCTCGCCACCTTCGCTTACGAGCCCGATCAGGCGTGATTCCCTTTTTTCGGCAGCGAGCGCCGCTTTGCCGATGAAGTCGTCCTTCGAAAGATCGACGAATGCCCCGAGACCCGCTTCGAACGGCGTCATCGTATCATCCATGTCGGACCCGTTGTTGAGAATGCCCGCTTCGATGCGGCGGACTTCCATCGAGTCGAGCCCGCAAACTTCGAGCCCGAACGGTTTGCCGGCTCCCAGCACCGCATTCCACAGCGCTGCGCCGTCGTAGTTGGGCTCGTTCGGCAGCGTGTAGAACTCGAAGCCGGCCTCGTTCGTCCAGCCCGTGCGGGAGACGATCACGTCCTGTCCATTGATGCGCGCCTTCCGCACGGAGAAGTATTTGAAATCTGCCGGCAAGCCGCCTTCGACGAGCTTGTCGAATATGTCGAGCGCCGCCGGACCCTGCACCTGCGCGACCCAGGAGTTCGGATCTGAAATTTCGACATCCAGACCCTGAGCGTGCGCGATGAGCCACGAGTACACCGGGCCATCGGCCTGGACGTACCAGAAGGTATCCTGTGCCAGCCGAAGAAGTACGCCGTCGCACAGAATTTTTCCATTCGGATAGCTGAGGAGCGCGTAGCCGGCGCGCCCCGGCTTCAAGTTCGAGATGTTGCGCGTGAAGACTTTGTTGCAAAGCTTCTCCGCGTCGGGCCCCGAGATTTGGATCGGGCGTTCGCCGGTGTCGAACAGTCCAGCCTTTTGCCTGAGGATCCAATAACCCTCTTCGCGCGAGATCTTCTGGCTAACCGGCATCAGTCGATTGTTATAGACGCAGTATTTGGCGCCGTTCGCGATGTGGAACGCCGAATAGGGTCCGCGAAGCGTGCCGTAGTCCCATCCACCTTCATTGTCGGCGGTGACGACCAAGCGTGTAGTGTTGAGAGACATGTTTGTCGTGTCCTGATGAGTTTTTTTGACGAAGTAGCGCTAGGGCGCTGTTAGGCGATGCGGAGATCCTTCTTCGCCTGCTCAGGCCACTCACCCTTGTCGACGATGTAGTGGCGATAGAAGAAGACAAGCACTATGATGGCGAGTGCGCCCGCTCCGTAGAACAGTGCGTAAGGCACGAACGTGTTGGCTCCGAGCAGGACGACGCCAATGTTGAAGGCGGCGAGAAGTGGCGCGACGTAGTTGACGAGGAAATCCGGCGCGCGGAAGTGACGGCCGCGGTCGGGATATTGCTTCCGCAGCAGTTTGACGGCGATCAGATCCATTGAAAGGCTGGTGAGGTAGCACACGGCGCCGGCAGCGAGCACGAACAACGGCGATCCGAGCAACATGAGAAACGTGTTCACGGCGACGTCAGCCCACATTCCAGCGACAGGTGCACGGTGCTTGTTGAGCTTGGAGAGGAACTTCGGAAATACGCCGTCAACGGAGGCTTGGTAGAGAGCGCGCGAGCTCGACGCCATCAGAGTGCCGACCGAGAGAATGAGCGCAAGCGTCAGAACGATTGTTACGATGTAGGCCGAGTGGCCGCCAAAGGACCTCGTCGCGAGTTCAGCAACGGCCTGCTGCGTGTATCCTGCAACGAAATCCGGCTGAGTGAGTACCGTGAGGCCGAGCACACCGAGGAACGTGAAGGGCAGAAGAACGTATAAAATAAGCGAGACAAAGCCCGTCGACAAAATTGATCGGATATTGTCCCGGCCCGGGTCCTTGAGTTCACTCACGTATGCAATAGCGACCTCGGCGCCGTACGTGCTCCAGCCCGCGACCAGGAAGCCGCCCGCTAGCGCGGTGATACCTGCAGCGCCGAACCAGTCGATGCCGCCTTTCAGTTCAAACGGCTGGAAATTAGCATAGTTGATGGTTCCGTTGAAAAGCGGGGCGATGGCAATGAAGGCGAGCGGAAGAAGCGCAAGAAGTGCGATGACGAATTGCGTTCTCGCTGCACGCAGTATGCCCGTGTGCTGAACCGCAAAGACCAAAAGCAGGACGGCTATGCCGGTGATGATCGTTGCATTGAGCTGAAGGACGATTCCCGGCAAGATCGACGAAAGGTCAAGAAGTGTGATCGAGAACGATGCGAAAGCCGTGTCCTTGAAAAATCCCGATACGATGTAGCTGCCGGCGAGCGTAGCCAACACCGAGAGCGAGGTCGAGTCGCCGAACCAATAGCCGCCCATGTTGATTGGAGCGAAGACCTTTCCGTATTTGATCCAGGCGACCGAACCATACACCGATCCGCCGCCGGTCTTATTTGGAAAAACGCCGGCAAGCTCGGCGAAGATGATGCACTGAATGAACCCGATGATGGCGGACACGGTCCAGACGAGGATAGACGCCGTTCCAAGCGTGTCGGCCATCGCGCCGATCGAGAATAGAACCCACGGGGCCGCACCCGCAGAAATCCAGAACACGTTCTTCCAGGTGATGACGCGACGCATGGAGGAAGCTTGCGCTTCCTCTCCGGCCGCGTCGGCAACGTCGGCGGTGGTGACAGACATAGGTTTATTCCGCTTTCAAGAATGCAGTTTGAGATTTCGATGATGTTAGTGAGTGGCGGGAGACGTCCGCCTCAGCTCCAGGCGTGCAGTGGCGGGTTCACGCCGTTGAGGAAGTAGTTTCCGAGAATCGCGTACTTCCAGCGAACCGGATCGTGCAGTGTGTGAGTTCTCGCGTTGCGCCAGTGGCGATCGAGATTGTGTTCCGCGAGCGTCGAGCGCGTACCAGCCAGTTCGAACAGTTTGTTCGTGGCAGTGATCGCGATCTCCGTGCTGAGAACCTTTGCTTCCGCGACCGCGATTTGTGCGCGGGCAACGGATTCGGCAGTGGCGTCGACGACCGCTTCATCGACGGCCTGACCGGCCTTCTCGAGAAGGGCCTGGGCGGCATGCAAGCGAAGCTTGAGATCTCCGACGGCCTGGATCGTATAGGGATCCTGCCAAGCGTGCTCGAGTCCGCTGTCGACCCATGCGCGCGACTTGGTCCGGACGAACTCGATGGTGTCGTCGATGGCCGCTTTGGCGATGCCGTTGTCGACCGCAACCTGGATGATCTGGAAAATGGCGCCGTCCGCAGTCGGCCGCTCATAACCCTTATAGCCGGGGACGAGATGCGTCTTCGGAACGCGAACGTTGTCGAGGATGACGGTGCCGCTCAGCGTCGTGCGCTGGCCGAAAGCCGACCAGTCGTCGATGACAGTCAGTCCGGGTGCGTCACGCTCGGCGATGGCGTACCAGGCGCGGCCCTGATCGTCTAAAGTGACGATTGGAACGAGATGAGCCAACAACGCGCCGGACGAATAGAATTTCCGTCCGTTGACGATGACGTCATCGCCGGCGTCCGTGAATTTGGTCTGGAAGTCGACGGCCCGTTTGGAGCCAAACTCCGAGAACGCGTTGCCGAAGCGGTAGCCGCGCAGCGCCAAGCCGAACAGCAGGCGCTGTTGAGCCTCGTCGGAAACTGTTCGGATTGCCGCGAGCACACCGAGATGGTTTTGAGGAATCTGCCCGATGGATGGATCGGCCGCCGAAATGATCTCGATGACTTTTCCGAGCGTGACGTAGGAAACCTCGGGGCCTCCGAATTTCTTCGGCACGTTGATAGACCAGAGGCCGCTCTGCGAGAATGCATCCAGCTCCTGCACGGGCCAGCGGCGCGTACGGTCGCGTTCGGACGAGCCTTGGACGAAGACCTTGGCGAGTTCCGTGGCGACCTCGATCGCCTCGCGGTCGGACTTGATGACATGCGCATCCTTTTGTGGACGCGGAAGTGCTGGAACGGCCTCGTTTTGGGCATTGGCTGGCTTCGGAGCGTCAAGCGTAATTGTCATGGTGTAGATCCTGAGAAGAGAAGGGGGTTGAGACGACGGCGCCGGGAGGCGGCGCCTGTATGTGCGTGTGTTCGCGCGACTTATTCGGCCGCATCGGCCAATGGCCGAGCTGCCTCCAGCCCACGCACGAGCGGAATGACGTGACGGCCGAAGTATTCGACCTCTTCTTGGAAGTGCAGGAATCCGAGCAGGATGAGATCGGCCCCGGCATCCTTCAGCGCGATGATGCGTTCTGCGATTTGCTGCGGCGTCCCGATGAGATTGGAGCGGAAACCATCGTTGTACTGCACCAAGTCATCGAACGTGGATTTCGCCCAGTTGCCATCGCCTTCTGGCGACGCCTTGCCCGCGTTCTTCACCTCGTGACCGAAGGCTTTGACGGCGTCCGGATCGGCGTGCGCGATGATATTAGCCAGAACGTCCCTGGCTTCGCTCTCTGTTTCGCGCGCAATCGCAAAAGCATTGACGCCAATCTTCACCGAGTGACCGTTGGCCGCCGCCTTCGCGCGAATATCGTCGACCTGCTTGCGGATCTCTTCGGGAGTGTTGCCGTTCGTAAAATACCAATCCGAGACCCGCGAGGCCATGTCGCGAGCGGCGCGAGATGACCCGCCTTGGAAGATCTCCGGCTGCGGATCAATGGGCTTCGGCTTCAGATTGTAATTGTTGAATCGATAGAAATCGCCGCGGAACGTGAAGTTCTCCTCCGACCAGATTCCGCGCAACGCCCGAATAAACTCTTCCGACCGGCGGTACCGTTCATCGTGATCCAGCCAATGTTCGCCGATGGCCGCAAACTCCCCGCGAAACCATCCGCTGACAACGTTCACCGCGATGCGGCCGCCATAGAGATTGTTGATCGTCGCGATCTGCTTTGCGGCGACAGCCGGATTCCATGGACCTGGAAGAAGCGCGGCGATGACCTTCAATTTTTTGGTTTCGGACAACAGCGCCTGGCTGAACGTCACAGGTTCGTGCTGAAACTCCGCGCCGTACCCGGCGGTGAACCGGATCTGGCTCAAGGCGTATTCAAAGCCGCTGTCCTCGGCGATTTGGGCAAGCTTCCGATTGTAGTCGAAATCCCAGCTTGTCCGTTGCTCGACCTTGCTGATCACAAGGCCACCGGACACGTTGGGAACCCAGTAGGCAAATTTTACCGCATCATTCGAGGGTGAGGCGGTGGCCACAGAATTTGTCATCGAGAATCTCCTGAAATCTCTTGGGTTCACGCTCAGGCAACAACGGCCTTGGGCGCGAATACTTCGTCCGGGGAGGCGGGGAGGGAGTGCCGCGTCAGCTGGATCAGCGCTTCATTCGCGACGCGTTCGATGCGTTCATGAATGACGGAGCTGCCAATGGCATAGTTCGAGAAGTCGCCTTCGGCCGCGTAGATTGCCGTCGGCAAGGTGAGCGCATTCAGGAACCCGAACAGGGGAGTTTGTGAGGGATTTGATAAACTTCCGGATATTCCGAAAATCGATAGGGTCGTCATTCTTTGTCCCGGTCTTGCGCGAGAGTTGACTCGCGCGTTCGAATGAATTCCGGGACGATTTAGGATTGGCGGTTTTTGCAGGGCAATAGTGCCGAATGGCACTAGCCGTTAGTTTTTCAGTAATTACAGCTTATACCAATTTTCACTATGCTTTGCAGCCGCAATGACCGGCTAGACGCGCGACTTCGCGAGTAGTCCAAGGAGTTCGCGCTCGGAGTTGACCGCAAACTTGCGGTATAGCCGTTGCTTGTAGTTCTTGACCGTGCCCTTGGCGATCCCGAGTTCCACAGCGATCTGGCCAGACGATTTCGTCAACTTGATCAGCTCCAGAACGTCACTTTCAAGCTTTGTAAGCGGCGCGATTGCGTGGTTGTCGAGGGCTGCCAATTTCTCAGTGGCAACGCGAACAGGACGCCAATTTAACACACAAATCTGACCTTCCGGCGCGATGGAGAAGTCGTCCGGAAGTCGTGCAACCTTGAGGCTCATCGTTTCCGAAATATCGAAGTCGCATCTGTCGATCGTGCGAATATCTTTGCGAACGTTGGAGAGGCGCGGCTCTTGATCTTCCGCTTCCCGCCAGCTGGCACTGCGGTAGATGACCTGACCTTTGCGGTCCATGAGCAAGATGGGCGTCGTGCTTGCGTCATCCGCGCCGGGTGTGAGTTCACATAATTTGCCGAAGGTCCGCGCGAGATGCGCGAAATGAAGGCCCTCCAATGCCGGAAATAAGTTCTCTATGTGAGCTGCCAATTTATCCGAGAATTTCCGGTCGGAGCTTTCCAGAAATAAAGCAATGCACGCTTTTCCCGGTGAGGGAAAAACAACGCCTATTTCATCGGATATCTTGGCCCGCCTTTGAAATACGCCCGTATAGAGCCGGCTCTCCGCTGTGTCGTTTAGTACCTGCTGCGAAGTCACCAGCCCTTTGCGCCGTGTCGATCGCCAGAAGCTGCCAAACGGATCGACGTGATGATAAGTCGTCTTATACTCGTCGACGATGAAATCAGGATGTCCGGTCGTGCATAGAACATCCGTCGATTCCGGATTTCCGTAACGAACGGCAAATCCATACTCATGCGAGATCCCCGATCCGAAAAGCCGGAGCATGTTCTCGTAGAACGCAGGCGTCCCGGCCGATTTTGCAGCGGTGCCGAGCCTGACGTACCAATTCGCGTCATTGAGTACTTCAGACATGATGGGCGCATCTGGGATGGGAAAGACTGCGAGGGGTATCGCACCTAGATGTCGCAGCCCAGACGACGGAGGTCTTGCCGCGACGGATTTTCGGGGCACTAAACAGCGGTAGGCACAGCATTCAAAATAAGAAATCTGGGATTCCTTATATGCGATCGTGCATTGCCCAAATCCGCGCTCATGGCGAGCGCTCATTTCCAGAAATCTGTTTCCGACAATCGCGGGCGTCTGCTGTCGTAGAGAGAGTGTGCCTTTGCCGTTAGGACTCAGGGTGACACGCGATCTCTTCGCCACAGGGTGTCAACCTTCCAGACATGCCCATCTGGATCACGCACAACGACCTGCCCGGGGGCGATGTCGAAGATCCAACCGAAATTCAAACTTTGCCCTTCAAGCCATGGAAACGTCGAAAGCTCGACAATGTACTCATCTGACGCAGCGCTTCTTTGGGCATAGGAGAACTCGCAATCGAGCATCGCGCGGATCGTCCCGAGGTCGTTGCCCCGTCCGCGCACCACCTCAACAAGTGGGCTCTTGTGCGCAATTGGGTGCCGCCGGCTGCGGGCTCGCACCGCATGGTTGCCGGTCAGGTAAAGGCATTCGGTTACATTATTTTCTGTCTTCATAAGATGGATCGCAAACGCCGGATTCATCTCGAGCAGCCGCCAATCCTCTTCATACGCGCCGCTTGGGGCGTATTCCAGCATCACGCTGCCGTTGTCTCTCCACTCGAGCCAGCCGGGCTCAGGAAAGCTCACGACGGGCTGAAAGCGAAAGAGATCGAGCGAAAGCGGCCAAATGGCCATTGGGTAAGGCGTCGTCGTGGGATCGAACAGCGTCGTCGCACAGAAGCAGTCCTGCTCGGCCAAGGCCAGCAGCTCATCCCGGCTGCAGTCCGCGAGTCCTGTTCGATGGCGCAGCTCGGGACGTTCCGCTGAAATGCGAATGTCGGCGACTCCGGACGCCGTTTGGAGCCAGAGGACTCGCGTGGTGCGGTCTACTGTTCCGTTGTTGAAGGCGATGCTGTGCCTTTTCCAGCAGCCGATCAGCTGCTCAGGCACTGTTCGCGTCCCCGTTTCTGCTCCTTCAACAAGTGACATGCACGCCATTCCAGGGCTCTCCTCGGTGTGAATTTTTGCGCGGGCTCAGGATACGCGGGAGCCCTTCAAGGTCGATCGCGGATCTCGCTTCGCGGGGCGCGTCGCCTCCTCAATCGATCGAGGAATTCCACTGCGGGATAGCTTTCGCATGCCGCGAGCATCAGATCGACGTGGCAGGTGGCGGCCATGTCCTGGGCTCGGAAGCAGCAGTGGTGCTTGGTCGGTCGGTGTGCGAGGATACAGGGAAAGCATTGAACCTGAAGTCTGCTGAGCGCCTGCTCTTAGGTTTGGACTAAAAAGCTACCAAACTTCCAGTCGCCAGAGCATTACGAGTAGAATTACACGCGAACCACTCGTCAAAAGAAGCAGGCTGCGAGCGCGGCCCCACGTTTTGCGAAGGCCAAAAATGGACAAGTGTCCGACCTTCGCCAAGCGCTTAAGATGACATGATTATCAACGTGAATTGGCGCCCCGTAGGGGACGGGTCATTTTCCATTGATTTCATTGATGTTTTTCAGCTGTTACTGCTGACTCGGATCTCGAAATTTTCATTATGGATCAGATCAAATCGATGGGCTGCATTCCGGTGAGAGGTGTGTGCGACTTGAGCTGGCGCACCGTGAACTGCGAACCCTACGTTATCTTCAACAGTGCAGTATGGATTTCGGAACCATAAGTAGACCATGATTTCATCCTCGCCCTATCGATGCGCTTCTCGTAGGAAGGAATGAATTCCTTCTGAAAAAGTGCCTTCGTTAGGGCGTGCAAAATCTCTTCTGTAGAGTAAGGATCGAAGTAAGGGCACATGTCTCGGCCCACCTCTGGCATAGAGGAGGTCTTTGAGCACAGGCACACTTTTCCGAACCACAAACTTTCGCCGACAGGAAGTCCCCATCCCTCGTACAAACTGGGGAAGATGCTGCAGAACGCGTTCCCATAGAGCAATTTGAGAATGTCGTCGGGCGGCTTTCGAAAAAGGATAACGTTGCGCCGGATTGGAGATAGCGACATCACCTGTCGGGGATCGTTATCTCCAACGATCACGAGGTCAGCTTCAGGATCACGAAAAAAGTTCAGCGCTTTCCAGGCAGACAAAAGGCGCTCGAGGTTTTTATGTGAGGAGAGCGTGCCGACAGTAAGCAGATAGCGCCTACTTCTATTCGCAAGGAACGTCTCCGCAGAAAATTCCTCGTTCGACATCGGTTGATTACGCGTATCGGACACGGAAAGGAATTCATGAGGATTGGTTACAACTCGGCACCGTGGGGCGCTTTGCCCTCCATACCGTCGCCAATACCGCATGAGGTCCGCTTTAGTGTTGTCGGAGATGCAAATGAACTCATCCACAGAGCGTGCCGCATCCCGCAGCCACCGCCGAAATTGCCTGGTGCCAAGCCGATTTCTGTAGACTTTCCTTATAAGCGGGATGAAATCGTGGACCAGCACGACGAACCGGAATCCAGGATGCTGAGCTTTCCATTTGCGCGCGGCATGCATGGTTTCCGGAGCATCCCAACCGGCTCCGCAGAAGTAAAGCACGTCTTCCGCTTGCGGGTAGTAATTACCTTCGACGAAATCTTCGTGCATTATCTCCTTCTTTTTTCCAAATTTTTGAAATCTCGCCTTTGCTAATTCGATAAAATAGCGAGCCCGGCGCTGTGCATACTTGTTATAGGAATACTCTATTCCATTTCCACCAATGTAGATTGGATCTGAAAAATCCTCCTCCATAAACCGGTGAGATATAATCTTATGGCGGTTGGTTTCGGGGTCGTGCCGGATTATCTCAAACGGCAATCCAAGTTCTTGCCATGCGCGTAATAGCCCAAGGGTTATACGATGAACTCCGGAAATAGGCTTGCCCGCAAACAAGAACCTATTCCAGTCGGTGATGTCGACAATAATTCGTCGCGACGCGCTCATGCGCCGGATAGCTGTCGAACTCAGCATTTAGATTTCATTCAACTCCGTTTGTGAAGCGCCATTCGCCCGTCGAAAACGCCACTCGATCATTATCTGAATAATCATTGGAATACATGCAGAGTGGATAAATTTCAGGAACTGCGATCATCAGCACTCCTTCCCGACGATCAGGAGGGAGTGAAATGGATACTCTCACAGGGTCGCCGGATTGCACGGTGGCGTCTAATTTCTGCAAGGTTTGGCCATCGATGAAAGTCACAGACTCGGCGGGGACTCCGGCAATAAATGCCGCCTTGAATGCGATGTGCCTTTGATTTTCGTTCCGTCTATAAGCAATCGACGCAACCTTCCCGGGACCCATTCGCATTTCAGTTCCCCAATTCGGGGTTGACCGTGGCGGGTACCAGCCAGATATGAGACGAATTGTGCTTCCATTGTCGTTGTGTATTACGTTGGAATCATAGGCCGGAACTCCATCTCGAGCGCATAGGCGCTCAATAAGCTCACGGCGATATGCATCGAATCTCCGGCACACTTCGGAATATAAGAGGAGATCCACGGCGAAAAGGTCAGCGCGACGTCGTAGCCACTCTTGCATGCTCTGATGTTCAGCGGCATCTGTGTCTGGCGCTTGATTGGTGTCTGCTCGCTTTCCTCCCGAGGAAAGGCCCAATTCAATGGAGATAAAGTCCACCAAATCATCAAGGCGATCCGTTGGAGCAATCCATCGAATACGGTCGATAGAATCATAAAGGCGGGGCAACAGCCAATGCTCAAGGGGCCTTAGCAGATCGCGTTCTTGTAGCGGGTGAAAGGCGCCGACCAAATATCGTGCTTGAATGTTGAAAAACCTATCGGCCAGCAACGTGAGGGATCTGGAGAAGGACAGCTTGTTCAACGCGGTATGCAGCGGATGCGCTGGCGCTCTCCGGATGTGCTGAAAATATGAAATGATCTGAGCGATGGGTTCGCGTGCCAAGCAAGCGATATCTAAATCGCTATGCCCTTGAAGGACGTGACCGTTCACATGCGCAGAAATGAACTGCTTCGACTTGAGCAGGCCCTCAAAAGTTTCCGCGTCGGAAGATATGCTTAGGTCGCCCTCCATGTAACGGACGCTTTCGGGCGGGAAAGCAGTTGCTAGGCGCAATCCGAAAGTTTGTCCTCCGGTTTTGGGGATGTGCAAATGGAATAGAGGCCGCCGGCTTCGCATTGGATTGAGCATCAGCGCTTCAGAACGACATCGCAGTGACGCGTGGCGCTCAATTCCTCAAAAGTGACCTGCGCGAGAGTGGAGTCGTGCTCGATTCTAAAAATGGTGAAACCGTACGCCTTCAATTCATCATAGAACTTTTCGATCGAACCATAAGCACCCGCTAATATGGACGGCGCGAATTCCATCATAATCTGGATGTTCGGGTTTTCACTTAGAAGACGCGTCGCGCCCTTTAAAATAAACGGCTCTGCGCCCTCAGCGTCAATCTTGATGAAATCAATTTTGGTGCCCGCTGGAAAATAAGAATCCAGCGTTATCGCATTGACGGCCAACTCTCTAATTGAGTCATTGAATTCCGCGGCAGTGTCGGAAGTCGCAAAAATGCTGCTTGAGCCCATGTAATGGTTATAAATTTTGAAATCGATTGCCTTGCACTCGCTATATACAGCGCAAGGCACGACCGTGCTTCTCTCCAGGAACCCATTTACCATCAGGTTCCTGTGCGTTATCGCAGAAAGTTCGGGATTGGCCTCGAACGATACTAGCCGCCCCGATTGGCCAATTAGATCCGCTGCCAGAAGCGAATACCAACCGACATTTGCACCGATGTCGATCACTTTCATTCCGGGCCTTACCAAAGCTCGGAATACGTTCGTGATCCACTGCTCCCAATATCCATCGAGAAGAAGGTGGGGCGTTAACGAGTAATCGCGCGTGTCGACGTAGATCTTGTGTCCATATATCGTTTTGGTGAGCGCTACGTTTTGGCCCAAATAAACGGCCATCCGCGTCTCTTGAATTGCCGGTGCGGCTTTCGGCCGAGCCATTGCGGAGAAAAGTTTCCGAAATGCTTTGAAATGATCGGATTTCATAATCGAATTATCATGTCCGTCGCGCGCGAATATCACGAATACTTCGTTAGCAAAGGTGGGCCCCAGATCTCTTAGCAATTCCTCCAACCTAGCGGCACCAATAAGGTCCATCTGACCTTTATGCACCACGAGCAGATCAGGCGTGCCGATAGCAGACAGCTGATCGTATGGAAGAATACTGGAAACCAAAGTCCGGAATTCAGCAGGACCCACCGCAAGTTTGTTTGCGATATCGCGACTGGCAACAAATGCCGCCGCATCTCGCCAGTAGCGGTCGTGAGCGACAGTCATGCCGGGAGACCCTGATCGACATTTCGAGAAGTGGCGCTGTTGGCCCCTATAGCGGACATGAAGTTGCGCGGCAGATCGATTGGATACCGTGAGGCCATCGCACCTGCACGCTTTTCCTGCCAACGCGTCCTGACTTCACGCAGGGCGCTGGCGGAAAACTCGATATCAGGTTCCGCCCAAGAGAGGTTCGTTCCCTGATAGGCGAAGGTTCTGTCTTTGTAAGGAACCAGACGATAGGGGACCGGCACGGAATGCGGGTAGCACTCCATATAGTCCATGTTTCCGGACCAAGCCGTGGCTAAAGTCGGGACGCCGAGTTCGAGCATCTCATGGATATTCAACCCGTAGCCCTCCGCACGGTGCAACGAAAGGTAGACGTCGGCCATGCGTTGAAATGCGGTCATATCTCTGTCGCTGAAGACTTGCTCCACGAGAGTTATGTTTTTCGCCTTCCCAATTTCCCTGAGGAGTTCTCGCCGTGCAAAGGTCGTATTTTTTTTGAATCGAACCTTCATCAAGAGATGGCAAGACGTGTCGCCTCCGAACGCGAGCGTCCACGCGCGAACGTGGGCCAAAGGATTTTTGCGATCCGGGCAGGCGGCAAGATCCATGATCGCCAACCCTAGGAACTGATCCTCTCGCACTCCAAATTCTGCGCGCGACAGAGGAGAAACCTCAGGACAAACGACGGCATGAGGAACGACTCTGATCGGTAAGTCGGTACCACGCCGCAGGGCGTTTGCGCTGAAGGATGAAGGAGTCCAAATCTCGTGGACGATATCTAGGGCGAACTTCCAGTCGCCGGGAAATTGATCGAGCTCCCACACCCAAAGGCCGATCCGGTATGCATTGTGGAACCGGTCCGGAGGTTCTGCCAGCAGTCGGGGATAGTCCCACGGCTGGCCAAGAATCAGAACCTGATTGCCGTCAGCGTGAGCCGTGCCGTGCTTCAGGATTTGACGTCTCACCTCATATCGATAGGCACGAGATAATCCGTTGATTGTCTCTGTGTCGCCGATGAAACGCAGCTGTGCGCGAGGATCAAATTCGGCGAATTTCTTGGGCCATGTACGAGCGAGAGCGTCACCTTGGACTAACCGCCGTTGATACCGGCGGCGTTGCTTGCGCCGCCAGGAAGACAGTACGTGAGAGAACATGCTTTGCTGCGATACTCAGTTCGGTTAGTTCAACTGAACGGTGTGTATAGCCGACGCTGACCTGTCTTGCGCACATAACATCGAGTGATCCACAGCGTTGTGACACCGTCGATGAGTTTCTACCGACGAGAATGAAGACATCCTCGGCCATCAACTGGCGCGAGATTAAAAATGCGCGTCGACGAAGTCGCTCTCGACGCCAAGATCCCGCTTGACGACGAGCCCAATCCCAACGCCTTCGCGGTTTCGCCGCCGGGGCTGCTCGGCCGACTGGTGTCCGGCGCGACGATGCGCTTCTCGCGAGATCCGAAGCCGCGGAAGCCGCCTAGCGTGAAACCGTGGCGCAGCACGAAGACGTGGAAAACGGCGCGGCCTGTGTTGATCGAACTGACCAGCGCTGACATCTACCGTCGAGGGGAGAGAAACGGATGCGGGAAGATCGAGTCGAATTCGCAAATGCATTGCGGGGAATCGCTGCCCTTTGCGTGATGACGACTCACATGATGGGGTTTTGGGGGAATCCGACCTTTGTCGCACAACGCATCAATGCCAATGAAATTGCCCCGCCAGTCGAAATGCCGAACGCGCTTTGGTTCGTGGGCCATTACCTATATGCTATGGGCCTAGATCTAGGCTCGTTTGGCGTTGGCATTTTCTTTGTCATCAGCGGCTTTGTTATATCGATATCTCTCGCCAAGACGTCAGTTGGCGAGTTCGCCATCAGACGATTTTTCCGCCTGTGGCCGACGTATTTGACATGCTTTGCGATAATGCTGCTGTCGATCTATGCGACTGGTTGGTTTTTCGGCAGAGCGCTTCCATTCGACGAGTTCTCAATCCTCGTTCACCTGTTGCCCGGGCTAAACGAAATTTTCGGAGTGCTGAGCTTAGACGGCATATCGTGGTCGCTAGCGGTTGAGCTGAAGTTCTATATATTTGCCGCTTTGTGCGCGGGCCTGCTTCGGCGCGCTGATTTGAAGGTGTTCGCCGTCGCAGTTGCCGTTAGCGCTGGCCCATACCTCTTATGGCATCTGTACCCGAACCGAAATGATCTTGGCCTATTTGGCGTTCGCACGCTTTGGTCATTCGTCTTCTTTGGCGACTTTCTGCTTATCCTTATGGTGGGCGTCGCGTTCCAGTTTCATTATGCCCGGAAGATCGGCAATGGAACATTTTGCGCTATCGTGGCAGCGATGCTTTCCATCTTCGTAGCGATCAATCTATTGAACCCGATAATTCTATCGACGAGTCCGGTATGGTCATACGTTGCCGCGGTCGCCGTGTTTTGGGCATGCTATCTCTTGCGAGACTACTTCCGCGCAACCGTACCGACGACATTTCTAGCGAACATAAGTTATCCGCTCTACGTCCTTCACTGTTACGCGGGGTGGTGCTTCATGCGGATGCTGGTGGAGTTTGGACTCTCCTCGAATACGATCGCCATTTTGTACATCGTCGTTTGCTTTGCGATGTCATGGGTGATCCATCGAGTAATCGAGAGGCCATCAAACCTTTTTGGCGGCGAACTTGCGAAGAAGTTTCGTTTGAAGCCGTATTATCTGGCAGCCACTGGCACCGCAGCCGCTTAACGTCTCCGCTACCAGTTTTGGGAACCGGAGCGATGGGTCAGGAAGGGATATTTGGCCATGTCGGACATGCTCGATTCGTAGCAACAAATCGTAGCAGTCAATGGCTTAGCTTGAATTGGCGCCCCGTAGGGGACGGGGAATAAGACATTGATATTAAACGATAATCGAGGCTGCTACTGCTCTCTTGAGTAGCAGGCTTCAGCAGCAAATTCTAGCTTTAACTGACGCAGTAATAGACAGAGGTAGGCGAAGTCATCCATGCCGAACCGCCCCGCCGCTTTGGCATTTGAGGTAAGTGGTTTCGGTACGTATGGCGTTGCGCCGATGGCCTCGCAGGCGAGAACCTCCTCGCCGCTGAAGTAGCCGCGATCGGCGAGGACATCGATCTTCTCGACGGCCATGGCCTCCTTTGCCGAGCGCGCCATGGGAGAAAGCAGCGTCCGGTCGGTCACGACGTTGGTGACGTCATGGGCGACGATCAGATGGTGCTCGGTATCGACCGCCGCTTGCACGTTATAACCGACGACGCCGGCGCCACGCATGCTGGTCGCCATTGCCCGGGCGTCGGGATCGGTGAGTGAGATCTGCTGATCCGGCGCTTGCAGAACAGCCGTCTCCAGCTGTCTGAGTTCGGCAAGCTTGCTCTTCATCGCCGCGATCTTGTCCCGCAGGCGCGAGGCTTTTGTCTCTACGCTTTCACCCTCCTGAAGGTCAGCAGCCTCTAAGGAAGCGATGTAGCGCTCGATGCTCGCTTCCACCTGCTCCAGGCGCCGCTTGAGCTTGCCCTTCGTGAAGTTGCGGTCGCGCGAGTTGACGCCCTTGAACTTGGCGCCGTCGATGGCGGCAACAACGGCATGCGAGAAATGGCCTAGCTGGCCGCAGATCACGATGAAGCGCGCGCAGACTGCACGGATCGCTGTGCTGTTCGCTCTTCTAAAATCGGCGATGGTCTTGAAGTCAAGCACCAAGCGGCCAGTGAGCCACATCAGCTCGACATTCCGGGCCGCCTCGCGCTCCAGCCGACGGCTCGACTGGATACGATTGAGATAGCCGTAGAGATAGATCTTCAGAAGCGTCGCCGGATGATAGGACGGACGACCGGTCGCCGCTGGTTGAACGCGTTCGAACCCGAGAGCGGCAAGGTCGAGCTCATCAATGAAGGCATCGACGACACGGACCCGGGGATGTAGTCCTCGAGGCAAACGGGCAACATCGTCCGCTGGCGGCGATCCTCGCCTTCCACAAATCGGCCCATGTCGGCCTCCCTGTCGGATCGCGGGAAGCATGGACTGATTTGCCGTTTTCACACAGCCACTCCCAATAGCGGACCTCCCTTGAAGCGGAGGGCTCGGCTCAGCTCGAGTCCTCGCTTTCGTCCGCTCTTAAATCAAGTGCCGACGTTAGAAGCAAAACCCGATCGGCGGCGACTGCCCCGAAGCAGACCGGTTGCGAGGGAAACGGACTCGACAGCTATCGAATGACGGGCGGTCATCGCCGATGCGGGCTGACGCTTTGAAAGGTTGCGAGGAATCGTACTAGTCGATCACTCAACGGTGCTGCCTCGATTTTGATCTAGCCAACTTGAGGAAGCGGCATAAAGGATCAATGCACGTCGCCGGATACCTGTGCCAGTTACGACGGCGTTCGTGGCCGCCGCAACGAAAGGCAAGAGTAGCAGAACCGCAACGCCATGCGGCGAAATCGAACATGTTGTGAATGCTGTGAACAATTGGGGGCAGCCGCCTCGCCTTTCCCGCAAAACGGCGCCAGATGGACGTTGGCTGATTCAGCAACTTCGATTGCTCTGTCCAAATTCGGGGAAGATTCTAAATGGTAGTGGCTGCCGCCGATATTGGCATCTTAGAGGTCTCAACTCCCGACTGCGTCGCCAACGATTTTGACGGCGAGATCGTGGCACTGAATTTGTCGAGCGGTGTCTACTGGAGTCTGCGCGATCTCGCGGCCGCGCTGTGGCGGGATGTTACGTCAGGACACAACCCAGCAGCGATCGCAGACCGCTTAGCTCAGATAAATTCAAACATTGCTCATGAGAGTCATCTCCTCATTGCGAATCTCGTGAATGCTGGCCTGTTGCGCCCATGCAGTGCGAACCCGGTTGCGCTTGAGGCGAGCGAGACCGTGGCACGTGCAGAGGCGGGCGAACTTGCCTTCACGGTCGAGTCCTATGAGGACATGAAGGACCTTATCCTGGCAGATCCGGTGCATGATACCGAGGAGCACCTCGGCTGGCCCATCGTACGCAACGACAATGGCGTCGGCGCATGATCGCGAGCGCTCTGTCCGGCGTCGCGCAATCTGAGGCAACCCGGCCAAGCGCACGACAGCTTTTAGACGCGCTTGACTTGTTCACCGCGCGACACGCTGAACGCGCACATCAGGTCCGGGTCCGCGTAGCGGATCTGTCCATCCGCCTGTACATGCCATCGGCCGCCATGGCCGACCTTTATGCAGGTCGGCTCGGTGGTGAGATCAACACCTGTACCGGGACGGACGATCTGCACTTTCACCTCGGTGAGCCAGGCTCAGTCGGCAGCCCAGACGCCGCGAATTTTGCTTCCTACCAATCCCTCGGACCTGATTTCGAGCGGCTTGCCGGAGAGGCGGGCCTCATCGGTATCGTCGGTCAACCAGACGCGTACAACAATCCAACCGAGCCATGCACGCTTTTCAATCCGCGTACCGGCGTCGGCGTGCAGTGGCTGACCTCGCTTGCTGACCTGCCACCGTGGGATGCTGGCTCGCCTTTCCGTCTGCTAATCCACTGGGCAACCGCACAGCGCGGATCGCGCATGATGCACGCCGGCTCTCTCGTCTCCGGGCATCGGGCCATGCTGCTCGTCGGCGGGGGTGGAAGTGGCAAGTCGGGTACGACGCTCGCGGGCATCGCGTCGGGACTTCAGACCGTGGGCGACGACTATGTTGTGGTCACGGCCGACTCTGTACCTCGCGTCCATCGAGTCCATCAGTTGCTGAAACAGGACCCCGCCGGTATCAAACGTGTCCTTGGGCCACGCGAGTTAGAGAAGCCCTTAGCGCTGAATTGGCAGGGCAAGGTCGAAATCGATCCCGAATTATATTTTAAGGGATGCATGGCCGAGAGCGCTGCCGTTGTAGCGCTCGTGCTTCCCCGGATCGCTCGTGCAGATCAGACGACTTTCGAGCCTCTTCGACCTCAGGATTTATTCCATCACGCAGCCGCATCCATGTGGCAGCAGCTTCCGGGTGCGCAGAAATCCGGCTTCGTTTTTGCAACGGCACTGACGCGGCGCGTTCCGACGTGGAGCATGAGCCTTTCCTCGGACCCGTTCGAGATCGGCATTGCGGTACGCCGGTTTCTCGATAGCGGGGTGTCATGACCGCTCGCATAGTCAGCATCATCATACCGATTTTCAACGGTGAGCGGCACCTTGGGGAAGCGCTGGCTTCGCTAGAAGATGAGCCCGGCCTTCAGCTCGACATCGTCATTGTCGATGACGGATCGACGGATCGTTCGCTGGATATCGTCTCTGAAATCAGTTGCCGCGATCAGCGCCTGCGCATCATGAGCGGGCCACATCGAGGCGTCGCCGCCGCGCGCAATATTGGCGTCCAAGCGGCACGGGGCGAGTTTGTAACTTTTCTCGATTGCGATGATGTCTGCCCGCGCGGGCGTATTGCGCGCCAGCTCGGAAAGCTTCTCGCCAATCCGGAGCTGACGTGCGTCGTCGGGCAGACCCTGCTTTTCGAGCAGCTCGACGATGCGCAGTGTCCGTCGCCCGGTTCGCGGAGCGCAAACATGTTGCTGCCGACCTTGCACAGTGCGCTATTTCGAAGAGCCGTCTTCAGTCAATTCGGGATGTTCGACGAAGAGCTCGCCTTCTCGGAAGACTTAGACTTTTTCTTCCGGCTCGCTGAGCACGATGAGCCGCTGCTGGTGGAAGCGGAGATTGCCTCGCTCTACCGCCGGCACGACGGCAATATGACACGCAACGGACGCGCCATTCGCACGTCCACTCTCCAGGTTCTCAATAAATCGATTGCCCGGCGAAGGGCGATGGGACGGCGTAAGCCGCTGGACTTGTTCTTCGTGCAGCACCAGGAGGCAGAGACTTTGTTCGGTAGGCCGCCGAGTGATGATGCGCGTGACCGCTCAAAGACAGGGATGCAATGACCGTTCAAGCTCTCCCTCGGATCTCGGTCATCATGACGACGTATAACGGGGCCGAATTCGTAGAACAGTCCATAGGGTCGCTTACGGCCGAGGCCGGCGTCGATCTCGATATCGTCGTCGTCGACGATGCCTCGACTGATGGAACGCTTGCGCGCCTGCGCGATATTGGGGCGCACGATCCACGCATCCGCGTTTTCGCCGGGGAGAAGCGCGGTATCGCCGGATCGCGCAATGCCGGGCTGGCGAAAGTCAGGCACGAGCTTCTGACGTTTCTTGATCAAGACGATCTTTGCATGCCGGGACGTCTCGCGCGTCAAGCCGCGCTGATAGAGAGAACGCCCGGTGTAGCGGCCGTCATGGGCGAAACGCTGATGTTCCAGACCCTTGGGGCCGACAGGATGCCTTTGCCGGGCACCAGCACAGCGCGCGTCCTTGTTGTACAGCTCTCGGCCGGCCTGTTCCGGACAAGCGCCGTCCAGTCCCTTGGGTTCGACAGCACATTCACGATGGGAGACGATTTTGATCTGATCTTGCGCCTGCTTGAGACGGATCATGAGATCACGGTCGAACGCGAAATTGCGACGTTGCACCGCCGTCACGCCCGAAACACTTCGGGAAATATCGCGGCCTTGCGGCTCGAACTGCTCAAGGTGTTCCAGGCATCATTGAAGCGCCGCCGCGCTGCGGGACGAGTGGGACCCATCACGCATCCACTGGTGGCCGCGATGTCTCGGGCTGGGAGTTAAGTCCATGTCGGATAACGCGTATGCAGTAATCATCCCCGCATATAACGCGGCGCGCACGTTGGATGAAGCAATCCGGTCGGTGCTTGCACAGACGGTTGCCGCCAGCGACATCCTCGTGATTGACGACGGCTCGAAAGATGATACGGCCGATATTGCCGCGAGATACGGCGGCACGGTTCGCGTTATCCGGCAAGCCAATGCGGGGGCGGCTGCAGCGACGACCGCAGGATTGAGGAACGTATCGGCGCCGTTCGTTGCGGGTTTGGACGCCGATGACATTTGGCTGCCTGAGAAAGCCGAACGGCAATTGGAGCGATTTGCGCGCGGACCACGCGTTGACGGTCTGTTCTGTCGCGGCCGGCGTTTCCAGCATGGCAGCGATGATCGATCGAGCGGCGCGGTTTCCGAAGGCCTGTCGCGCTCCGCCATGATGTTGCGCACGTCTGCCGTTGCGGCGATCGGGCCCGTCAACGATCCAGGGGGTGCGCGTGGCCGTGGTGAGATGATCGATTGGCTGCAAAGAGGCCGCGAACTCGGATTGATTTTCGAAACGCTCCCGGAGGTGTTGTGGCTCCGTCGGATCATCCCGGGGAGCTTGAGCTACGGCTATAACACGATGGCAGATCGTGGATATCTCGACGTTGTCCGTGCCTCGCTCGAGCGGAGGAGGGCGAGATCAACATGAGGGTCCCTATATTGAAGGGGGCGCGGCCGGCCCCTGAGATAGATCTTCTGCTCCAAGCTTGCCTCGCTCCGCCGGATGCAGCACGTGCTGCTTGGCAGCGCTGGCTCAAGAGCCGCGAACTCGACGATGCGAGTTGGCCTGAAATGCGTATTCTTGCACCTCTTTCGGGTCGCCTGCGGACTCTCGATCCGAACTCAACCTACCGGCCTCGCATCGACGGGTTAGCCAAATCCCATTGGACCCAAACCCAGATCATGCTGGGTGAAACGCTGCCGGCCATCAAAGCCCTACGCAAGGCCGGCATCGAATGCATGCTCATCAAGGGCGCCGCAGGATACGCAGAAGGATTCGGACCAACGGTTCGTCGTTTGATGGGCGATGTCGACATACTCGTTCGGCAAGAGGATGGGCCGCGTGCCGCCAGCGTGCTGACAGCAGCAGGTTGGGAGGCAACGAACGGCGATTCTGCTCTCCTACTGCGGCAACTCGCGCCGCTTCGCGCGTCCTCAAATTATCGTCGGGGCGTTTACGGCGAAGTCGACCTGCACACTCAGGCGTTTCACTTCTGTCGTCGCGACCAAGAACTCGAAAGCGCACTATGGCAAAATTCGAGATTAATCTCGTTCGGCGGCACTGACGTTTGCGTACCCTCTTCTGCGGACAGCATTGTGATCAGTCTCGCACACGGCGTGGTCGGCCGCGATGGAGACTGGGCAATCGACATCGGTCAGCGCATCAACGCCGGCGGCGTCGATTGGGACCGCACGATCGAGCTTGTCGAGCGCCGAGCCTTAGTTCCATTGGCGCTCGCGGGTCTCAACTATCTGCACAAGCTTGGCCTCGGTGTGCCGCAGGAAGTGCTGCGCAGACTTGCCGAGACGCCGGTCGCGCCTGGCGTCTGGTTGAAGCATTACGCAAGCATCCGCCCGAACAGACGAAAGCGCGGATTGCTGCAAAAAATTGCCGACGTATTATCATCGCCGCTCCTGCCGCGTGCCATCTACCATCGGTCGTTTAAATCCGACAATTTGATCGGAGTTTCACGTGACAATCTTGGCGTTTGGTACCCGCGCCGATGGAAGCGCATACCGCTGGCGCAGGGTCATACGGCAGCGTCGGTAGGTCATTGCATCGAAATTGATTCTGACCCGAATATAAGGGTATGCGGAGTATCTCTGCGTTTTCCGACTAGCGGCCAATCGAGGAGAGTGTTCATCGAGGTCGTGTCCGGCGAGAGGGTCATACATCGCCTGCGAGGCCGTTTGCGCTCCCGTGCCGGAAAGCATCAAACCATGCACTTTGAAATTCCGCTCAATGATTTGCCCCCCGGTCAGCGCATCGTAACACTTCAGGCCCGCCCCTCTGGCTATGTGTCGTCCGCGGAACCGCATGCTGAGGCAGTGGCAAAGGCAGCGCCTGCTTTCCAAATAACTGATGCCTGGGCCGCTTGACATCCGGTTGTTCTGCTTGGCCACGCGCGCCAAATCTCGTTGATTTCTTTTCACTGAGAGGACGGTCGCGTCGCAAACGCCGCAACCGCTTTGGCGCAGCCGTGTGCGGCTTGAGTGAGACGCGCAGGCACTCATTCTTTTCCCGTTAATCACATCGCGCTGGCCGAACTCCGCCATTGGTCGAACGCCGACCGCTAGCGGTGCTTGTATCGATCGCCTCAGACAAAGATCTATAAGCAATGCCTCGCTGCTCAGTTCGGTAGCAAGCGAGATCAGGTGTGAGAGGCTTCGCCCCAGACGGTCCAGCCGCCAACTAACCAAAACATCTCCATCTTGTGCGTAGGCGGGAACTTCGTCCTGAGCCGGGCGACTTCTAATCACGCATGAAACTCCATAGTCACAAAAAATCCGCTGTATCCACTCACTCAAGCGAATCGTGGTCGACATAGATTTTCTGCTGCACTGTATTTAACCCTCGCAGCACCTCGCTCCGGCGCGTCTGGCGGCCGGTCGCGAAGGGAGGAGCAGCAGGCGCGCGTGGCGATGGCACCAACGCGTTGCAAATTGCTTCTGATACCCGCAGTCAGTTTTGGGTGCCCACTTTTTGCTTTCGAATTGAAAGCATGTGATTGCACGTCGCATAGGCTTCCATTTTTGCCGCAAACAAACGCGCCGAAATATTATCGATCCCCCATATCGATACGATGCCAAGGGGCAAATCAGCGCAAAGGCAGCACACTGATTCTAAGCGGCTGATGCGCGACAAATTTTTTTAGGCACGGGGAGAGGGCGGCCACAAAGCGACAGCGCGCGATATCAGATCGAGAATAGCAACAGACATTGGGCACATAACTCGGGGGGCGATATGAGTCACGGTGCGCATTACAACGCGGCGACCGCATCTGACGGCGGATTGGCCGAACGTATGTCTTTTATTCAACTCGACGAAGAGAGATGCAAAAGCATCCGTAGCATTAAATCCATCATCGACCGCGAGATGCCCGTGGCGCTCGGCATGTTTTACGAAACGATCCGCAAGACCCCGGAAACACGGAAATTCTTCAAAAGCGACACGCACATGGTTGCAGCCAAGACGGCCCAGGTCAACCACTGGGCGTCCATCAGCAATGCTGATTTCGACGCACGCTACGTTTCCAATGTGCGCAGAGTGGGCCAGACTCATGCGCGCATCGGTCTCGAGCCTCGGTGGTATATCGGTGGTTATGCCATCGTGGTCGACCACCTCATTCGTTCGGTCGTCAACGACATGTGGCCATCTGGCTTTTCGCTTGGCCGAAAAAAGAATGACTCCGAAGATGTCGGACGGTGTCTCGGTTCGCTCGTGAAGGCCATGATGCTCGACATGGATTTATCCATTTCCGTCTATGTCGAGGCCGCCGAGGAAGCGAGACGCAAGTATGAGGCAGATGCCGAAGCCGAACGCATCCGCACGGAGCAGGCGAGACGCGAGGCGGAGCGCAAAGCTGAAGAGGAAGCGATCGGGCGTGAACGCGCCATGGTTTCCAATTCGATTGGGGCGGCCGTTGCAAAACTCGCCGCCAAAGACCTGTCGTTCCGATTGACCGACGATCTTCCTGACGCCTATCGCAAGCTACAAAAGGAATTCAATGCAGCTCTCGAGCAGTTCGATGTGACCCTGCAATCGGTAATCGCAAGCTCGCAGAAGATGACGGCGGGAACTCACGAGATTGCGGCAGCCGCCGACGACCTCGCTCGCCGTACGGAGCAGCAAGCGGCCAGCCTCGAAGAAACAGCGGCAGCTCTTGAACAGATCACGATGACCGTAAGAAAGTCGTCGGAGGGCGCCTCCCATGCCCGGGATACAGTGGCAGCAGCAAAGAACGCTGCGGAATCGAGCCGTGAAGTCGTTCGCCAAGCGGTCGACGCAATGGGGAACATCGAGAAATCTTCAAAGCAGATCACTCAGATTATCGGTGTCATCGATGAAATCGCCTTTCAGACAAATCTGCTCGCATTGAACGCCGGCGTGGAAGCCGCGCGCGCAGGCGACGCGGGACGCGGATTTGCGGTCGTTGCTTCCGAGGTACGCGCCCTCGCACAGCGCTCAGCCGAAGCCGCGAAGGAGATCAAGATGCTGATCTCGACATCGAGCGGACAGGTCGAGCAGGGCGCGCGCTATGTTTCCGAAAGTGGCAAGACACTCGAGCAGATTATTTCCCATGTCGTCGGGATCAATCAGATGATCGCCGAGATCGCTGGCGCTGCTGAAGAGCAGGCCAGTGGATTGCAGCAAATTAACACCGCGATCAACAGCATGGATCAGACCACGCAGCAGAATGCGGCGATGGTGGAAGAAACGACGGCCGCTTGCCACTCGTTGACGGACGAGACGAACCAACTTTCAGACCTCATGAGCGAATTCAAGGTCAATCAGAACTCGTCCGTTATGGCGCTGAGGCAAACGTCGGCCCAAATGACGGCGGCACGCCAATCACGCCAGAGGCCTACCGAGACAAAGACCAGGCGCGATCTCCGCGCGACGGCTTTGAAAACGACTTCCTCGTCGGGAGGGGCATCCGTTGCTCGCAAAACCGAGGACGGATGGGAGGAATTTTAACCCGCATCGATCCATGACCGTAGATCGAAGCCGGATCCGAGGCTGAACAATGATCGAGAAGCAAATGACTGAGGGAAGCAGAACTCTCGAGGTTTTGGCGTTTCGCGTAGGCAACCAGGACTTCGGTATCGACGTCGTGGCTGTGCGGGAGATCCGTGGCTGGACCCCGGCCACTCCGCTACCTCACGCGCCGAGCTTCCTCTGCGGCGTGGTCAATCTGCGTGGCATCGTGCTTCCGATTGTCGATCTCGCGGCCCGGCTGGGATTTGTCCCGGCCGAACCAACTGCGCGTCACGCCATCGTAGTCACTCAGCAGGGCGACCAAGTGATCGGCCTGCTCGTCGATGGAGTTTCCGACATTCTGACCATCGATTTGACGCAAGTTCAGCCGACGCCCGAAGTCGCCTCTGAGATCGCAAAGTCATTCGTGCGCGGCGTCATCCCGATCGACGGCCGCATGATCAGCCTTCTTGCTTTAAATACAGTGTTGCCGGCAGTGGATCAGCACGCCGCCTAGCGGGTACCTCGTAGCCTATCGGCAGCTTATCGGGCTCGCCTCCACTTGATGCCAGCTAAGGAAGGCAATGCTTCCTTGGGACTAGGCAATCCGAAATAATATCCTTGTGCTCCTCGGCATCCGTTGTTCACGAGAAAGTCCAATTGGAAGCAGTTTTCGACGCCCTCCGCGAGAACCTCCAGACGCAGACTCCGGCCGAGACCGATAATGGCGGCGGCAATGGCCTGGGCCGCACCTCCGGATTCCAAGTCCGAGACGAAACTGCGGTCGATCTTGAGTTTATCGATCGGCAGCTTTTGCAGATACGACAACGACGAATAGCCGGTGCCGAAATCGTCCACGGCGAGACGCAATCCCAAGGCCTTTAGAGCCTGAAGGATGGCCACAGGCGCTTTGCCTTGGCCCATGAGCGTGCCCTCGGTTATCTCGAGTTCGATCACGGAAGGGCTGAGATCGAACTCTTCCAGGATACTTTGAAGGGTGTCGACAAATCCGGCATGGTGGAGCTGCTGAGCCGACACATTGATCGCCATAGTCGTTAGCTCCGCACCACTGGCAAGAAGCTCTTTCATATCGCGGCATGCGGTCCGCAGCACCCATTCACCGAGAGGAACGATAAGGCCTGTCTCTTCGGCAACCGGTATGAAATCCCCGGGCGGCACGATAGTGCCGTTCGCAGTCTTCCAGCGAACGAGAGCCTCGAAACCAGTCACCTTGCCGTCCGGCATAGAAACGAGAGGCTGATAGTGGAGAATGAACTCTTCGCGCTCGAGAGCTTGCCTCAGCTGCAAGTCAGCCGAAAGCCGCGTGTTGGCTGCCTCGGTCAAGCGGGTTGAGAAGAAGCGATACGTGCCCTTACCGGCGCGCTTTGCATGATAGAGCGCCGCGTCTGCGTACTGTATCAACGAAGCGGCATCCCGGCCGTCATCAGGAAATAGGCTGATCCCGGCGCTTGCTCCGAGCCACACCTGCCGTCCCCCGGAAAGAAAATACGGCTGGCATAACTGGTTTAATATCCGGCCGACGAGATCACCGAGCATAGAGCGCGGCGTGCTTTCGCAAAGCAGCCCAAACTCGTCGCCTCCAAACCGGGCAACCATGTCCGAGGTTCGCACACATGAGGAAAGCCTCTCGGCAGCGCGTATCAAAACCTCGTCTCCGGCGGTATGTCCGAGGCTGTCGTTGACAAGCTTGAATCGGTCAAGACCGACGAAAATGACGGCGCCGGTTGATCGTTTCGCACGTGAGCGCACAAGCGCTTGATCGAGCCGTGACGTGAGAAGGCGTCGATTTGGAAGGCCGGTCAGCTCATCATGTTGCGCACGACGCTCGAGTTCGCGCTGTGACGATTTGATCGGAGTGAGGTCGGCGCTGCTGCCGACATAGTGCGTCAGCTGGCCATCCTCGGAACGGACGGCGCTGATTGTGAGAAGTGCCGGATAAATATTCCCGTTCTTCTTCCTATTCCAGATTTCGCCGTGCCAATAATCATTCGCTTTGAGGCAATTCCACATTGCCTCGTAAAACGACTTCGGATGCATACCAGATTGCAGAACGCGCATATTCTGGTTCCGGATATCGTCAGTCGAGTATCCCGTTATCCGCGAGAACGCAGCGTTGGCGCTGATGATGGTGCCGCTGGCATCGGTTATGATGACCGCTTCGTGCGTACACGAAAGGATTGTCGCGACGAGTTCTTGCTCGACAGTAAGCGGTAGCCTGCTCCCGAATGCCCCGGAGGAGAGAACGTTTCTATTCTTCTCATAGTGCTCTCTTCCGGGGCCGAAGCTCATTTGGCAATTCCCACTGCAAGCAATCGCCGGGAGTGTGAGTGGGATATGGTGAAGCAAATTCTAAATCGGCGAGCGATTTGCGCCGACGCTATCTATCGCCCGGACATATCGAACCAGCACGAAAATCTATGCTTTCGAAACGAAACTAGTTCTTTTCGCCTCGATCAGTTCGACGAGAGTTTCTTCGCCATGTTTTTTGTTGACTTTCCGAGGCAGGATTCGCGTATGAAGGCTATGCTGGTCCGGGGGAAGAATGGTTGCGAAAGAGGTTGTTGACGTCCTTTTGCAGTTGAGTCGCGCACTCCTTGCGGAAAACGACGGAGATCAATTGACGGCCGCGCAATGGATCGCCCTTCGCTATTTCTCGCGATCCAACGCATACAGCCGTACCCTCACGGGACTGGCCCAGTATCAGGCGACAACTGCGGGCACGGCTTCGCAGACAATCAAATGTCTCGAGCACGCCGGATATGTCGAGCGCGATGTCTCGGCGCGCGATGCGCGAAGCTCGGTCTTCACGATTACCGATGCGGGACGTGCGGTCATGGAAGAAGATCCGCTTGCGCATCTTGGGCAGGAGGTCGACGATCTAAGCGTGGCGGACTTAACTCATCTTCGTGATGTTCTACGCTATCTTTTGGCGAATATCGGTGGAGAGCAACCGCGTAATCCCTACGGCACCTGCAGGGATTGTGCATTCCTTCTGACTCGCCAGGCCAGGGGCCCGAACGCCGCCCGCAGCAATCAATATCTTTGCAAGTTACTGAATTTCTATATTTCGGAAACGGAACTCAACTATCTTTGCAAAAACTTTCAGGCGCTGCGGGAATTTCAGAGACCGCAGAGTCGGGATGCGACCTAACCGCAGCTGCTGATACCATTTGACGGGCAGCCGCTTGTAGTAGAGGTTTTGCGACCCGGAGCGGCGCGTCAGAAAGGGGGGGGCACGTCGACAATACCTCGCAAAGTAGCAGCGAAAGGTAGCAGTCGAGTAAAGAAAGCCCTTGTTTCTCAATGACTTCTATAAAATCAATGGCTTAGCTTGAATTGGCGCCCCGTAGGGGAAAACAACCCGAAATTTCCCGCAGCCATAAGCTATTGTAATTGTTTAATATTCATCCTCAAGTTTCTTTCCCGCTCAATCGTTTTGTGTGGAGCGTTTGTATGAGCACTGAACAACGCCCTCTTCGAAGGCGCATGCGAACCCATGCACTTTGGGTATAGCTTCCGGGAAACCTTCAAAATCCACCTGGAATAAACTGCCAATGGCAGGGTTTGGCAGGGCATCGAAATCGCGCCTCTGCGGAGCTCTTTGGCCAATTCTCGTCCCGGTCGGCCCCACGCGCTCAAGCAATTCAGGCTTCCAGATCAGCCGCACAAGGGACCGATTGGAGGGGACGCTTCAGTCCACGTGGGGTTCGTCGCCCCGATTTGCTATCTCGGCAAAAATTGCCTGCAGGCTTACTGATCGCGGATCAAACATTTCCAGACGCGACCTTGCCCATTGGAGCCAATCTGAAACTGCCTGGCCATGGACGACGGCTGAGAACTCGTCCGTCCGGCTTTCAGGCTGGCATCCGCATCTGGGCGATTTATCAAGATCGCCAGAACCGGTTATCCGACTTCACTCACTCCAAGGGACGGGCGGCAGGAGCGTCCGCCTTGGGCTATGCCCAAAACACCATCAAGCAGCCTTCCGGAAGCGCCATCTATTTTTCTGTCGATTTCGATCCGTCGATGTTCCAAGTTGGTCAATTCGCAATCCAGAAGGACAATCACCCGGACATTTAGGTCGGTCGGTTCTCCAAACCATCGCGCCGTCTGCTTGGCCGAGAAAGCGGACCTTTCTTCATCCGCCCTCACCCCACGTTATGTGCGCCACGAATACGTCTGCATCGCCATCGAAAGCAGACGACCTCCAAATGACACCAAGTGCCTATAGCGCTTGGCGCATCCGTCCGAGGATCAAGTCCTTACCAACTTCCGCTGCGCCAAGCTGTCTCAAAGATCGCGATACGCGTCCGCAGATCACCGTGCCGAGGCTGGTGGTGGGCGTGCGGTTCGCACTTCCCCTACTCTCCACGCGGTTTTAGGCGTAACGGCTCCAAAATAGGGCCGATCCGGAGGTTTGAGCCTTCATCGAAACTTCACCTTCTGTGGCCGGACTTAGCGGCTCTTGAGAGGAACTTTAACAGACCAATCCGCGTCTCTAACGATCGAAGCCCAAACCTTTAGGGCGAAAGACAGAATGCTCGCGGCTTTCTTTCGAGCCGCCCTACAAGCCTAAACATCCCATCCACGCCTCATCTTGGAGATCAGGCAGCAGTGACAATCAAGACAAGCCATCCCCGTCAAAATTGGAACTGCCCACGCATGGGGCCGCCACTCTGCCCAGTGTGACGGTTGATAGTTATAATATCGAGGTGCGCGACGATGACGGTTTTGTCGGCGACAAAGCGAGCAAGGGCGCATTCTGGGACATCGTCGAGAAGTGGCGCAAGGCGCTGCGGAAGGCCGGCGAGGATCCCTTCGGAAAGACGACGACCGAGGAACTGACGAAGAAGCGACTGGTCGAGGAGCTGGAAAAGGGCGACCCGGACGCTGCGGGCATCGTACAAAGCGCGGTTGAAGAATTCTCACAGCAATTCGCGGAGGTCATTCGGCGTTTTTTGCAGACCATGGAATGGCGAGATACCGAAGCTATTGTAATCGGCGGCGGGTTTCGCGGCAGCCGGCTTGGCGAGCTGGTGGCGGGCCGTACAGGCCTGCTTCTCAGGGCCGATAAAATCAAGGTCGACCTTGAAATGATTCACAACGACCCCGACGACGCGGGTTTGATCGGCGCGGCGCACCTGTTGCCGCCCTGGATGCTCAAGGGGCACGATACGATGCTCGCCGTTGATATCGGGGGTACCAACATTCGCGTTGGCACTGTGGAATTGAATATCGGCAAATCGCGGGATCTTGTGAAGAGCAAAGTGGCGAACTCAGAGATCTGGTGCCACGCGGAAGATGAGACAGATCGGTCGGGCGCTGTCGCCAGATTGGTGAAGATGCTAGAGAATCAAATCCGGTGGAACAGCAAAGAGAAGCTGGCGTTAGCGCCCGTCATCGGTATTGGCTGCCCGGGGATCATCCGCGAGGACGGATCCATTGATCGCGGGGGCCAGAATCTTCCCGGCAATTGGGAAAGCAGCAGCTTCCATCTACCCAGCAGCATCAAGGAAAAGCTCACCGAAATCGGCGGATTTGAAACGATGATCGTTATGCATAACGACGCCGTCGTTCAGGGGTTGAGCGAATTGCCCCATATGAAAGATCGCGAGTATTGGGCGGTTTTGACAATCGGAACTGGACTCGGCAACGCGCTTCACCAACCGCGATGTGAAGAAGCCGAAATAACTCCGTCGGCAGACCCAACGACCGTCTAACCGGGACCTCCGTGGAATTTCCCCGACGAACAATATGTCAACCGCCGATCTCCTTAACACCGAGTGGCGAAAGCCCATGACCGCCTGCTGGACCCTCAACGATCCACCTCTTTAAGCGAGCGAAAGCCAAAACGGCCGGCAAGTTTTGAACCGGAAGAATTTCGACGGAAGGCTTTCCGAGCCCGTAAAGAGCCCTGAGATAGTCCCGCGCTTGTTTCTCAATTTCTTCCATAAGGTCTCAGGGCATCTCTTCGATCGACTAGGCCTTCCCGGACGAGGGCACGCACTCGGAATAGGCTAGATTGCTACGCGTACCAATGCGTTGCTGTCGCAGTCAGAAACCGGCAAAATGACCACGTCCATCGATCTCTGTTGCGGCCGGTTGCCACCGAACGCGTGCATCAACGAAACGGATCGCACGCGGAATATGTTCCGGGACATGGATTCGAGGTTCTAAACGCCTCTGACCAGCTCGTACATTCCTTGGGATCATAAAGGGTCTCGATGAGGCGAGAGCCAATGTGGTTCGGACGGTTACAATCGCCGGAACGAATAGCATCGATGACTCGATTGGCGATGTGATACTTGGAATAGAAGGAGACACTTCAATGCCCAACTCTACCAGCATCAAGGCGCTCAGCTGATCGCGAGAGTGACCATTCTTGAGCGCGTCGTGGGCCTCATGGTGCGCGACCGCATGCTCGAAGCAGGCAAGGGCGCGACGGACATCCTCACTTTCGGCGAGGACGTCAAAAAGTACTTTCATGGCCGCACAGCTGAGGGCTCGACCGACCGCGAACTCAACGACGCTGCTGATCGTTTCTTCTCGGCGATTGCATCAGATATCGGCAGCCAAGATAGCCAATAATGGCCTGCTAATTCGTTTCCGAAAGCATCCCGCGGATAGTTTCGATTATTGCGTCCTCGTTATAGGGCTTCGGGAAAAATCTAGCCCCGACGGGCATGTGGCCCTGCTCAACGAGGGTCCGGCCCGACACCACGATCAACTTAATCGGCGGCCATCGATCGCTGATGTAATGAGATAGCTTTAAACCATCCATCAAACCAGGCATCTCGACGTCGGTGAACACAAGATGGATTTCGGGCCGCGCTTCGAGAACCCGAATAGCTTCGTCCGCGCTACTCGCCTCGATCACCTCAAAACCAGCGGTTTCCAGAAATTCGAGAGCAGCGTTTCGAATAATCGGGTGATCCTCGACCACCAAAACAACGTTCTTATGAATTGGCATATATTATCCGGTGAGGACGAAGCTGATACTCAATCGCTGAGCGTAATGTGAAGCAGGGGAGCCTCTGCTAAGCAGTCGGCAGTGCCTCCCTCCGTTTGGCGACCAGCTCGTCGTAAACAATACAAACCGAGGTTCCAGGTTTTGCATCGCGCACAATAATTTTGCCGCCCAGCTGTTTGGCGAGCGCCTCGACGATTCCTGTACCGAGCCCCGGCTTGGCTTTGTCGGAACCCGTCGCCATGCCAATCCCGTCATCCACGACGGATAGAGCCCATTTCGCTCCATCGGACCGGAAATCGACGCTAATCTTGCCGTGCCGGTTGCCTGGGAAGGCGTGTTTAAGAGCATTGATCACCAGTTCGGTGATGATCAGACCAAAGCTCACCGACGTATTTGCATTGACGACACTGTCATCGATGGTCGCCACGATCGACAGACGGTTGGGGTCTTGGATCATCGATGCACCAAGGCTTTCGCAAAGTTGGACGAAATAGGGTCGAAGCGACACGTCTCCGAGGCTCGACGCCGCGAGGTGACGCTGAACTTCGGCGATCGACATGACGCGATGGTGCGCGTCTTGAAGATGTCCCCTCGCTTCCTCGGACTGCACCTTGCGAGCGCTCTGCATCAACACGCTGGCGATGATCTGGAGACTGTTGGCGACGCGGTGCTGGATTTCCTGCAGAAGAATCGCCTTCTCTCGGATGAGATCATCTTTTTCCCGAGACGCTGCACGAGCGGCGGTTACGTCAGATATCGCCAGAAGGAGCCGAACACGGTCGTTGTCTCCATCGTCGAGCTTGCGAGCATTTAACACCAAGCTTCGAGGCTGTTGGCCCATCAAGGCGAGCTCGAGTTCGTAGCCCTCGATTGGGGTTGTCCCCCCTGCGGTTGCCATCAGCAGAGAATGGAGTTGGGGCATTGCCCACTCGCCACCGCCGATCTCGGAAAGCCGCCGACCAGGAATGCCGGCGGCATCAATCTGAAATGTCCTGCAGAACGATGCGCTCGCAGCGATTACGTTCAGATCGGCAGAAAGGAATAGCAGCGGCTCGTTGGATGAAGCGATGACAGCGAGAGTGCTGGCTGCTTCAACGTGCTGAGAGGTAACAGAAGCCATCGTATGGCCCTCAAGGGCCGGAGGCTCGCGGTGCGAAAGCCATCACTCGGCAGAATACTATCGCTCTTACAAGAGCCTGCTGTTGGCCCCAATGCAATAGGGCTGGGGCCAACATGGTGTCAAAACTTGGTGTGTTTAATCGCGACAGACGCGACGGTGGTGCCGGTAATAGCAATCCCTGTAGTCATCGGAACCGTCACCAATGTAAACGCCGGAGCCGTAGCCAAATCCATAGCCTCTGCCACCGTGCGAATGACCGCCATGGCCACGATTGCCGCCATTCCAGTTGCCTGCCATACCATGCGAGCTATGGCCCATGCCGCCGCTACGTCCAGTTCCGCTTGAGCGACCCGCGCCCCCGCTGGAATGACCCATGCCGCTACCCCCACCACCGTCCGTATGGGGACCAGCGGTGGCCGTGACGGCGGATACGCTGAGCGCAAGACCAGCGGCCAGCGCCATTAAGGCACTCGAATTGACTTTCATTTGTTTCCTCGGAAATCTCGCTCAGCACATGCTGGCATTGCGGCATGAGCAAAATAGCTCGGCCGTTAGGGATGATACTCCCCGGCGGCCATTTAAGTTTCGAAGCTAATCATTCGTGACTGGGAATTTGCCTACTTAGATTAAGCGGGTGTGGGGAGATTGGGAGCGGCGGCCATGTTTTGAGGCTCGCCTGTGTCGCTCTTTAACGCGAGGCTCTATCCGACCGAAGGTGAAGTCGATCGCGCCTTTCATGGGTTGCCTAGGCGATGCCTCGAAAGCCGTGACTTTGGCGCACAGCGAGGAGCGTGGCATTCGCATCATCCTCGGCCGTTGTGGCTGTCAGCGCCGTGCCATGGCCTGGCCACGGGCTTACACGGAGAAGCATGGTATCGCCATGGACATGCCGCTGAAGGTTTTAGAACGACGCATTCGATGCACGACTTGCAATACAAGGCTAATCCACGCCATGCCTGAGCCCTATAGCATCAGGTACGATCAGCTCGGGGAATCGCGAGAGTAACTCTCTTGCGGCGCTTGTGCTCGTCGCGCGCCTCCGCGTTGCAGAGCTTTGACATCGGCGATCGTTAAGGCCTTGCCTCCTATTCCCCAACTCCCGCTCGCAAACTCGTGCACACGGACCCATTTCAAACCGCGCATAGCTTCGCCCTCAATCGCCACCATCGCTTCGGTGACGTTGGTGATCATCGCTTGCTTCTGTTGTCGTCGAAGACGCCTTCGGTGAGTTGAATGTCGACTAGCGGCATGGCGTAACCTTTGTTTGTTGAAGATACCTCCCGATTTGAAGATTGGTGCCGACTCCGGCTCTTCCGCTGGGAACAGGTAGTCGCTCACGAATGTTTCGAAACTTGAAAGGGCTTCAGAACAACGGCTGGCGGTTCTACGCTGTCGTAGGCCAAAAAAGGAGTGAGCACTGTGAAAAGCTCCGACCTAGTTCGTATGGCTAATCAGATCACGGACTTCTTCGACGTCTACCCAAAGCCCGAAGCGCTCGATGGCGTTGCCAAGCATATTCACAATACGTGGGACCCGCGCATGCGCAATGAACTGAAGGAAATTTTGGAAGCGGGCGGTAAAGGACTGAACCCCCTCTGCGTTGAAGCGATGACAAACTATTTTCAGGGGCCCAAATCCGATGGACGGCGATCCAATGTCAACCCGAGCGCAAACGCGCCGAAAGGCGGAAAGCCAAGTTTTGCTGACGGAGGAGGAGACGCTGGGTAGACTCAGAAAAGTAGCCGATAGGCGGGGTCCGAGTTCCCTCCAGCTGGGGCGTTTATCTATGCGATCCGCAAGATGCCTCAACTGCTCAGTCAAGGCTGATTTGCTCGGAAACTGACGCCAGCGACCTCATATTGAGGCGTTCACGCGCGCGGCTTCTTCGGCAAGCGCTCGCCGTTATGCGCGTTGTCGACGGGATCTTTGGCGGCGATCAGCTTGGTGCTCTGACGCAAGTCTTCATGAAAGGTGATCGGTTGGCCCTTGTTTTTCATAAGATCGCGCAGGACCTCATCGTACAGATCATCGAAGCACGTGCGGTTGTCGCGCGAGTACTCATACAGAACTTCCAGGAGCGGCTTATCGATCGAGAAAAGCTGACGGAAGCTGGCCAGGTTCATGACTAGGGAAGGGATGGTCGTAGTGTGATGCACTTGTCCATCATGTTCTCCCTCAAGCTCGGCGCCAAAGGATCAAAGTCAGGAACGCACCCGCTATAGCGGCGATGTAGAGTAAAACGCTCGGCAGGAGCTCAAGAATGACGCCAACGTGGAAGCCCATGAAGGATCCGGCAATTCCGACGAGAGCGTAGGTCACGTCGCCAACGCCCGTGGCCTGAGCTACTTGGCGCCCCAGCCAGCCACGTCCGCCCCGATTGAAGATGAGACCGACAATAACCCCGATCAACACCAGGATGATGAAGGTGGCGATGGCTGTCGTGAGTATGGGCATGCTGAACTCCTTTGTCGTCCATCTAAGGCGAGTGCGCGTCTCGGGGTACAAAACAATGACGGCTCGACGGAGGGCTGCCGGACCTTAGCACAGGGGATGCTGCCTCAGTAATATGCAATACCTGCGCGACGGCTGTGCGATCAAGAGAACGAGGTCGCTTAGATTTTCGGTGCGCGCATGCGCGCAGAGGTCAGGAGCAAAACCAAGTCGGAGAGCGGCTCGTCGCATCGAGCCGCCGTTCAAAGGCCGAAGTTTTCAGGAACCGCTGTAGAAGCTCCGCTGTTCTTCGAGAAGAACCGGAGCAACGCACATGTCGAAAACGAATTACAATGATCCGACGAACGCGACCGACCCGCCCGGCGGTAAGCACCACAAAACTCAGACAGAGGGCAAGAAGCTGCCGACGGACCGGCCCTTCGGTAAGAAGGACCATGATGCGAAGATATCCGCCGATCCGGATACCGTCGCAAAAACTGAGCGCTGATCGATTCCGATGTGGCGTCGGCCGGATTAGTCCGGCCGACACCTACATTCATCGCAAAGTACTAGTTGGGAGTTCGGTCAGACGTACCCTCCGGCGTCTGGCCGGCGTCTGTGCCCGGCGCACCGGCCGAGGTTGAGCCTGGAGTGCGGGCTGGAGAAGCGTCCCCCGGAGTGCGGTCCGACGTTTTCCCAGAAGCGCCACTTGAAGCACCGCTGCTCGAGGTATTGGTTATGAGGCCCTTGTTGCAAGCGCTCATCCATTCCGTCTGATCGATTGTCGCGTCTCCATCCGGGTTGGCCGCTTTGAAATTAGAGACATAACCCTTGGCTTGGCTCGCTGTCAGTCCCTTCGAATTGCTCGGATTAGCCTGCTGCCAAAGATTGGTGCACTCGCTTTGGCTCATCTTCATTCCTGCATTTTCCGCCGCAAGACAAAGGCTTGTGAATCCGAACGTAGAACAAAGTGCTACCGCTCCCGCGGTCAGATGCTTTTTGTTTTTCATGGTCTTCTTCTCCACCTTCGGCTGCTAAAGCCGTCCTCGAAGCGCACGAACGCGCTGATAGGGCAACTTGCCTGCGAGCCGCGTTGTTCCTCTTAATCTTAAGCTGTCCTGCGCACCTCAAGCCTCGGGGTGGATGTCATCAATATCATCGGGCTGAGAGAGGTCGGACGGCGTCAGCCTTCCGACCTCAAGTGAAATTTCGGATTACGCTGAGAGATCAGCAGCCGTGACGCAAACCGCGCCAGTGTCCGCGTCGATGATGGTCTGTTCCGCCGTCGCCATCGTGATTGCGTATCCTCTCGCTGCCGCCCTGATCGCGGCCGTGACGCATTCTATCGCCACCGCCCGAGTCGTGACGGTTCCCTGCGCCGCCTCCACCCTCATCGCGCATTCTTCCACTGCCGCCGCCTCCGTTACCGCCTCCGAATGCCGAGCGTCAGTCTAAAGTTTCTGAACTTTTGACGCGCAGCGCCCTGGTCCGTGTTCCGTCCGGCCAGGGCGTTTATCTACGCGATCCGCAAGCGGCTTGAACTGCTCAGCCAAGCCTGATCTGCTCGGAAACCCGACGCTATCGACTTCAATTGAGGCGTTCACCGGCGCGGCTTCTTTGTCGATCGCTTGCCCACCGGCTGGTCGATGGCATCGTTGGCGGCGCGCATAGCCTCCTCGCAGAAATCATCGAGGCGCGTGCTGTTGTCGCGCGCATACTTGTGAGAGGACCTTGTCGATAGAGAAACGCTTTCTCTGCCGTTCGCCAACTTTATGCGGCCGCCGCGCCTCGGTCGCCGCGTACATCTGCAAGGTAATCGCTGATATCGTCTTTGAAGCGTGATTCAATGCTTTCGGACAGGCTCTGCAGCAGCCCCCCCTTTTCGCATCTAGGTGGATGATGCGATCGAGATGGCTGAGAAGATCGACATCTGATGGCAGCATTACCCCTGTGAGGAGACCTAGTCGGCGATTGCAACGGGGCGCCGACTACGGTCCCGGCAATGACCGCTAATGGGATCGACCGTCGATCGACCTTCAGCCGTTCGCATTCTGTCGCGATGGTCTGAAAGCCGCCGTCAGCCTGACGGCGCTCGGGGCCATCTGCGGACACTTACGTCGAAATCCGATCGATAGCTCAGCATGAGGCGGCTAATTTCTGCTTTCGGTCTGAGGCGAGCGTCCCGGCCTGGAGCCAAGTCTCTTTGTGGCACCTATCCGATAAAATCGAAAGCGTAGGCAAAACCCCTAACAGCATCTCGAGTCCCCCTGCGCGATATCGACAAAAGCGTCAGCACGCTCACCAGAATCGCAGACGCAATTGGCTTGCGCTGTCGCTGGCGAAAGCTTTCATTTCAGAAGAAATCAGTCCGCTTTCGCGCCTTGGGTCTCATGCGGATAAGAAGGAGAGCTTCGGTGAGCTACCGACCAACCTTTTCCCACGATGCAACCGGCTTGTTTGAAGTCGCGCCTATGGCCCGGTACACGACAATCCTAGTTCTGTCAGCTAAGAGTGCGCTGGAGCACGGATTCCCTAATTGGCGATCCTTGTCTTGAGATCGCGATCCGCTATCCTTTAAGTGAGACTTGCAATAGTCGTGCGCCTCTCTGCGCACTTCAAACGGGACACAACAAGAAAGCTACTCATGTCCAACCTAATTAAACCTGCGCCGACTACGGACAGTACTTTTTCGTCTCCGTATGACGAGCTCAATCGGCGGATCGTGGGCATGCTGCAAGAAGACGGCCGAGTGTCGTTCCGCACGATTGCTGAGACGCTTGACGTCTCTGAAGGCACTGTTCGCAATCGTGTCAATTGGATGAAAGAAGCGGGACAACTTGCGATCGTTGCGATCGTCGATCCGGCGTCAATCACTTACCGGTCCGATGCGATGCTAGGCATAAAGATAGCGCCGGGTCATACGCCGGAAGAAGTGGCTCAGCGCATCGGAAAGCATCCGCAAGCGGTCTATGTTCTTTGGGTCGGGGGACGGTTCGACCTACTGGTGGAGGTGGTGATCGAGGCCGAAGGAGAGCTCTCCGATTTCATGAACGACCATGTCTATAAGGATCCGGGCATAGGGTCGGTAGAAATCATGACCGGCATACAAATGTTCAAGAACCAGTTCCTACTGAAACGCGATTTCACGATTCAACCACCGGCGTAGTGACCCTACGCCATCGACTCTGCGATCTTGCCGTCAAGGAACCTCTCAAATTTCTTGTCGTTGCCAGGGCTCGCCACGCAATGCCCGAATGGTGAATCGTAGACGCAGAGTTCGGCGTTCGCCATCTGCTGAACTTCAAGCTGATTGTCTTCCGGCGGGAAGTAGAGGTCCTTACGGCAAGGGATGACGATGGCGCGCGCCTCTATTGCTCGTAGCGCCTTCGCGAAGTCACCCGAATAGGTCGCATTGGCGCTGATGTCCGAGTGCTGCCACGTCCAGATTTTGGTGAGAAGATTGTTCGCGTCCCAGTTCTCGACGTGGTCGTTTTCCCAGTCGACAAGAAGATCTTCGATAGATGCGTAGCCGAGGGTTTTGAAGTGTCCGTCTCGGTAGAACTCTTGTGAGTACGCCCAGCCGGCGTAGACCCTTGCGAATGCTTTCAGCCCACGCTCAGGCGGGGCTTGATAGTCTCCCCCATTCCATGCGCTGTCGGCGAGCAAGGCAGCCTTGATACCTTCAAGGAATACGAAATTGTGTGGCGATACTTTTGCCGAGGCGCAGAACGGCAGAATTGCCTTCACCATTTGAGGATATTGCGCGGCCCATTCGTAGGCCTGGCAACCTGCCATCGACCATCCGGCGACCAATGCAAGTTCGTTAATGCCGAAGCGTTCGACCAGCACGCGGTGCTGGCAGCGAACGTTGTCGAAGATCGTGATTTTCGGGAACTTGCTGCCAGCTTGCTGCGGGTGGGCGTTGGTCGGCGAACTCGATACCCCGTTGCCGAACATGTTCATCGAGACGATAAAGTGCGTGCTTGGATCGAGCGCTCGTCCTGGGCCGAAGAAGCCCTCATTGCGACGATGCGTTCCGGTCATGAACGTTGGCAGCACGACAACGTTGTCCTTCCGGGCGTTTAGCTCGCCGTAGCTTTTGAAAGCCAATTGCCCGTCGAGCAGAACTTCACCGGACTGCAGCTCGACATTCCCGAGCCTGAATACTTCGTAGTCCAAAATATCTCTCTCCTTGGGTCCGTCTAAGTCGGCGCGCGCCATCGTGACATGGCGCGCGCCTGAACGCCCTTAGTAGAGGCGGAGATATTCTTTGACCTCCCAATCGGTCACCGACTGATGATAGCGCTCCCATTCGTCGACTTTGTAGGCGAGGTAAGACTTGAGCATCGTGGGTCCTAGCACCTTCTCAGCCAGATCGTCTTTGCTCAGATATTCGAGTGCTTCGGAAAGATTTTTCGGCAAGCGGCGGATACCAGCTTGATCCATTTCCTCTCTCGTCATGCTGTAAAGGTCACGATCCGTCGGCTTTCCGGGATCGATCTTCTCGGTGATCCCTTTGACCGCAGCAGCTAGCGTCAGACCAAGGGTCAAGTAGACGTTCATGGTCATGTCAGCCGCTCTGTTCTCGAGGCAGTAGCGACTCTGCGGCAGCCGGAACTGCGCCGAGCGGTTGTTGAAACCGTAAGTGATGTTGGTCGGTGCCCAAGTTACGGTGCCACCTTCGAAGCCACCAACTCGAGGGACGAGGCCATTGTAGGAGTTGACCGTGGCACATGCCAAAGCGGTGATCGCCTCGGAGTGCGCGATGAGTCCGCCCGTTGCGTAGCGCGACTCGTCTGACCAACCACCCTCTTTCGTCTGGAACAGGTTTTTGTCGGGCGACGACGTCGGCCGCAGCGAGAAGTTGATATGCGCGCCCGAGCGCCAGTCTCCGGTCGTCGGCTTCGGCATAAAGGTGACGAACATCCCATGCTTCTTCGCGACTTCCTTCAACAAAATGCGAAGGAACACGAGACGGTCCGCCATCTCGAGCAAGTGCGTGTAATGGAAGTCCAATTCGAACTGCGAGTAGGCGCCCTCCGCGACAACGTCATGAAGGCTCCAGCCCAGTTCGTTCAAAATGTCGATCATCTCTTTGAGGAACGGCATCGAGTTCGTCGTGTATTCCACGTCGTAGCCGAATGCCTGCCTACGCGGACGCAGTCCCTTTCCTGGCGCGGGATCGTCGTCGAACGCCTTGACCGGCTGCCCTTCCTCGTTCCACTTCATAACAATGAATTCAGGCTCAATGCCCGCATAGCCAACGTAGCCAGCGTCATGCGCCTCACTAATCGCGCGCTTCAGCGCTTGGCGAGGGCAAACATTGTAAGGCTTATCTTCCCAAAACAAGTCGGCAAAGATGAAGGCTGTCGTTCGATCCCAGGGGCAGATGTAAACGGCATCCAAGTCGGGGACCATCACCTGATCCGAATCCGCAGACGTCAATTCGGGCACGTAGGATATCGAATGCACCGCAAATTGCGGTCCTTTGCCGGCACACAGATCTTCAAAGTCCGTCATAGGCACGGGCTTCGTTTTTGGAACTCCAAAGAGGTCGATCCAGCAGGAGATCACGTATTTAACGCCAGCTTTCTCGAGCCGCTGGCGCACTTCCGCGACTTTCTCTTTACTCGGCAAGGCGTCGTTGAAGGACTGATGATATTTCGGAACGGGATTGGTCTTTCCCGGGCCGGTCAGATTGACCGTTGGTTCGGCGCCTCTATCTGTCTTTGTTGACATAAGAGTTATCTCCCATTTTTTCTCTATTGGCCAAGTCTCATCCTGCTTAAAGCGTAACGATATATGACTTTAATTGATGATTGCGTAATTGCAAGAGCGCTACACTGCGCTTTGCGTATTTTGATGCCGCCTTGAAAAAGTGAAGGCCGAAGCACATCACGAGCGTGTGCTTCGGCCGCCAATTCTCAGGGGAGCTGGAAAAATTCGTTCGAAACCAAAACTACGGCGACGCCTGCAATCAGCGCCACGTAAGGGAGGATGCCGGCCCGGCGCTCGCCAAGAGAACCTTGCGCGACACCCAAGTCGATGAGCGCGCATGCCGGAAGCTGGCCCTTATCCTGAACGTAATGGCGGAAGATAAACACCGGTATGATGAGGGCCGCAAAACCGAATCCGACCCAGAGAGCATTTGAATAACCCCAGACCTTCGCACCAGCTCCAAGCAGGACGCAGTTCACAAACGCAAGGAGGGTATTGAACCCGATTAGGAATGTGGGCGCACGCCAGGGACGCTCTACATGCGGAGAATCTATACGATGGATCCAGCCCGCATTGAGGTTGAGGAAGTTGAATATGATGTAGCCGACATTGGCCACTGCGAGCACGAAGAAATACCCAGCGGGATCGGATGCGAGCGCTAGTAGGCCAAGATTGAAAACTAGATCCGTCCACATGGCTCGCGTAGGTGCGCCGTTTTCATTCACGTGGCTAAGATACTTCGGCAGCCAGCCATCGACGGAGCCTTGGTAGAGCGTGCGCGAGGAGCCTGCCATCGCAGTCATAATGTTGAGCACTACTGCTAAAATCATTAGCCCCACGAGCAGCGAGAGCACCACAGGCCCGCCCCCGACCATGCCGGCCAAAGCAGCGCCAACGCCGGAACCATCCAAAATCGAGGGATCAAGCATGCCTTGCACGCCTAGGACGCCCTGGAATGTGAAGGGCACCAAGGAGAACATCACGAGGCAGAGGAGACCCGAGTAGAAGATCGCTTTGAAGGTATCTCGCTTCGGATCCTTGAGTTCGCTCGTATAGCAGACGGCGTTCTCGAACGCGTAAGTCGACCAAGCGGCAATAAACAAACCGCCCAAAAACAATGTCCAGCCCCCATTGCTCCAGGCACCCGGCTCGGCCGAGTAGGGTGCAGCTGGCGGCACGAGGTTGGCAAAATTGCTCCAATCGATTTTACCCATGAGAATGGGCGTAACCCCGACCACCGCAATGGTGCCGATCACCACCATGCCAATGAGTTTCTGCACGCCCGCTGTGGCGGCGACGCCGCGATGTTGGATCGCAAAGATGATCAACATCAAAGCCGCGCCGATGAAGAACGTCGCATTCAGATGCGCGCTCGCAAGGCCGAGGATATCGAAAGATGCGAGTTCCCAGGTTCGAATGGCGGGCGTCAGAGCAGCTACTGCATCCGACTGCAGTAACGCTTGCTGAGCGTCGATAGCGGTCTTGCCAGCGTTTGCCGCCAACCACTCCGTGATACGCTGCGCATCGATCGCAGTTCCCGCATGTGCACTCACCCACTCTTTGACGACTGAGGAGTCAACCGAGGGAATCGGCGCAAAAGCGTTGAGTAAGTAGGCCGCAGCGATGGCGCAGCCGAGAGAGAGGACCGGCGACCACGCAAACCAGTTGCACCAGACCGACAGCGGCGCAACCAACTTCGAATATCGGATCCAAGCAGTTGCACCGTAGACGGATGCGCCGCCGGACTTGTTTGCAAACATTCCCGCAATTTCTGCGTATGTGAACGATTGAAAGAAGCCCATCGTGATGGAGATCATCCACACGAGAAAGGCAAGTTTGCCCGTGGTTCCCGCGATGCCGCCGATAGAAAATAGAAAAGCTGCCGGTATACCACTCGCGATCCAGAAAGCGCCCGTCCAATCGATAGAACGGATGAGCTGTCGCTCCTCGGAGCCAACGGTGGCTCCTCCTCCCGTAGGTGCCGGCACCACCGTCTCTTGCATCATATCCCTCCGCATGTGCGCTGCCCGATCAGCATTCAAGCTACACGCTGAATGCGGTATCCACACTAAAGCGATGCGTATGATGTGTAAATCGTAATTGCGTGCCGATTGCGCTGCGCTTTGCGTAATAATCAAGCATCGCAATGCAGCAATTGATTAGTCATTGGGCCTCCCATTGGTCTCGGAGCATTTCGGGAGTGCGATCACGCGAGATCCAGTTGCCAGCGTCGAAGATAGCTTCTGTTGCGCAATGCTCCGAGACTTGCCGGTGAGTCGAGCGTTGCTCGGCCCCCGTCGGCGGCAAGCCTAGCTGACCGATAACCCAATGCTGCTGTTATAAAAGGGACCCAACTGATGTGGCTAAATTCTCAGGCGTCGGCTGGGACGCGCGTGAACTCTCGCGCCAGGCAGAGCAGCAGCGCCGTGGCGATCGCAGATGCGGGGGCAATGATCATAGCAGTGCGTGGCCGGCCGTGAGATCGATCGCACTACAGACCCGCGCAAACCCGGCGGATGGACCATGGGGCCTCATAATCGGGAGCATGAGCACCAGGTCGTCGCGGCGCGTCACACACACCCGCAGGAGGAACCTTGAGGAATTCGCCGGTCCGATAATTACGGTTCTCGGCTGGCTGCGACGCCTTCTTTGAAATCGGTGCATTCAAGCCACCGCTCGTCACCTTTGACGGACTTGGTTCTACAGACCTGCCGAGGCAACATTGACCCCACAACTCTTCCTGCCGATTACCGGCGCTCATTGTGGTTGTCCTTCGCAGTCAATCGAATTTGCCCATCTTGCGGCTGCCGGATGCCCCCCCTTCTCAGCCAAAGCTGAAGTCGTCGGGAGCCGATCGTCCGGACTCGGAATTTCTGCAAAGGGTCAAAATTGACGGTTGGTAACCAGATGACGGAAGAAATTGCCCAAAACCAGCCGTTAGATCCGCTGCTGGGTTGCGACGGGCGCATGCTGTTCTGTCTCTCAATGAAGGAGACAGAGCATGGAAGACCATACTGAAGAGCTGAACCCCTCACGCCGTCCGCCCTGGAACAAAGGCAAGCTTATTGGCGCAAAGCCGCCCCTCAGGCCCAGTCACGTCTGGTCGATAAGAACCAAGCTCCAGATGACTGGGCGAACGCGCGATCTCGCACTGTTCAATCTCGCCATTGATAGCAAGCTGCGTGGCTGTGATGTCGTAGCCGTCCGGGTCGATGACGTTGCGCCGAGCGGCTATGCAATGGACCGCGCGACCATCAAGCAGAAGAAGACCGGCAGGCCAGTGCGCTTCGAGCTAACCGACCAGACCCGTCTAGCGATTGATGAGTACCTGCGATGGACGGGACGAAAGCCGGGTCAGTTTCTGTTCGCGGGTCGAGGCGATGGCTCAAGTGGGCTCACCACTCGGCAATATGCCCGGCTTGTACACGAGTGGGTGGCCAGCATCGGGCTCGATCCGGCCAAGTTCGGTACCCACTCATTGAGAAGGACAAAGGCGGTGTTGATCTACCGGCGCACCGGAAATCTGCGGGCAGTCCAGCTTTTGCTCGGGCATTCGAAGATTGAGAGCACCGTCCGGTATCTCGGGATCGAAGTCGATGATGCCATCGAGATCGCAGAGAAGATCGACACCTGAAGCAATGCATTCATTAGCGGACGTGGTCGGCGACGGCCGCCGCCTCGCCGGTCATGTAGTAGGCGACTTCCGCTTCTGGGATCTTGTAGCCAAATTGCAAATCTGTGGGCGTCGAAAATTCCGACCTACGCTTACGATTTCACTTACACGAGGGCGCCGTTCAACTTCCCGCAGATGCCGAACGCCTACTCTCCAACGGGTCATTTCCAGGCCCTCGCCTACCACACCGTGGATATTCAGTTCCTGTTCCAGAATTTTTCGGGCGGAATTCTCGGCGTGAATCTCGATCAGCAGACCGGCCTGCCGCGCGAGCTGCAAGGCACCGAGGTCAAGCTGTCCGACCAGCCCGTGGCGGCTTGGACCAACTTTGCAGTGACCGGCAACCCGAACGGACCCAGGGCTCTCGAATGGGCACTGTTCAAGGCCAACTCTGGACCATTCCTCCAGCAGGATATTCCCACCTCGAAATATCCTCGACTGCGCCCTATCGTTTGGCGCAGTCGATGACGAGAACCATACCTAATTATCGGCCCGCATATCACCGTGTGCCATTCGATAATGGTGCTCGCGAAATCGTGAAACCCCGCCAAGCCCTGCCAAACCCCCCAATTCCCCAATCGCAAACATCGGGGGTTGTCGGAGTTATGAGATCGATCAATATGCGTGGGAAGATTGGTAAGCGAAGGAGATCAGCTAGCAAAACCATCGAAGTAAAAAATGTTCGCAGACTTCGAACGCGGTTATGAGGATCTCGAACTCAGAACCCGCAAGCTGAAGGACGCGCGCTTCGCTATAAACGAAGCCCACACTGTTACGCCCAATTTCACGGCGTCGCGGCGATTGTGGCTGAATTATGGCGCCCCGTAGGGGACTCGAACCCCTGTTGCCCACGTGAGAGGCGGGTGTCCTGGGCCACTAGACGAACGGGGCAGGCGCAAAGGACGTGTAGTCGAGTGTTCGCGGCCGATCAAGCCCTGAAGCGCGTGGCAATTACAACCTGAATGAATTATGTGCCCACCGAGCCGACCCGGGGCTGCGCCCTTCGCTAATTGTGCGGCAACGCCTCCACGAGCTTCACGTCGGCGACGCGCTGCCCCGTGTCGATATCGACAATTGCGATTCCGGAGCCACTCGGTCCCTCATGATGGACGACGAGACGGTTGCCGGACAGTGACACCGACACGATCCGCGCACCCTTGGGGATTTCCAACGAAAGCGTCGCACCAGTTGAAACGCTGACCGTTCGCGACGATTGCACGGCCGCAGGGCCGTGCGAGGCAAGACCGATGACCTTGACCGCGACCGCGCCGAGGCCGAGGAGAATGAGGGCGGCCAGACCACCAACGACGATCTTGAGATTGCGCTGAAGGCGCTGTTCGCGCAACAAGTCGGCCGAAGTTGACTGCGGCTGATCATTGGTCATCACGAGGATTTCTTTCTGATAGTTTCGAGCACCGTGCCCATCGACGAAAAAATACCAAACCCCATCGAGGTTGTTGCCGGTCCCGAGGATGCTGGCCAGCGCGTTGATCGTTGGCTCGCCTCGAAGATCGATGGCATGAGCCGGGCTCGTATCCAATCTCTCATCCGCGATGGCCATGTTCGCGCCGGCGAGACGATAGGGGAGCCGCGCACACCGGTCAAACCGGGCGTTACTTACTCGGTCAGTCTCCCCGAGGCGGAAGAGACCGGCGTCGAGGGCGAAGATGTTCCGCTCGACATCGTCTATGAAGATGACGATCTGATCGTGATCGATAAGCCCGCTGGTCTCGTCGTGCACCCTTCGGCGGGCCACGCGTCGGGCACTCTCGTAAACGCCCTGATTGCCCACTGCGGGGACAGCCTCTCGGGTATCGGAGGTGTCAAGCGGCCGGGCATCGTCCATCGTTTGGACAAGGACACGACGGGTTTGCTGGTTGTCGCCAAGTCCGACGCGGCGCATCAGGGATTGGCGGAGCAGTTCCAGAGCCACGGTCGCGATGGCCGCCTCCACCGCAGCTACCTCGCTTTCGTTTGGGGAAGGCTCCCGCTGCCGGCCGGTGCAATCGATGCCCGCCTGGGCCGCAGTCGAGCCAACCGCATGAAAATCACCGTGACGCGAGGCGAAGCCGGCCGCAGCGCCAAGACGCACTATGAAGTGATAGATGTCTTTCCCGGAGAAAAGGCTGGCGGCGACGTCTCGCTTTTGCGCCTCGTCCTCGAAACGGGTCGGACGCACCAAATTCGCGTGCACTTAGCGCATATCGGCCATCCGGTTGTGGGAGACCCGACCTATGGCGCCGGATTTAAGACGCGTCTCGCATCTCTCCACGAGGGCGCAAAAGATGTGGCTTCGAGCCTGACGCGGCAGGCGCTGCATGCGGCCGAACTCGAGTTCGAACACCCGATTTCTGGCAAAAAGCTTAAGTTTAGCAGTAAATTGCCCGCCGACCTTCAACAGCTTGGAGAGGCGTTGAAGCCTAGCCAAAGACTGGCGACGGATAAGAGACGCGGCCGCCGTTTGAAATAGCAAGCTGGCATATGTGGGATATCGTCACGTCCGATCAAGACGAAGTGACGGGAACCCATAGTGAATTTCTAGATTTCACTACTATGTAACACCAAGCGTTGGGGGAGCGTAGAGACTCCCGCAATATGAAGGGAGCACGGGCCGAACCGGAAACGGGTGAAGGTCCGAGCAGAGGGCAATGGCATCTAAAGGTCTTCCGTCACTGGCCGGCGGTTCGCTGGGCCTCACGCGTTACCTCGAAGAAATTCGCAAATTCCCGATGCTTGCGCCTGACGAGGAATTTATGCTCGCCAAGCGCTGGCAGGAACACCAGGATTCTGACGCCGCCGAAAAGCTGGTGACGTCGCATTTGCGGCTCGTCGCGCGGATCGCGATGGGCTACCGCGGCTACGGCTTGCCAATCGGGGAAGTGATCTCCGAAGGAAACGTCGGCCTGATGCAGGCCGTCAAACGCTTCGATCCCGATAAAGGCTTCCGCCTCGCCACATATGCGATGTGGTGGATTCGTGCGTCGATTCAAGAGTACATCTTGCGGTCGTGGAGCCTTGTGAAGATGGGCACCACGGCAGCGCAGAAGAAGCTTTTCTTCAACCTGCGGCGCGCGAAGAGCCAGCTTCAGGCGCTGGACGACGGCGATCTGAAGCCCGAACACGTGAAGACGATCGCGACGAAGCTCGGCGTGCCCGAGGAGGACGTGGTGAACATGAATCGCCGCCTCGGCGGCGACGCGTCCCTCAATGCGCCGATCCGGGCTGAATCGGAATCCGGCGAATGGCAGGACTGGCTGGTCGACGATACGCCCACGCAGGAGGATCGCCTTGTCGAGGACGAAGAGCTGTCTCGGCGGAAGTCCTATCTCTCGTCCGCGATGTCGGTCTTGAACGATCGTGAGCGCCGGGTATTCGAAGCTCGCCGGTTGAGCGAGGAGCCTGCAACACTCGAACAGCTGTCGGAGGAGTTCGGCGTCAGCCGCGAACGCATCCGCCAGATCGAGGTAAGGGCCTTCGAAAAGGTGCAGAAGGCAGTCACCTCGACCGCGCGGCAGGCCGAATCCCCTGCGGTGCTGGAGGGGGCCCGTCCCTAAACCAGCCGCTGGCTCACCGCGAGCTTGACGGGACCGTTGAAGGCGCATACCCGCTTCTACTCATAGGCTTTCGATGGCGGCATCAGGTGGTGCCGCCATTGTCTTATGGGTACGGCTTTAAAATGCGCAGCCGCTTCGCACTCGTTTATAATTCGACGGCTGGTGTCGCCGTTCCGCGCCTACTTGATGGCGTGATCACCCGTCTGCGCCAAAGCCAATCGGAAGTCTTCCAGGTCCCCGCGCGTAGCGCCGCGGAAGCCGCGGAGCGCGTTTCAGATTTGGCAAAACTGAGCGCGTGCGACGCCGTCATCGCAGCGGGCGGAGACGGCACATTCCGCGCCGTTGCGACGGGGGCGGCCGGAACCGAGTTGCCGGTCGGTCTCATTCCACTTGGGACGGGCAACGTTCTCGCTAACGAGATCGGCCTCCCGAAGAGCGTGAGAGCCATCACCGATGTTCTGCTGCATGGTGAGCACATCGAAGCGCGAGGCGGCCTCGTCAACGGTGAACCCTTTTTCCTGATGCTGGGCGCTGGGTTCGACGCGCGCATCGTCTCGAAGCTGAATTACCGCACGAAACGTGCTTTCGGCCGCGGCGCGTACGTCTATCCCGTCATCCGGACGCTCGCTGAAACGCCCACGATTTTCGACGTCGAGCTCGACGGAAGACGCTTTGACGCCAGTTGGGTGATCCTCACATTCGCGAGCCGCTACGGCAGCTTGTTCAAGTTGACTGAGGATGCCGGCTTCGGTCGGGACACTCTCATGGCCGTGGTGATGGAAGCGGGCTCGCGGCGCGCAATCGCGGCCAATCTCGTCTCACTTGGCCTCGGCTGGCTGGCCCGTCCGGAAACGAGACCCAAGGGCGTGCACGTCTTGCCGGTGACGACCGCCACGATCGGCCGGTGGAATGCCACGCCTTTCCAGATCGACGGCGACCATGGCGGCATCTCGAAGATCGAGGTTCTTGCCGACGGTCCGCGCGTCCGGCTGATTGTCCCTCCGCGATATGTTGCTGATCTCACGAATTGTCACGCGAATCGCGTAGCCTCTGAATCGTGAAGCGTTGTTGGGTGTGTCCTTACAACTTTGTGCGAGCGTCAGAGCGAGAACCAAGGGTCGATGCCCTTTTTCTCTCTGAACCGGATCCGGATGGACCGGCAGATGGCTTCGAACGGCGCGTGGCAGCAATGGATAGGGCTGCCCGAGGGAGCGTCGTTCTGGTCCAGGTTCGGCAGCTTCACGTTCCTATCCAACCCTTTCCGCGATTCCGATACTGAACTTCAGACGTTAGCGCGCCGCTCAGCGAGCCCGTGTGCTGAGAGTCCGCGTGCGTTGTCTCGATATCGGAACACTCGTTCTCCTGAGCGAGCTGGCGGACACCTGGAAGATGGAGTGCCTCATGCAGAAGCGCTGTCACCAGCCAACCGGTTTTCTCCGATCAAGCGAGGCCCGCTCCTCGCACGATTTGCCGAGGAGACGCTGGCTGTTTCTGCTCTGGCGACAACACAACAAATATCCTCCATGTAGGAGGTAACTGATGCATGCAGGAGTCGGTGCGACGAACTCCTGCCACGCAAAAAAAGAGGCCGGCTCTATTTGAGCCGGCCTCTTTTTTGTTTGCGCCTCGCGACTCCCCTGCAGGGAGCCGGCCGCGAGACGCGCGCTTCCGGCCGGCGCCGCGCAGCGGTGTCGAAAGCGCCAATCACATAGGAAGTCGTGCGATATCGTATGAGAAGTAATTGTCGATCGCGGTCGCGATCGATTGCGCAACCTTCTCGCGCCAGCCGCCGGATTTGAGGTTGCTGGCGTCTTCGCGGTTCGTCACGTAGGCAAGCTCTATGAGAACCGATGGAAACTGCGCCGTCTTCAGCACGCGGAAAGCGGCCTGCTGTTCGGGCTCCTCGCGAAGCGGCGTGCTTTCGCCCATGTTTTCGATGACCGTCTTCGCGAACATGCCGCTGCGTTCACGCGTCATTTCCAGGTCGCGGTTGGCGAGATCGGCAAGAATGTCTTTGATCATATCGACATCGCCGTTGGCGCTTTTGACGGTGTCGATTTCGTCCTTGGTCAAAACCTTTTGCGCCGAGCTGCCTTTGGCTGAACGTTCGAGCGACTTCGCGACGCCGTCGCGCAGCGAATAAATCGTAGCGCCGCGCGCGCGCGAGCCGTTGTCCGAGTAATCGGCGTGAATGGCGATGAAGAGGTTCGCTTTGTTGCGCTCGGCATAGTTCGTCCGCTCATCGAGCGGGATGAACGTGTCGTCGCTCCGCGTCATCAGCACCCGGTAGCGCCCGGTCTTCTCGAGAATCTCGCGCAGTACGAGACCGAAGGCGAGAACGACATCCTTCTCGATCGTACCGAATTTTTCCGCGCCAGAGTCATGACCGCCGTGGCCAGGATCGAGAACGATGATCGGCTTGAAAGCCTTCGCCGCACGCTCCCTCGGATTTTCGGCGAGGCGCGGCACGGGCGGCTGCAAGGTGGCCGTCGCGCCGAGAGCCGAAGGCTGCGCCATGCCTTTCTGAGGAGCCGCGATTCCGGCGTCGGCCGGAACGATTGCAAGCGAGAGCCGGAACTGGCCGTCCTTGTCTTTGTTGATATTCGAGCTTTCGACGACGACGGGCTGCGTAACCTCGATCACGACGCGCGTCTTGCCGCGAGCCGCGAGACCGGCGCGAAAACTTTTGACGAGACCTGTCGGTCCTTTGCCTTCGAGCGCCGGTAGCCGTACGCTGATTTCAGGAAGCTCGACGACGACCCTGTTCGGGTTCGCAAGCGAAAAGACCTGGTAGTCGACCTTGCTTGCAAGCCCGATGACGAAACGGGTCCCGCCGGCGCGGGCTGCGGGAGTTGGTGCCGGAACCGGTGATACCGTCGCCATCTGCAGATCGGTTGCCTGACCGGTGGGAGCCGTGTCGCTGGCGTACGCCGGGCATACTGCCCCGGCCGCGAAAGCCGCGGCGAAGACGCTGCATAATGCGCGTCGAGCCAAGCTACGCATAAGTGCAATCCCCCTAGGCGCGCTCATCCAACCAAGTGCGCCGTAGACGCACCTATGTGCCGAGGGATGATGGCGTTTTAGCGGTCGGAACAGTCGGTCGTTAAGGTTATCGGGCAACAGCAGTTAATCTCTCGTTAAGGGCTTTAAATGGAATTTTCGAGAGACGACGTGAGCGGCGTTTATTCGCTTTTTGCAGCCCATGCAGCGGCCGCTTCATCATCGCTTGCGCGTGCTGCTACCCATCTAGAAGCGCCGCTGGCAAGTGTCTCTTTTTTCCAGAATGGCGCATACATCTTGAGGTAGTCCATGAGGAACTCTGCCGCAGCAAACGCATCCTGCCGGTGTGGCGCGCACGCGATGACGAGCACGATATTGTCGCCGGGTTTCAGCTCGCCAACACGATGGACGATTAACGAGCCCGACAGTTTGAAACGGCATTGGGCTTCGCCTTCAATGCGTTCGAGTTCGGCTTCCGTCATGCCGGGATAATGTTCGAGCGTCATCGAGACGAGCGCTTCGCCTTGGACTTCGCCACGGACCTTGCCGACGAAAAGTGCGACGCCGCCGATTCCGGTGTCGCCTGCCGTCAGCCGGGACATCTCTTCCGAGACGTCGAAATCAGCCTCCGCAACGCGAACGGTCATCTCAGCCTCCGGTCACGGGAGGGAAGAATGCGATTTCACGCGCGGAGGCGATCAGCGCAGCTGGCTTCGCGTGCGTGTGGTCGATCGCAACGCGGATCGCTTCGGGCTTGGCGAAGGCCTGGTCGAAAGGATGCCCGCGCCGCGACTGCCAAAGTAGCAGGTCGCCAACCGTCAGAACTTCCGGCGGCAACACTAAGCGCTCTTCGCTGAGGCCAGTGCGCTCGCGCAGCCAAGCGAAATAACGCAGGATGATCTCGCCGGCGCTCGGCTTCAAGTTGTTCGGTTTTTCGGTCATGGCGCCCTCAGCGATCGATCGCGTGGCGAATTCCAGCCTTCAGATAGTCGTAGCCGGTCACCAGCGTAAGAAGTGCCGCAATCCACAAAAGCAGAACGCCGGCTTCCGTCGTTCCGGGCACGATGCCTTCAGCGGCCGGTCCAGCGAGCAGCATGGCAAGCGCAACGAACTGAACGGCCGTCTTCCACTTCGCAAGTTGCGTAACGTGAATTTTGACGTTGAGCTCGGCGAGAAATTCCCGAAGCCCAGAAACCAGAATTTCGCGCGAGAGGATGATGAGCGCCGCCCAGATGGCCCATCCGCCGATCGTGTCGGTGTAAACAAGCATAAGCAACGTGGCGCCAACGAGCAGCTTGTCAGCGATTGGATCGAGCATGCGGCCGAGGTTCGACTGCTGCTCCCAGATCCGCGCGAGATACCCGTCGAGCCAATCGGTAACGCACGCCACGACGAAGATCGCGAACGCCAGCCAGCGCGCAAGTTCCCCGGATCCGAAAAACAGGACGCCCGCGAGCACGGGTACCGCCACCATCCGGCCGTAGGTCAGGATATTTGGCAGGCTCGTCGAAATCGAGCGGTGCGCGACGTGATCCATGAATTTGGGTTAGCCGCAGCGGCGAGGGGCCGTCAATCCCCAGACAGCAAGCGTCGGTCCCAATTGATGAATCTCCGGGCAGAAAGCCGCACCGGCGGTCAGGAAGCCGCCGCGGGCACCGCAGTCGCCCCGACAATACCCGAACGCCGCAGGGCCTCGTAGACGGCAACTCTGAGATCCGACTGCACCCTGAGCCCATGCGTGATATCGGGCAGCAGGACCCTGAGTGAGTAGTCCGTCGTCTCGGTCGTATAGCCTTCGAAAACCGCTATCGGCGCGGGCTCGCGCAGAATGGTCGGATGCCGATTGGCGCACTCCGTCAGAATTGCGAGCACGCGCCGCGGGTCGACGTCAGGCCCGGCCGAGAACTTCATCACCACGCGGCCAAGAGCGCTGCGGTGCGTCCAGTTCAAAACGCGGCCCGTAATCAACTCGGAATTAGGCACGATCAGGCTCGCCCGGTCGAATGTCTCGATTTCGGTCGAGCGGACGGAAATGCTTCGAACGGTGCCTTGCTCATTGCCGATCACCACCCAGTCACCGACCTTGACCGGCCTCTCGATGAGCAGGATGAGGCCCGAGACGAAATTGTTGACGATCGACTGCAGGCCAAAACCGATACCGACCGAAAGCGCACCGGCGACGATGGCGAGATTGGTAATGTTAAAGCCCGCATACGAGATCGCGATGACCGCGGCGAGACCCGTACCGGCGTAGCCGACGGCGGTGTCGATCGAGTTCGCAATACCGGCGTCCATCTTTGGAGCGATGAGTACGTTGTCGCGCAGGCGGCGCTGGATGATGCGCGTGGCGAACACGAGCGCGACGAAAATAGCGATGCCGACCAGAATTTTGACGATCGAGATCCGGATTTGTCCGATCTCGAAACCGAACAGCAATCGCTGCAGCCAGTCCCGGATGTCAGGCGCGGCGAAACCCCATTGCAGCAGCAGGATCGGGATCGTGACGAACGCGACGCCGAGCGTCAGGACGACCTCGGTCAACCAGCCGAGCTGTTTGCGGCGAAGCTCGTCGAACCCCATCCGCTCTTCGAGGATCACGCTGATGTGCCCGCGAGACGTCGTACTTCCGCGCGTGAACGCCCGAATGGCGAGGTAGAGAAGCATTGCGATGAGACCGACGACGCCGGTCATCACCAGCTGCTGCGCCAGGAAGCGTCCGAGGGCGATGTACCCAAACAGGCAGCAGCCGATGATCGCCGCTGCAGCGATCCAAAGCGGCAGCTTGAGCCAAATGGGCTCGCTGCGCCCGACGGGCCGCGCGAGCGTGGCCTCACTCGACTCGAACGGCGTGAGCAACAATCCGATTAGAACGAACGCGAAAGCGAGGCTCGTGAAGAGCGATTGCGCCACGCTCATCGACAGCGGGAAGTAAAGGATCTGTCCGAACTTCGAAAGGAAGAGATCGATCGAATAGATCAGCGCCAGAAGGATGAGGAGCACAGTGATACGCCGCGCACTGCGATCCGAGAGCGCCATCAGCCGCCGTTCGGGCCGGTGCGGGGCGAACACGGAAATGATGAGAGCCGAGACAGCGGTGAATACGAGCGCGTAGCGGAAGAACGCACCGCCGACGGGTGCCGCGGTCGGATAGTAGAGCAAGCCCAGGTATTCGAACCCGCCATAGAGCAATAAGACTGCGGCCACGCCCGGAATGGCTCTGACGGGCGCAATCCACGCAGCCGATGCCGCACGTTCGAAAAAGCTCGGCGGGGTGGCGTTGGGTCCTGGCCTGTATCGCGTTACGGCGAGCGCAACCGCCTTCAGCAGCAGGTAGAGACCGATAGCCGCCGCGAGGAGGACGAGCACACTGCCCTTTTGCCGATTGATCGAATTCCACCAATCCTCGGCATTGTATTTGAGGCGCCATTGCACGCTCGACTTCTGCCGCTCGATGTCGCTCCAGAAATCCGGCAGCAACGGGCTCGACATCTGCTCCGTCAAGCTGCGCACGAACATCTGCAACCTGAGATCGGTGATTTTGTCGATGGCCTGACGCGCGCGCCACCACGTCACTTCGAGCGTCTTGATTGCGCCCGAAACCTCGGATGCCTGAACGTCGAGCCGCGCGCGCTCGGCAGCGACGGCGGCTGCTTCCGGCGGCGCATCTTTTGCGGGCGGATCGCCGAGACGTTTGATTTGAACTTGCAGATCGGAAAGACGTGGGCGGAGTCCGTCCGCCGTCTGTGTCGTCTTCGAGATCACGCCGTCGATATCATCGCGCAGCCGGCCAAGATCGCTGTTCACGCCCGAAATCGTCGACAGGGTTTTTTCAGCCCCATCCATTTCGCCGACGATGTTGCTGATCGTCGAGCTGACTTCGGGAGGAAGCGCAGGCGGAGGCGGCGGTGGGGGCGGCGCAGGCTGCGCCTCTGGCGCCGCTGCTGCTGCCGGTTCTAGAGCGGGCGCAGAAGGGGAGACTGCAGGAGCATTCGTTGCGGCAGGTCCTGCAGGCGCAGCCTGTGCATTCGCTGGAGCAGCTTGAGCGGGTTGCGCAGCCGGCGCTGGTGCTGCGGCAGCGGGTGCCGTAGCTGCAGCTGGCGCAGCATTCGGTGCCGGTGCCGCCGACTTCGCAGCCGCGACAGGTGTGACGGCCGGAGTCCATGCTTCGTCCGCGGCGAAGGCGCCCGGAACGGCGAAAAGACCGGCTATCGCAACAATCGCAAATGCACGTCTCAGCATCGGCAGAACAGAGCCTTTGAATGACAACAATGGAATGACAATCAGTAGGAAGGCCCATCGCCCCCAAGTGCCGCGAAATTAGGGCAGGGGGCATGCATCTGGCTAGCCTCTAAAGGGACCCCCGCGACTATCCCGCGCGTTCGTGGAAGAAGTCGTAGATTTTCTTGGCCATATCGGCGGAAATACCGTCCACAGCCTTCAAATCTTCGATACCGGCCCGCGATACGGCCTTCGCCGAGCCAAAGTGCGTGAGAAGCGCCCGTTTGCGCGTCGGTCCAATGCCTTCGATCTCGTCGAGCGGGTTTGCGCCCAGTGATTTCGCGCGCTTCGCTCGATGCGTGCCGATCGCGAAGCGATGCGCTTCGTCGCGGAGCCGCTGTACGAAATAGAGAACCGGATCTTTCGCTTCGAGCATGATCGGCCGCTCGCGATTGGGAAAATGGAAATGCTCGCGCCCAGCATCGCGATCCGGACCCTTGGCGACACCGATCAGCGCGATGTCATGAAGCCCGAACCCGGCAAGAACTTCGCGCGCAACCGAAAGCTGGCCAAGCCCGCCGTCGATCAGAACAAGATCGGGCCGATCGGGAAACGCGCGCTCTTCGGCGGTATCGTCTTCGGCAACGACGACGGGGGATAAAGGTCCTCCGCTGACGTCCGCCGTGATCTCGTCGACTTCGGTTTCGATTTCATCGATGACTTCAGCTTCCGCGATGCGCTTGAAGCGTCGTGTCAGCACCTCGCGCATCATCGCATAATCGTCTCCCGGCGTCGTATCCGGAGACTTGATGTTGAATTTCCGGTACTGCCCTTTGACGAAACCTTCCGGTCCCGCGACGATCATCGCGCCCACCGCGTTCGTCCCGGCGGTGTGGCTGTTGTCGAAGACTTCGATCCGGCGCGGTACCGAGGACAGTCCGAACCTCTCCGCGACGCCTTCGAGAAGCCGCGCTTGCGACGAACTCTCCGCGAGCTTGCGTCCCAAGGCCTCGCGCGCGTTCGATAGCGCGTGCTCGACGATCGTCGATTTGGTGCCGCGCGACGGCACGCGGATTTCGACTTTCCGCTCCGCCTTTGTCGACAACGCTTCGGCGAGAAGATCGCGATCCGGAATGTCGTGCGATAGGAGGATCAGCCGCGGCACGGGCTTATCGTCGTAGAACTGCGCGATGAAGCTATCTAGAACTTCTTCGACATTGAGCGAGCGATCGGCCTTCGGATAATAGGCGCGGTTGCCCCAGTTTTGGCCGGTTCGGAAGAAGAAGACCTGGATGCACGTCTGCCCGCCGTCTTGGTAGGCGGCGAACACGTCGGCTTCCTCCACGCCTTCCGGATTAATCGATTGGTCCGCCGTGACATGCGCGAGCGCCCAAAGCCGGTTCCGGTATCTGGCGGCAGTCTCGAACTCGAGTTTGTCGGCAGCCTCCTGCATCAGCTCCTGGTACATGCGGCGCACCGTCTGGCTGCCGCCGCTCAAGAACCGCTCGGCCTCATCGACAAGAACGTTGTATTCGTCGAGCGCGATCTCGCCCGTGCATGGCGCCGAGCAGCGTTTGATTTGATAGAGCAGGCACGGTCGCGTGCGGCTCTCGTAGACACTGTCGGAACACGAACGCAGAAGAAATGCCCGCTGCAGCATGTTGACCGTGCGGCTGACAGCTCCCGCCGAAGCGAAGGGACCGAAGTAGTCGCCTTTGCGATTTCGGGCGCCGCGATGCTTCATCACCGCTGGCGCCGCATGGTCGCGGCAGATGAGAATGTACGGAAACGACTTGTCGTCCCGCATCAGCACGTTGAAGCGCGGACGAAAGCGCTTGATGAGGTTTGCTTCGAGCAGAAGCGCTTCGGCTTCGGTCCGAACCGTCACGAACTCCATCGACGAAGTCGCGAGGATCATACGGGCTATGCGGTTCGTATGACCCTGGAGGCGCGAATAGTTCGAGACACGAGCGCGCAGTGAGCGCGCCTTGCCGACATAGATCACCTCGCCTGCGACATCGAGCATCCGGTAGACGCCCGGGCTCTGCGGCAGGTGCTTCAGATATGCGCCAATCACCTCCGTCCCCGTCTTTGCGGGCGTTTCCGGCGGCGATGTGAATGTGGTCGGCTCTTCGGTCATGGCGCACCTAAAGTTGGGCTGCCGCCGAGGTCAAGCAAGGCATGGGCGTTGCGCCACAAAATCACCACGCCAGGGGCGTGGTGTGCAAGCTCTTTACGACATTGGGGATTAAGGCAGCGCCGAGGGGGTGTTATGCGTCGCGTCATCGCCGTTCTCGGCCTATTATTGATGGTTATCTTACCGGCCTTTGCGCTCGCGAAGCCGATGAAGGAAAAGCCGCCCAAGCCATTTCAGAATAGCCAAGAGCTTCTAAAATGGATCAACGATTATCGCAAAAATCCTGAGCCCCGCCGCGTGTCGGAGGCTGTCAAAGCGATGTCGGCGCTGGGCGCGATCAAAGAAATGGATCAGGCCGGCGTCTACATCGGCTTCGTGGCCGGCGTGCTCGGCGCCAATCCAGAAATTTCCGACGATCTCATCGCCAAGATGTTTCCGCTGCCGCCGGAAGATCAGGTCCTTGTCGTCAAGGCGATCGCCTACTCAGGCCTCCCGCGGTGGCGCGACACGATGTCGAAGTTCGTCGAACGCATGCCGGCGCGCAAGGTTCTGATCGACAAGTACATGTTCGGCGATAAGCCGACCCTTACGGGGCTTTCGATCAAGGATGACGCCGGCGTCATCGATCTCAACTGGGGCTATTACTTCGCGACGGGCTGGGAAGCACCCATCCGCCGCATCGTCGCGGCGCTGGAGCTCTCCCTCGATAAGGACAAGGTCGACCTATTGACGGTCGGCGCGATGGCGAAGTGGACGCTCGCGCAGAATGCCTCGCGCAACGACGATCTACTGACGCTCCTGAAAAAGATTTCGACCGACAGCGATCCCAAACTCAAAAAGCCGCTGACCGAAGTCATCGACGCCGCCGAAACCCTGGAACTTTCGAAACTGCGCAAGGACGCGCTCGCATCGATCGATGAGTTAAAAGCCAAAGGGCCGGAAAGTCTACGTAACTACAACTGGTGGGGACAGGCCGGACAAACCGTGTTCGCTCTCGGCTGCGTCGCAGCGGGCGTGATGGGGCAGGTCGAAGCTGGCATTCCCTGCGTCCTTGGCGGCGCGGCGTCCACCGCCGCACTCAAATATCTAGCCCCGTCTTCGGACTGAATCGTTGCTCGAAACGTCAGATGGAATTTTACGCTTCAGTCGCCCAAGCAATTGAATTTGGCGTCAGTGAGAGCCGCATCCTGCGTCTCATATTCGCCGATGACTTCGGCCCCGGCGGCTTCGGTTCGCGCATAAGCATCGAACATCGACTTTTCGAACCCATCGATAATCGTCAGCGCGGTGTATTGCGTTTCCTCGCCCGAATACGAACGGAGCAACAACGTCTTGGTGCCGCCGTAGCTCGCGGAAAGCACTTTGCATGGGCCTGAAGGTGCCGACTGCGCAGCTTTTGCGGCCGCGCCAAGCTCCGCGGGAAGCGGACCGCCGAGGCGCGAGGGCTCTGTTGGTGCAATTTTAAACGTCGGAAGCCACGGCATCGAAAAGAAGCCGGATGATGCCGCGGTTTGTTGCACGGCGGGTTCGGCCGCTTGCGCCTCACCGGTGCTCTCGCTCGCGTAGCTGCCTTGAACAGGCAATTGCCGCTCGACGATGGTCGTGCCTGCCCATGAAGCGTCGGTGACTTTCGGTGTCGCATCACTGGCGACGTTCTTCTTGCTCGTCTCGTGCTTCGCTCGAACGGGTTTCGCGTTCGAAGGGGATTTGGAAGCCACAGACGACTTCGGTTTTGCCTTCGACGACTGCTTTCCGGCATTCGGCGTCGTAGCTTTATGTGGAACGCCGGTCGCCGAAGGCGCCTTGACGGCAGCAGGCGCAGGAGCAGCCGACACATCATCGGGCTTCGGACCGCCGAGACCAGAAGGCGCACGGAACGGAGCGCGCCATTCGTTTCGCATCGGCAGCGGAGCCGGAACGTCGGCGCTTTCGGCGGAACGCGCCGACGGATCGCAATAGCGCTTTTGATAAAGACCGGCGATGAAGTCGATCGATTTGCCATAAGCGCGGTCGGCTGCCCAACGACGCGCGAGATCGCCGAACGTCACGGGCCGTCCGAGTCGCTTCGATTGCGCGGCGATGTCTTCCTGGTTCTCACGTGTGCGCTTGGCGACTGGAGCCGCAAGGCGCTCACCCGAATAGGCGACAAGGTGTTGGATTTGGGCATGCACGCCGGTCTGAACGCTGGGAAATTGCTCGCCGCGAACGCCACCGCCGGTCGCGCCGATTCCGGCGAAGTTATTCTGGGTTTCCCAAACGTCGCCGCGCTTCCCGTCTTCGCGACGGAACTTCAGGTAGTTCGTCTCGATCGCCATTTGGAAGAACGCGTAATCCCAACGCACGCGCCAACCTTCGCCGTAGTACTTGTACCAGTGCGCAATTTCGCGGAAGCGCGGGTCGATGTTGGGATTTCGCTCGCCCAGAAACGCCATGAGCCGTTCAGGCGTGACGCAGGCGGGAACTTGGTTGCCGGCGCCCGTCCTGATCGGCGGCGCAGCGAGCGCGACATTGGCCGCAATCGCAAACAACGCAGACGACAAGGCGACGACAGTCAGACTCCGGGATACAAGCGACTCTGTCGCCATGAATGCTGCCCTCACGACGTTACTCAGTTGTCCGGGCAGAGTTCGAAAGCCTTATCGAGGGCTTGCGATGGATTGGAGAATTCCCCGACGGTCTCGCCACCTTTGGCGTAGGCGGCGATATAAGCTTCCGCTTCACGTTTTTCGGAACCCTCGTTGACATCGAGGACCGTGTAATTGTCCTGATGATCGGCGCGCGCGCGGATGATGACGGAATGACCACCGCCGTAGCTCGCCGTCCAGACTTTGCAGTTCGATTTTGCGCCTGCAGGTGGCACTATGATTGCCGACTTCGTGGCGACGCCCGACGTGACGGAAGCCTTCGTTCCGGCGCCCAAAGCTGCGGTCTGGATCTTCTTGGTTGAAGTCTTCTTCCCGGGAGCTTCGACCGGAGCTTGATCTGCCGGGCCGCGCGTCTCCGCGGTTGCGCCGGATGCTGTGCCGGCCGACGCCGAAGCATCGTCCGACGGTGCGGACGCATTGATGATTTTGAAGGACGTCGGTGCCTGGTCCGCCACCGCGGGTTCGCCGACGACGGGCGCAGTATCAGCTGCCGGAATGAGCGATTCAGCTCCGAGACCCGAACGCACGAAAGATCCGGATTTGCGAGCTTCTTCGACAGCGCGCCGGGCGAGATCGGCGCCGGAAAGTTTGGCGCTCGGTTTGGCCGGGTCTTCCGTCGAAGCCGTTTGGATCGGCGAAGTTTGATCGTCCGCGTCAGCCTTTGCCGGTACGCTGCCCGTTTTGGCCCAAGCCATAAGCTCAGGCTTCGGATCGGAACCCTTGCACGGGCTCCCGTAGAACGCTTCCGCGAGACCCGCGATGTCCCGTGCGTAATGGCGGGACGTCGGAGCCCACTGCTTGGCAAGCTGCGTATAGTCGATCGGGCCGTTGAGAGATTTCTGCCAATCCGTCAGCACGCCCCATTCCTGGACCTTGCGCGTGCGCTCGGCGACGGGATTGTCGAGATGCTCACCGGAATAGAGCAAGAGATGCTGGAGATGGGCTTTGACGCCGGTGCTGACGTCCGGAAAGCTTTCGCCGGAAACATGGTTGCCCGTTGCGCCCATGCCGGCAAAGTTGTTCTGCCTGGCGGAGACGTCGCCTTTGAAGGTCAGATTGCCCGTCTCGAGCATCATCTGAAAGAAGGCAATGTCCCAGCGAATCTTGAGCTCGTTGCCGACGCGCATGTAGTCGGCAGCAATTTTTTCAAAGCGCGGATCGATGCCAGGGTTGCGGCTTTCGAGAAAGCCCATAAGCCGTCCCGGCGTGGCACACGCAGGAACCCTGTTCTTAGCGCTGAGTTTAACCTGAGGAAGATCCGCTGCCTGAGCCGGCAGAGACATAGCAACCAAAGGCGCGGTTGCTGCGATGACGAACGCCAACGGCGCTCGAACACGGCCAATCATGGATACACCTTTGAACACGCGGCACCCCCGTAAAGGCGCCCAACAAACCATTAAGGTTCGTAAGCGCTTAACGTTAATAAAAAGTTGATAAACCCCCATCCGGGTCCCGAATCGAGAGTCGCGGACCAATTGGGCCGTAATGAGAACGATGCGCGGTCAGATTGCGGCAGAGGCGAGCCGTCGCGGTGGTTGGTTACGTTAAATGTTGTCCCCCATCGAGCGCGATCATCTGGCCCGTCAATGAAGGCGTGGCGAGAATAAACCGCACTGTTGCCGCGATTTCTTCGGCGGATGCGCCGCGCTTGAGCAGCGTCGACTGGCTTTCGCGAATGAAGTCATCGTCGGTCTGATGGATGCTGCGCATCACGGGGCCGGGACCGATGGCGTTGACGCGAATGCGCGGCGCGAGAGCTTGGGCGAGGGTTCGCGTCGCCGTCCAAAGCCCGGCTTTCGAAATCGTATACGAGAAGAATTCCGGCGTCAGATTCCAAACGCGCTGATCGATGATGTTGATGATGTTGCCCTCGCAACCCGCCGGCAGGCTCGCGGCCATAGCCTGAGCGAGGAACATCGGCGCCTTGAGATTGATGCCGAGATGAAGATCCCAGGTGGCATCCTCAAGACTCTGGATTGTGTCGGGCAGAAATTCCGAAGCGTTGTTGATGAGGACTGTCGGCGGGGCAAGATCACGTACGACGTCGGCCATCAATCGGCGGGGTGCATCGGCGTCGGCGAGATCGGCGCGGAAGGATTTTGCGCGACCACCCCTGTCCACGATTTCACGGACGAGACCCTCGGCTTCGTCGTCCGATTTTCGATAGTGGATGGCAACGGTCCAGCCGTCGCTCGCGAGATCGAGCGCAAGCGCCCGGCCGATACGGCGTGCTGCGCCGGTAATGAGAGCAGTGGGAGTTTCGTTCTGAGTTTGCTTCATGATCACTGTTTCGAGAATCGGTAGTGGAATTAGTGTCCTATTGAGCACAGTGGGCTTCAGAGCGCGACAAGAGGTTGTCAGCCGAGCCTACCGGCGAGATTCCCATAGGCTGAATGGCGTTCTTTTCGGCATTTTTGGAATCTGCAGATGATCCGGACACGGATTTTCTGCATAAATTCAAGGCATACATATGCTGTGGCGGCTTCGAATCGGAGCACAGTTGCTGGGGGGTGACATCGTCAGGGTAAGTCATAATCTGCGACGCATAATGACTTGTATGGTTTGCGCGAAAAAGATTTCCTTACTCCAGAGCGGTTGAGAGAGTCGCGGTGTCCGCATAAAGCGGGCGTCGCGAGCCGCAGAGCTGGGACGGGGGTTTGTCTTATGAAGAATATAAAAGGTTTTTTGGGGGCTGCCGGTTTCGCCGCGATTGCAGCGATCGGCATGTCTTCGGCTGCACTTGCTGACGATGCGGCGGACGGTGAGCGGAAGTTCGGCTACACGATCACCATTACGGGCGTGAGCGACTATATCTTCCGTGGTATTTCGCTCACGAATAACGATCCGGCTTTCCAGCCTTTCATCGAGTTTACTTACGGTACACCCAGCCTCACATGGTACCTCGATTTCTGGGGATCGAACGTCAACGATGGTCTCGGCGATCCGTGGGAATTGGACGTTTATGCTGGTGTCCGGCCTGTAACGGGGCCAATCAGCTGGGATTTGGGCGTGTTGTACTACACGAACCCGAGCCACCAGGCCTCGACAATCAATCCGACGAACGCAGGCACGGACTATGTCGAGTTCAAAATTGCGGCGACGATCACTCCCATTACGAACCTGAGCCTGACCGCCGTTGGATACGCAACGCCCGATGTCGGGTTCGCCTCGCCGGTAACGGAAACGGGAGAATTCGACGCGGCTTACACGCTTCCTGCCTTCGGGATATTTACACCGACGATCAGCGGCGCGATCGGTTATACTCATGCTGAGCGAGCGGGTACGTTCGATGCATTGTGCCCGAGCGATCATTGCGACGATACGCAAATCAATCGCGGCACAGACTCCTACACCTACTGGAACGCTGGCGTGAAGCTCACCGTAGACAAGTACTTCATGGACTTCCGCTACTGGGATACGACCATCAGCAAGCAGGATGACCAAAATGGCTATGCCGATGCTCGGTTCGTGTTCTCGGCTGGCGTGAACCTTCCATAACCGACACGATCTATCCCGTCGTAGTATTGGACCGGGGCCTGTGCGGGCCCCGGTTTTTTATTGCGTGCGTCTGCGATCCGAAAGCCAAATGCATGCCCGGCGGCCGGCTCGCGGAACGCGTGTCGGCGGGCATCACTCAAAGCTTCATGCCCGGCGGCCGGCTCGCGGAACGCGTGTCGGCGGGCATCACTCAAAGCTTCATGCCCGGCGGCCGGCTCGCGGAACGCGTGTCGGCGGGCATCACTCGAAGCCCACCACTTTTCACCAACGGGCTTGACGGCATTACTTGAGAAATTGCGCAACTCAGGCCAGAGATTGAAGCGAGGTCTTCTGGTCATCTTGCGGCTCAACCCGTGCTCATATCGGTCTTCGCGCTCGTAATCCTGACTACGGTGATCGCCGGCAAGGTCCTGGTGCCGCGTTTCCTGACGCACCATGTCCGGCTGGCGAACGCACCCGACCAGCCGCGGGCATTTGGCCGGGACATGGCTTGGCTTGCGATCCAAACCGAAGACAGCGAAGCCGTGGCTGCGGCGCTGGGATTGACCGGCCTGCGTCTGGCGAATTGGGATTCAGGCATCGGCGCGATTTACGATCCCGAAGTGTCAGACGGCCTGCTTTTCATTTCGCCACCCATCCGGGGCTGGACGATCGTCGCCGGGGAATCCCTGCCATTACCGGCCGGATCCCCATTCATCGACAAGACGACGCCGCTGCTAAAGCACCTCGGAAAGCAGTTTCGGAGTGTGCAGTACTTTGCGTCCTTCCCGATCATCGATTTCTACGCGTGGGCGCGCGTCGATAAGGGGCGTCCCAAGAGAGCCTTCGCGATAGGTGAGGGAGGCAACGTCTGGGACTCTGGTAAGCCGACCTCCGAGGAGCGGCGGCTGGGGCTGTCCTATGTCGAGGTCCGTGGGATCGCAGAGCGCCACGGCGATCTCGGCGGACAGCTGTTGCTACATCCAACCGAAGAGAACGTGTTCGCCGTCGCCGCCGGTTGGAGCCTCAATCCGATGGCGCTGGAGGGCTTCACGCAACGCCGCAGCGTCGGCTGGATTGCTGACGCGCCGCGGTCATGGCGGCCCGAGCGCGCCAGGCGCGTTGCCTAGAGCTACACGCTAAGCTCCGTCGCCGGGGCAATCGAAACCGTTACAATCCGGTTCCTGACTACTGGGCGCGACGGCCGTAATCGTAATCCATGCGCGGCCCGGGAAGCGGAGATGATCGATCCGTTGCGGCAGGACTGCTGTTCGCCGATCCCGATTGTCCGCTTCCCCCCGATTGTCCCCACGTGTTGTTGTCCTTCGTGGAACGCGACGGTGGAATGAAAACCTGATTGGCCGTGCAGAGCCTGCGCCGCGTTTCATTCTGGCCGCACGAGCGAGGCTTGCCGTCTTTTGATAGGCAAAGCCGAACCTCTCGGAGGCTTCCGCCCGCGCCGCCGCAAACGACCGCGATCATATCCGGCCGAAACTGCGGATTGGCCCGCAAGAACTCCCGCTCGACGTCCGCCGCCGACACGATCTGAGACTCGAACGGATTGCGAAACCGGTCGGGAATGTTGATGCCGTCAAACAGTCGATGGGCCGTCGCGAAGTATTGCGCGGGATCCATCCCCGAGCACGTCCCGTGCGTCTTGTACTCGTGAATGACAAGGCCCCGGCTCGGCATGATGTCGAGCATGCTGGAGATCACGGGCTCAGGCACGAAAGGGCGTCGCGACAATCGGCAATCCGACGGATAACCGCTTTCGTATTGCGGCCATAAGCCATGCAGAACGAACGAATACCGGCGTCCGTCGCGACGATTGCATTGCGTGTCGTCATCGCGACCCTGATCGGAGCAGTATGTCGGGCTCCAAGAAAGGACGAGGGCATAGTAATCGAACTTGCCTGGCTCGTCTTCGCCGTAACCGCCGCGGTTCGATCGCGAGCCGTAATCATAATTATCCGCGCGTTTGTATGAACCGCTCGAGCCGCTGCTCGCACCTGTTCCGCTGCCGCTCGGGATGGTTTCGGGCGACAACGCCGTCCGCTGGCCGGCGACGAAATGCGCGATGTAGAATCCGAGGAGCGCAAAGACCAGGATCGTGAGGAAGAGGTGCGGTCTCAGCATTTCATCGTCTCGATGTTTTGCGTTTCAGAACGCGCCAAGGTGAACGGCGCTTCAGCCTATGCCGATTGCTTTGCGAGCGCCGCAAGAATGCGCGCCCAGCTGCGAGCGCCCTTCTCGAAGCTCCGGATATTATATTTTTCGTTGGGTGAATGAATGCGATCGTCGTCGAGGCCGAAACCGATCAGCAGGCTGTCCATGCCGAGCGCGTCCCGGAAAGACGAGACGATAGGAATGGACGCGCCGCTTCCCATCAGCACGGCAGGCTTTCCCCATTCCTCTTCGAGCGCCTGCGCAGCAGCACGCATCGACGGATCGCTGGTGTCGAACATGATCGCGCCCGAACCGTGATGGCCGAGCCAGGTCGCCTTGCAATCCGCGGGAATGAGCGTCGCGACGTAATCACGGATGGACTTCATGACGTGTTCGGGATCCTGTCCCGTAACCAAGCGGCACGTAATCTTCACTGACGCTTTCGCTGGGATCACCGTTTTCGATCCGACGCCCTGATAGCCGGCTGTCACACCATTGAATTCGAGCGTTGGCCGCGACCAGAGTTGCTCGATGACGGAGCGGCCTTCTTCACCGGCGGGAACTTTGAGTCCGACCGATCCCAAAAATGTTTCCGCCCTGACGTTCAGCGATTGCCATTGCGCGAGCTGTTCCGCCGTCGGCTCCTTGACCCCGTCGTAGAAGCCCGGAACAGCCACCTTGCCGCTGTCGTCGTGGAGCGCAGCCATGACCTTCGAGAGAACGCGAATGGGGTTTGCGACGGGACCGCCGTAGATACCTGAATGGAGGTCGCGGGATGGACCCGTGATGACGAGTTCGTCACCCACGAGGCCGCGCAGCATCGTCGTGATGGCGGGCGTGTCCTTATCCCATTGTCCGGTATCGCAAACGAGCACGAGATCGGCCTTGAGCTCGTCTCCGTACGCGGCGAGGAAATCCGGCAGAGATGGCGACCCGCACTCTTCTTCGCCCTCGATCAGCACAGAAACGGCGATCGGCAGATCGCCCGCAACTTTCTTCCAGGCCCTGGCCGCCTCGAAAAAGGTCATCAGCTGACCTTTGTTGTCTTCGGCTCCGCGGGCGACGATCACGTCGCCGTTGCCCGGCTCGTTGGTAATGCGCGGCTCGAACGGCGGCGACTTCCACAATTCGAGCGGATCGGGCGGCTGAACGTCATAATGGCCGTAGAAGAGGACATGCGGCATATTCGGATCGCGATTGAGCCGGTCGTGGGCGACCACCATCGGGTGTCCGCTTGTGGGCACAACCTTCGCCTCGGCAAAGCCGATGTCCTTGAGCGTCGCCGCGCACCATTCGGCGGCTTTAACGCAGCTTGCCTTGTAGGCCGGGTCGGTCGAGACGCTATCGATGCGCAAAAGCTCGAATAAGCGATCGAGGCCGGCCGATTTCGACTGGCCGAGGGTATCGAGAACGGTTTCAAGCGTGCTCATCGTGCTAGACTTTCCAACTTGTTGGCCTGCGGCGGGGGAACTGGGCACCTAAGCTAGGAATACCCGGTCTCATTTGCTATGGCACCTCTCCCTGCGCCGGTCACTCCTGACGAGAATGATGGGCGGCATGAAGACCGCATGGAGGTCTGATGGCACAGCCGAACGCCGACGGCAAAAAGAAATGGGTTTATGCGTTCGTGCCCGGCAATGCCGAGGGCAGCGCCCGCATGGCCGAACTCCTGGGCGGAAAGGGGGCCAACCTTGCTGAGATGGCGTCCCTCGCTCTGCCGGTACCGCCGGGCTTCACGATCACGACAGAAGTTTGCAAAGCCTTCTTTGCTGCGGGCTCCGAGCTGCCTGAGGCCCTGAAGGGCGAGGTGATGCAAGCGCTCGAAGCCATAGGCAATACGGTTTCGGCAAAATTCGGCGACGAAAAGCGTCCGCTGCTCGTTTCGGTTCGATCGGGCTCGCGCGCTTCGATGCCGGGCATGATGGACACGATCCTGAACCTCGGTCTCAATGACAAGACTGTCGAGGGCTTGGCCGCGCTGACGGGCGATCCGCGCTTTGCGTTCGATAGCTATCGCCGCTTCATCCAGATGTACGGCGATGTTGTGCTCGGCGTCGATCACGGTGCGTTCGAGGACATTCTCGAGAATTTCAAAAACCTCAACGGCTTCGCGGCCGATACGGACCTCGACGCCGAAGCGTGGCACGAAATCATCGCGGATTATAAAGCCGCGATCGAGCGCGAACATGGCGCACCGTTTCCGCAAGATACGAGCGAGCAGCTGTGGGGCGCGATCGCGGCAGTTTTTGACTCCTGGCATAATCCGCGCGCCGAGACCTATCGCCGGCTGCACGATATTCCCGATGACTGGGGAACAGCCGTAACCGTTCAAGCAATGGTCTTCGGCAACCTCGGCGACAACTCCGCGACCGGAGTCGCATTTACGCGCAACCCGTCGAACGGCGAGAAAGAAATCTTCGGCGAATATCTGCCGAACGCGCAGGGCGAGGATGTCGTGGCCGGTATCCGGACGCCGCACGCGCTGACAAAGAAGAGCACAACCAACACGCAGGAGACCTCGCTCGAAGCCGCCATGCCGGACGTGTTCGAGGAGCTGCGAAAGATCTTCGATCGCCTCGAGCAGCACTATCGCGACATGCAGGACGTCGAGTTCACCATTCAGCTCGGCAAGCTTTGGATTCTGCAGACGCGCTCCGGCAAGCGCACCACGGAGGCAGCGCTCAGGATCGCGGTCGACCTTGCAGCCGAGGGCCTGATCACTCAGGACGAAGCGATCCTGAGAATTGAGCCCTCGCAGCTCGACCAGCTTCTGCATCCGGCGATCGACCCCGTAGCCGAACACGACCTCATCGCCAAAGGGCTGCCAGCGTCGCCTGGGGCTGCTTCGGGCGAGATCGTGTTCCATTCGGAAATGGCGGAAGCGCTGAAGGCCAAGGGCCGCGATGTCATCCTCGTCCGTTCCGAAACGAGCCCCGAGGATGTCCACGGCATGCACGCGGCCGTCGGCATTTTAACGGCGCGGGGCGGAATGACCAGCCACGCCGCCGTCGTCGCGCGCGGCATGGGGCGCCCCTGTGTGTCGGGCGCCGGAACGCTGCGGATTGACGCCAACGTCGGCATCATGCGGGCGGGCGCGCGCACATTCAAATCCGGCGATATCGTCTCGATCGATGGCAGCTCGGGCCGCGTCTATGCGGGCAAGGCCAAGATGCTGCCGCCCCAGCTTTCCGGCACATTCGCGACGATCATGGAATGGGCTGACAGCACGCGCCGCATGAAGGTGAGAACGAACGCCGACACGCCGCGCGATGCCCGCCAGGCGCGATCGTTCGGCGCGGAAGGCATCGGCCTATGCCGCACCGAGCACATGTTCTTCGAGGAAAAGCGCATTCTCGCGGTTCGTGAAATGATTTGCGCGGAAGACGAGGAAGGGCGCCAGCAAGCTCTCGATAAACTTCTGCCTGTCCAGCGCGCCGACTTCGAAGAGCTGTTCGAGATCATGGCTGGACTGCCGGTGACGATCCGGTTGCTCGATCCGCCGCTTCACGAATTCTTGCCCCACGAGGATCGCGAGGCGGCGCAAGTCGCAGCCGCCCTCGGCATGGACCTCATGCGCCTCAAGGCGCGCGTCGCCGAACTCGAAGAATTCAATCCGATGCTCGGCTTTCGCGGCTGCCGCCTCGGCATCAAATTTCCCGAGATCACGCGCATGCAAACGCGCGCGATCTTCGAGGCGGCCGTTAATGCTCAGAAGAAAACCGGCGAGGCGGTACGGCCGGAGGTCATGATCCCGTTCATCGCCTACCGGCGCGAGTTCGATATCTTGCGCGAGGTGATCGCCGAAACGGCAAAAGCCGTCGCGGCCGAGACCGGCGTTACAATTCCCTATGACATCGGCACGATGATCGAGCTGCCGCGAGCCGCGCTCCGCGCAGCCGACATCGCGGCGGGCCCGCTAGGCGCCGACTTCTTCTCGTTCGGAACGAACGATATGACGCAAACGGTGCTCGGGCTCTCGCGCGATGACGCGGCGCCGATACTGTCGAACTACCTCGAGCACGAGGTGATCGCGACGGATCCGTTCGTGTCGATCGATCAGGCGGGTGTCGGCGAACTCGTCAAGATCGGCGTCGAACGGGGCCGCTCCGTAAAGCCCGACCTCAAGACGGGCATCTGCGGTGAGCACGGTGGCGATCCGAAATCGATTGGCTTCTTCGAGACGGCAGATCTCGACTACGTTTCTTGCTCGCCCTATCGCGTGCCGATCGCGCGTCTCTCTGCGGCGCAAGCGACGATCCGCCGAAGACGCCGCGAGCAGAAAGCTTCCTAGTAAGGACCGTTCTCGCGCCGGTCGATCTCATCGAGGCGCGGCTGGCGCGGCCGCGGACCTTTGTACTTCGGAAGGAACAGCAACCAAACGACGGCCGGCGGGAAGATGAAGCTCCACCCGATCCAGTAGGAGAGGTCACGATTTTTGATGCCGGCAAAAACGCCCGCGAGAACTGAAGCCGCGATTGCGATCCCGCCCCAAAGCACGATCCACTGCATCGCCATGGAATTTCCCTCCATGTCCAACCGGACGCTCCTATCCTAGCACATGCTGGCTGACGCGAACTGCCAGGACGCGACTTGCCAAATGCTCAGTCAGTGTGGCGAATTCAAGCTCTGGCGGCGGAAGTCTACCCGCCGGCAACAAAATCCAGCCCGAGATCAAGAACGGGCGCCGAATGCGTCAACGCGCCGACCGAGATCATGTTGACGCCGGTCTGAGCGATCTCCCGGACGGTATCGAGGTTAACGCCGCCCGACGCTTCCGTTAGACAGCGCCCGCCGACAATGGCCACGGCTTTTCGCAATTCGGCAGGCCCCATATTGTCGAGAAGCACGCAGTCGACGTTTTCCCGCATGACGACTTCCAATTGATCGAGCGTATCGACCTCGACCTCGATTTTCGTCATGTGCCCGGCAGTCGCCTTCGCGGCTTTGATCGCAGCTTCGATGCCGCCCGCGGCAACGATATGATTGTCCTTGATGAGAATGGCGTCGAACAACCCGAACCGGTGATTGTGACCGCCGCCGCAGCGGACAGCGTATTTCTCGAACGCTCTCAATCCGGGTGTCGTCTTGCGCGTATCGACGATTTGAGCGCCCGTGCCCTCGACGGCATCGACATAACGGCGAGCCAAGGTCGCGATGCCGCACATACGGCCCATGAAGTTCAAGGCGACGCGCTCTGCGGAAAGAATGGCGCGAGACGTTCCGGAAATGCGCGCGATCGTATCGCCGGCCGACACAGCGCTTCCGTCCTCGATCAGGATCGTGAAAACGCACGTCGGGTCAAGCTCGCGGAATGCGGCCTCCGCCAACGCGAGACCGGACACGATGCCGGGCTTCCGCGCCGCGAGCAAAGCGTCCGAGCGCGCGTCCGTAGCAACCGTCGCATCGGTGGTGATGTCGCCCGAGAGCCCAAGATCTTCTTCAAGCGCGTTTCGAACCGCGGTCAGAACAAGATTGTGAGGGAGCGTCGCGAAGAGGGCGGGAGCTGCCGTCATGTCCCGCATGGTGCCAGCGCCGGTGGTTCGCAGTGAGTTTTTTTTTGCTTGTCGCTAATCGCTTCGAGGTCGGCCAGCGTGATGAACGTCCGCTTTTGAAGCGCGGGATTGGCTTTCGGATAATCTGTGCGGTAGTGGCCGCCCCGGCTTTCCTTGCGCAGCAGCGCTGCTGCCGTAATCAACTGAGCGGCAAGAAGCATGTTCGACAGAACGCGATCATTCAAAACGGCCGCACTCAGCACCTGGAGTTCGGAAAGGGCGGTCTCCAAGCCTTTTCCGGAGCGCTGAACGCCGACATACTTCGTCATGATCGCCCGCAGCGTATCCATCGCCTCCCGTCGCGAAGCCGTATCGGCAGCGCGGCCGCTGCCCGGAATGCGGTGCGGTACGACGAAGTGCCCGACGCGATCATGAGGAAGCAGCCCGCGAATATCGTTCGCGACGCGCGCACCGAACACGACGGCCTCGAGCAGCGAATTCGACGCTAGCCGATTGGCGCCGTGAAGCCCGGTCGAAGCAACTTCGCCGACGGCCCAAAGCCCCGTGAGACTCGTGCGCCCGTTCCGATCGGCCGCGATCCCGCCCATGTGATAGTGCTCGGCGGGTGCAACGGGGATCAGATCCTTCGAAGGATCGATACCGGCGCGCTGACAGTGGCCCCAGACGGTCGGGTATTCCTTTTCAAAGTCGGCGATCGCCGTGCGGCAATCGAGAAAGACGCCGCGTCCCGCGTTGAGCTCGTTGTAAACGCCGCGCGCAACGACGTCGCGTGGTGCAAGTTCGCCGCGTGGATCGATGGCCAGCATGAAACGTTCGCCGTCCGAGTTGACGAGCGTCGCGCCTTCGCCCCGGAGCGCTTCCGTCGCGAGCGGCGCGGGATCAATGCCCGCATCAATGGCCGTCGGATGAAATTGCACGAACTCCGGGTCCGCGATCACCGCGCCCGCGCGCGCAGCCATGGCGAGAGCCTCGCCTTTTGCGTAGGACGGATTGGTCGTCAGCGCGAACAACGCTCCGACGCCGCCCGTCGCGACAACGACCGCTGAAGCCGGAACGAACGCGTAGCGTCCATTGCCGAGAGCCGTCGGGCGGATCAACCGGACGCCTTCGACGCGATCGTTTGCGACAATGAGATCGTCGGCCTCGTATCCTTCAAGCACGCGTATCGACGGCGTCGCGCGCACGGCGGCGATGAGCGCCTGCATGATCGCAGCGCCCGCCTTGTCGCCCGAAACGCGGACGACCCGCTTTTCGGAATGAGCAGCTTCCTTCGAAAGAATATAGTGACCTTCGAGATCGCGGTCGAACGGCACGCCATAGGCGAGAAGATCGCGGATACGATCTGGGCCTTCCTCGGCAACCAGTCGTGCGACTTCCGGATCGACGATGCCCGCACCCGCTTCGATCGTGTCGGCGGCATGCTTCGCCGTGCTATCGCCTTCGCCGACCGCAGCCGCGATGCCACCCTGCGCCCACATGCTCGATGCGCCTTCGCCGAGTGGCGCTGCCGCGATGACCGTTACCGGAAGCGGCGCAAGCTTCAACGCCGTGAAAAGTCCCGCGAGTCCGGCGCCGATGATCACGACGTCGCCGGGGCCGGGCTCACCCGTAAAGCCATTGAACTTTGTAGCAGAGCGACGCTTCGTCGATGCAGCCATGAGATTGCCCTCCCCGGGCAGGTGGTCCCGAAGAGTTAGTTGGTCAGGTTGACCATGCGTTCGACCGCGCGACGCGCGCGTTCGGCAACATCCGGATCGACGGTAACCTCGTACTGCATATGCACGAGGCTCTCGTAGATATTCTCAAGGCTGATGCGCTTCATGTGCGGGCAGAGATTGCACGGCCGGATGAACTCGACGTCCGGGACCTCAACGGCGACGTTGGACGCCATCGAGCATTCGGTGACGAGCATAACTTTTGCCGGGCGCTTCTCTTTCACCCAATGAATCATGCCGGACGTTGAGCCCGTGAAGTCCGCCGCCGCGATCACGTCCGGTGGGCATTCGGGATGCGCGATGATCTTGAGGCCGGGCTCGTCGGCGCGCATGGCGCGAAGCTCTTCGCCCGTGAAGCGCTCGTGCACTTCGCACGCGCCCTTCCAAGCGATGACTTCAACCTTCGTTTGCGATTGGACCCACTTCGCCAAATACTGATCAGGTATGCAAAGAACGCGGGGCACGCCGAGGCTTTCGACGACCTGAACGGCGTTGGAGGACGTGCAGGTGATATCGCATTCGGCCTTCACCGCCGCCGAAGTGTTCACGTAGGTGACGATCGGCACGCCGGGATACGCCTCGCGAAGCATGCGAACGTCCTCGGGTATGATCGAAGATGCGAGGGAACAGCCCGCGCGCATGTCCGGGATGAGAACGGTTTTTTCGGGCGAGAGCAGTTTTGAAGTCTCGGCCATGAAGTGCACGCCGGCCTGCACGATGACCCGGGCGTTGGTTCGCGCAGCTTCCTTGGCGAGCTGCAGCGAGTCTCCGCGGAAGTCTGCCACGCAATGGAAGATTTCCGGCGTCATGTAATTGTGCGCGAGGATGACGGCGTTGCGCTGTGCCTTGAGCGCGTTGATCGACTTGATGAGCGGCGCATAGTGCGGCCACTCCATGGGCGTGATGATATGCTTCACGCGTGCATAAAGAGGAGCCATCTCCGCCTCGAGCGCCGGCGACCATGCGAAAGCAGGGGGCGTCTTGGCGGCCGTCCGGGGGCTAACCGGCGTCGCAAAACTTGAAACCAAGGCAGTCATTGTAGTCGCCCTCCATATATGCTCTAATCGAGCATATTCAGGATGTGAAATTCGCCGGCAGACCTGCCGCTCACACCATCTTCGCAATGCTCAATTCGAGCATTCCTGAACGTGTTTAAGATAATAGATGCGCGAACAAATTTCCAGGGCGGAGGTTCCCGCCCTGGAATTTAGACGATGCCGATTAGCTTCGGCTCGGAGGCGCCGACACCCTGACGCCAGGTGCCGGACGCTCTAGAAGGACCTCACGGCGGAAACGGAAAAGTTTCGCCGGTCGTCCACCCGTTCGCGTTTTGACTTCTCCAGTCGGCTCGACAAGGCCCGCACCTTCTACAAGCCGGCGGAAGTTTTGTTTATGGAGATGCGGACCAAGAATGGCTTCGACAGTCTTCTGAAGCTCGTAGAGCGTGAACTCGTCGGGCATCAATTCGAAGACCACGGGCCGGTATTTGATCTTGGCTCGCGTACGGCTGATGGCGGTCGCCAGTATCCGCCGGTGATCGGACTGCATCGGCAAACCGAGTTTGGGCCTGTCGGTCCATTCTGCGGCGCCGGGCTTTCCGTCCCGAACGGCTTCGTCGGCAAGACCCGCTTCGTAGAGAAGCTCGAAACGCTCGAGAACCTTCTCTTCGTCCCAGGCAGTGCCATCGAGGCCAAAGCAGATACGTGCGCGATCGCCACGTGCGATCGACGGTTGGGTGCTCGTCAGGGGCGTAGGCTTGTCAGCCCATGCCTTGAGACGAGGTTCAATGTCCCGGGCGATGATTTCAGGCCGCCCGCGACGCCAGTCTTCCCAGGGAAAATACTGGTACCAACTCCGCCAGAGACCATTGGTTAATCCATGGTGTCCGACAGCCTGCGTCAATGCAAGATAACCGATCGAAACAATATTAGGAGTGGCAACGCCTGCGTCAGCGTGGCGGCCACGATCAGCAAATGTATAAAGTTGCTCGGCATAGCCGAGGTCCAAACCGGTCTGGTTCTGAACCCAGGCTCGTAAGCCGCTCTCCAATGTTCTGTGCTCGCGCGGATTAAAAGGCCCGAACGGCAATACGTCTGTTGCACCAATACTGTCCGGTTCGCCCCGGACGACAAGTGCGACTGGTTCGTTATCGGATACGGCGACGATCGCCGCATTTAGTCCGATGCCAAGAGAAGGCTCCAACTCGTGGTCGTCTTCCGGTGCGAGTTGAGACTTTTCAGGCGTCGGTTTTCTCCTGCCAGAAAGTTCCATGTTCATGTGTGTCTTCCCCGTGCTCCCCATGAGGCGAGCTAGAGGGCGATAATGGCGAATTTCAGATAGATCTTCTAAATGAAAACCGCGAATTAGCCCCAAAATCGCCAAATTGTCAGTGTGGTGACAAACTTCCAAACCGCAAAAGAAACTGCCTTTGGGCGTCTTTTGCCGGAAACGGTTTTAAAACCATTAAGGCGCTGTGAAGTTCCGCCGGCACCTGTGGAATTCCGAAAAATTCTTCAGCCTCGCTCGTTCCGAAACCCGCAAGCAGCGTCGCCTCATAATAGGCCGCGATTGTGTCGGCATCTTTGATCGCTGCCGCCGCAGCGACACTTAATCGCCCAACATCGAACCGCTGATGGATCGCTTCGAGCAACTTGAGTTCGAACGCCTTGTAGTCGAGACCGATCGCAGTTTTGAAGGGGCTGATCAGATCGCCGATGACGTATTCTGGCGCATCATGCAGCAACGCCGCGAGGCGCTCATTGACCGTCGAACTGGGCCATAGCGCTTCGACGATATCGGTGACGACGACGCAATGTTGCGCGACGGAGAATGCGTAGTCGCCCTTCGTCTGTCCGTTCCATCGCGCGACGCGCGCGAGCCCATGAGCGATATCCTCGATCTCGATGTCGCGAGGCTCGGGTGAGAGTAGATCGAGCCGTCGCCCCGACAGCATCCGCTGCCAAGCTCTCGGCATCTTTGTGTGTGATGGATTCATAGTCCGGCGATCTTCAGCTTCTTTTGAAGTTTCGCACATGGCGCGTGCCTAAAGCACGTGACGAGGTGATCGTTGACCATGCCCGTCGATTGCATGAATGCGTAGAGCGTCGTCGATCCGACAAAACGAAACCCATCGGCCTTGAGAGCTTTGCTCATTCTCTTAGAAACGTCAGTCTCGGGCTTGATCTCTTTCGTGGACGTAAGCGCGTTGACTATAGGGCGTCCATCAACAAAGCCCCATATATATTGAGAAAACGGCATCCTCCCGCGAATTTCAAGAAAGACTTTTGCGTTCGAGATTGTCGCTTCGATCTTAGCACGGTTGCGGATGATGCCCTCGTTCTTGACTAGGCGGTCGATGTCGCGCTCCGAGTATCTCGCGATACGCGCGGCATCGAAATTATGGAAGGCCTTTCGAAAATTTTCGCGCTTGCGAAGGATTGTGATCCACGAGAGGCCGGCTTGGAATCCTTCGAGCATCAACTTCTCGAAGAGCGCGCTATCGTCCGTCATCGGCACGCCCCACTCTTCATCGTGGTAGCGGATGTAGTCGGCATCGCGACCTGCCCACGGGCAACGTTCGATCTCTCTTGATGTGATCATGACGACGGTAGAGCCGTCGAGGCGCGCGCAGCTGCAGATGCGGCGTAACTCTTGAGGATGACATCGTCGACGGTGATTGCGACGCCGCCTGCTGCGAGCGTCTGGTTTTTCTCCTTCGCCTCGAGCGCGCGATCGAGGCGAAGCATCGCGATGGCAGCGCTTCCGTCGACTGTCCCGACGCGTCCGATCGAAACATCTCCGAGAAGCACATCTTCGTTTGAGGCGAGAGGAGCTGAGCTCGAAATTTTTACGGCGCGCTTTCGAACGACAGTCTTGTTTTGCATTCGCGCCACGATCTCCTGACCGACGTAGCAGCCTTTCGAGAATGACACCCCATTGAGGAGATCGAAGTCGGCTTCATGAGGATAGGTGTCACCGAATTTATAGTCGCGGCCACCCTCAGGCACGCCGAGTGAAACGCGAAGCGCGTCGTACTCGCGGAGGCGATTTTGGTTATCCGCGTCGGCGAAAGAATCGTCGCCCGATTGGCTATCGAGCAGCAGCCGTGTCCCGAGTGAGGAATGCCTGGGGTCCGAAAAACGCATGGCCCTATCCACAGGTAATGCGTCCACCCCGTCGCCCCACACGGCGAAGATTCGAAACGAGTCCGAAACATCCGAAATGATGACATCAGCGCGAAGCTTATAGAGCGTGAGCCGCTTCACCAGATCGCCCGCGCTCGAGCGAAGAACATCGAGCAGGAAACCATCGCCACGGCGAACGATAAAAAAGTCGAAGAGTATTTTGCCCTGCGGCGAAAGTAGCGCCGCGTGACGTGCCTCGCCGTCGCGAAGGCCTTCAACGTCATTGGTCACCAGGCCTTGCAACAGCTTTTCACTGTCCCGGCCGGTCACGCTGACGACTCCGCGATCTGCAAGTCGCGCTATCTTTGCGGCAGACATGAAATTCACGCCTCGGTTGCAAATGGGGGAAGAGTTACGTATGCGGGGTTTTTCTCGTATGCAAGCCTAAGGAGCACCGCAAGATGGTTGAGACGTTCGACGTCGTTATTCGAGGCGCGACAGTCGTCAATCATGATGGGGAAGGGGTTCGCGATATCGCAATCCGGGGCGGTAGGATCGCCGCCGTTGGCGATCTCGGCTCCGTCACTGCGCCTGAGATCATTGAGGCGGAAGGGCTCCACATTCTACCGGGCGTTATCGACACACAAGTGCATTTCCGTGAACCCGGCCTTGAGCACAAGGAAGACCTCGAGACGGGCAGCCGCGCGGCCGTCGCAGGCGGTGTAACGGCGGTTTTCGAGATGCCGAACACGAAGCCTCTCACGACGAGCGCGGAAACCCTCGCCGATAAGGTCCGCCGCGCCCGGCACCGGATGTTCAGCGATTTCGCCTTCTTTGTCGGTGGGACGCGAGAAAACGTATCCGATATTCCGGCCCTCGAAAAACTCGAAGGCTCGGCGGGCATCAAAGTGTTCATGGGCTCTTCGACCGGCGATCTCCTCGTCGACGACGGCGTTACGCTCGACCGGATCATTGCCAAGATATCCCGCCGGGCTTCCTTCCATGCCGAAGACGAAGCGCGGCTGAAGTCGCGGATGCATTTACGGCGAAAGGGCGATCCGTCTTCACATCCCGAATGGCGGGACCCCGAAGCGGCCCTCATCGCGACGAAGCGGCTTGTCGGGATGGCCGAAAAGCACGGCAAGCGCGTCCACGTGCTCCACGTTTCGACCGCCGAAGAGATGGAGTTCCTGCGGGATCATAAAGCCTATGCATCCGTTGAGGTGACGCCACATCATCTGACCCTCGCCGGTCCGGAAGCCTATGAGCGCCTGGGTACCTATGTGCAGATGAACCCGCCCATTCGCGATGCCCGTCACCGCGCCGCGATTTGGGCCGCGCTTCAATCGGGCGTCGTCGATATTCTGGGGTCCGATCACGCGCCGCATACGCGGGAAGAAAAGGATCACGTCTATCCCGACACGCATTCCGGAATGACAGGCGTCCAAACCCTCGTTCCAATCATGCTCGACCACGTCAACGCTGGACGGCTGTCCTTGCAGCGTCTCGTCGATCTGACGAGCCATGGCCCGCAACGACTTTTCGGAATTCGCTCGAAAGGACGCATTGCCGTTGGCTATGACGCCGACTTGACCGTCGTCGATCTGCATCGAACCGAAACGATCACCAACAGCTGGATCGAAAGCCGCGCCGCCTGGACGCCTTACGATGGCGTGAAAGTCAAAGGCTGGCCGGTCGGGACGTTCGTCCGCGGCCGGAAAGTCATGTGGGAAGGTGAGATCATCGGCCCGGCCGGCGGAGAGCCCGTCGGTTTTCTCGAGGGCTACGCCGGCTGAGGCCTGAGTGTGTTGCCGGTCAGCGGTCAGCCTTCGCTGCCGGTTTTCGCAACGCGCGACAGGTCCGGCGGCAGCCGCTTCAGCACGTGAACGGTCGTGCCGACATCGGCAAGCGTCGCCAGATGCATGACGTGGCCGTTCGTCATCCGAATGCAGCCCGACGATGACGCAGTTCCGATTGAGGAAGCTTCGTTCGTGCCGTGGATGCGGTAGAGCGTGTTGCCGAGATAAAGCGCCATCGCGCCGAGCGGATTGCGAATGCCGCCTTCCATTCGCACGGGAAGTTCAGGCCTCCGGGCACGCATCTCGGCAGGCGGGATCCAATCGGGCCACGCGGCCTTTCTCGTGATCTTCTCCGTGCCGGTCCATGCAAAGCCCTGCTTCCCGACCGCGATCGGATAGCTATAAGCCGCCGAAGAAGAGAGCACATAATAGAGACGTCGTCCGGCGGTATCGATCACGATCGAGCCGGGCTCATAACTGCTTTGAAAGTGAACCTTGGGGGGCGTGATTGCGGCGATGCGTGGCTGTCCACCGCCGGTGAGGGAACCGGGGCCACGTCCGGCCGGACCATTGCGAGCATCCTCATCGGCTGATCGATTGGATTGAGGCTGACCCCAATCCCAGCCCATACTGAAAAGCTGCTGCCCCATTTCCTGGGCGCTCTCGCGTTGCTTGCGATCGAGCTTTTTGGGTGCAACGTATCCGTAGGTCTCTTCAGAGGGATGAAAGGCAAAAGCCTGTCCTGCAATGGAGCAACTCAAAACCGCCGCAACCAAAAAGGATATACTCCTCATCAACAAATCTCCGCATTTTCATCTAATTTATGAGAAGCGGAATAGACCCATTGATCCGTCGCTGAATACCCCAGTGCGGCAATTGGTAATACAAGTCGGACGTGAGCGGTTAAACGGCGAGGGTTTCAGTTGCCCTTCTTGAACGAGGTCCAGCTTCCATCCGCGGCGATGACGAGCCGCCACCAGAGCCACTGCTTCTTTTCCCGCATCTCCTGAGCCTTCGCCGGAGTGACAAGACGGTAGAGATCGACCTCTTCGGCTGGCGTGAGCTTGTCGAGCGGACGCTCGGCGAGATACGGCCAGACGTAGATCAGATTATTCTCGATGTCGTTGCCGAGGGGGAGGGCGACAGGCGGCATATCCAATGCCTCGACGAGAGCTGCGAGAATTTCCCGGCCCTGATGATCTTCCGAGTGCTCCTTGAGTGCCTTGATAGGATCGGCAGACGGCTCGATGCCAAGGTCAGGAACAAATCCGCTGACTTCGAATGCCGTCTTCAGTTCATCGATATTTCCCGACCGCGCAGCGGTCAGGATGACATCCCGAAGATCTTCAACATGCGGCGGCAATTTCGTGGCATCGCCGGCTTGGTCGGCGCTCACTCTACCAACGTGGACAAGTGCGCTTCCCGCCACTACGAGTACAATGAGTAGCTCGAACAGGCGTTCTCTTCGAAGGAAAGCCTGCCGGAAAAACCAAAGACGCCTTTTGCAAGTCGCTCGAGGGATTCCCCACATTGCAGTTGCGCCCTCCGTTGATCCCTGTAGCCGCGGTGCTCGAAGCCGTGTTGGATGTGAGTATGCCGCCTAGCGCTAGTGGCCCCCAACTCAGATATCGAGCACATACCCCTTGCTGAGTTATATCCCGAATCCTCTCATCATCCCTGTCGGTCTGATCGTGGGGATGCTCATTGCCGCCCCCGTCGGACCAGTCAATGTGCTCTGCATCCAACGCGCCATCGAACGCGGGTTCTGGGGTGGGATAGCGGCCGGCATAGGCTCGGTGATGGGCGATGGGCTCATCGCCCTGTGCGCTGGCCTGGGCGTCGGAACGGTTTCAGGCGTCGTCCAAACCCATCGCGCAATCATTCAGCTCATCGGCGGCTTGGCGCTGATCGCTTTCGGGCTTCGTCTCTATTTCAGCGCGCCGCGGCTGAAAATGACACCAGACGATGCGGCGAAGGCTCGCCTCAGGGACTTCGCCTGGGACATCCCTCAGACATTCTTCCTGACGATCACCAATCCCGGCGCTGTCCTTGGCCTCTTCGCCGTTTTCGGCGGGGTCACCACATTCGTCGAGGTTCATTCCACCATCGACGTCCTGCTGATGGTCTCTTCGATCATCTGCGGCAGTATGCTGTGGTGGATTACGTTGTCGAATTTCATCAGCCGCTATCGGCACCGGATCGACCTTCACGTCCTTCAGGTCGTCAATCGCGTAGCGGGCATGCTGCTCGCGATCTTCGGCGGTGTGCTCATCGCCGAAGTAATCCTGAAGGCCGGCCACTTCTGAGCAGCCGGTCGCTTCGATGAGGGGGCGCTTCCGATGCCTGCGCGCCTCTGATTATTGGTCGCGGCGCGTCAGCGTGAATTCCCCTTCGACGACACGCTTCTCGAGGCCGCGCGTCAGATGGATAACCGCGTCTTCCCCGTAGATCGCGACGAGATCGGTAAGTGCTGTGAAAAGCGCCGCATAAGCCATCTGCTGCGGCTCGACCCCCGTATCGACACCTTCGTCCCACGCAGCGAGAATAAGATCCAGCGCCTTCAGCGTCGGATTCTTCGTATCGATGTCCTCAAAACACTGCATGTCGGTCCCAATCTTCCCTCTACCCTGGCCGTCGCATATGCAAAACGGCTCCCACCATTTGTCACCTAGCACGACCTTTTGCGATAGGTCGGAGCTGCCACTATTCACAGTAAACCTTGTGAAAATGCATGACCTGCGCGTTAAGCGCGTTTTCGCGTGCTCAGTTTGGAAAGGCTTTCAGAAGCCCGTCCGATAGTTCCGAGCCCTCCGAGAGGAACCGGTTGATGGCCGTCTGGGCCGACGGGCTGCAGGTATTATAAGTGCGGCTGTAACTGCGATACCCCTGGTTGAAGGCGCGCGTGAGCTTCGCGCGGCGAAGCGCCGTCGATCCCTCGGCGTCCATCAAGTCGCGCATGCGGTCGCGCCAGTACTGGCCTTCGTTCGCCCCGCAAAGCTCGCGAAGATAGTGAACGGCCCCGAGGATCTCCGACAGCCGAAGCAGCCGGTCGTCGTACGGCTTCGTGTCGGGTGCAGCCGACGCCGGACCGCTGGCTGCCATAAGGAGCATGCTCAGAGCCAGAAGAGGGGCCACAAGGTATCGGCTGCGACGTGTCACGTTCGGGTCCGGCTTTCTCATGCGGATCGCTTAAAGCAGATTCTGGGCGATCGATCAGCGAACGCTTATATTCAACTTTCATTCGGCATCAAAAAGGACCGGCCGGCCTTGTGCGCGCGCTACAGCTTGACCACTCCGGCAGAGGCCGTGCGGGCTTTCTTCAAGGCGCCAAGCGTCGAAGATTTCCCGCCCCGCTACAGTATCGCGCCGTCCCAGCCCGTTCTGATCGCCCGAAATGACGTGCATGGCCGCCCCGAGCTGCAACTGGTGCGCTGGGGCCTCATCCCGTCCTGGTTGAAGGATCCACGGACGCTCGGCTCGCCGCTGATCAACGCGCGCGCCGAAACCGCGGCCGAAAAACCTGCCTTCCGAGGTGCGATGCGCCATCGCCGATGCCTCGTGCCGGTGACGGGCTTCTACGAATGGACGGGCAATCGCAAGGCCCGCCAGCCGCACCTCATCCGCATGAAAGAGCAGGAGCTTTTTGCGCTCGCCGGGATTTGGGAAGATTGGCTTGGCTCCGACGGCAGTCAGATCGAGACGATGGCCATTTTGACGACGGCTGCGAACGACGAGATGGCCCGCCTCCACGACAGAATGCCGGTGATCATCGAGAGGCCGGACTTTGACCGATGGCTCGACTGCCGCCCCGGAACCGCCGAGGTCGTGCTCGACCTCTTGCAGCCATTGGGCGGCGGACGACTGACGGCTACGCCGGTCAACCCGAAGCTCAATGATGTGCGGGCGGAGGGGCCCGAACTGCACGAGCCGGAATTTTCGACGCTCCTTTAAGGATCTGCCCGTCGGTGCGGCTCGCACGTCACTGAAATCGGCGCTAACCTAAAGATAATCCTTAAAGTGAAGACCTATTTGTTATCCAAGTGTAGATAGCTACGAAGGGATCGGCCGACTGTTGGCCGCGTGGCTCGGCGCCGCTCGGGCGCCACGGGGCACATGGGGAGAGCGCGATGGCGTATCACGGCGAAGACCTCGACCTCAGAACACAGCAGACCTGGACGCCTGCCGATGTGATCCCGGGCGAAACATCTTTGGCCAACGGCAAGCGGGGCCCCTTGCACGCTGGGCCGGTCCTCGTCGACGACACCGTGCTTGCGTGTTTCAATCAGGCTTACGACATCGCGTCCGCACATCGCTCAGGCGACGTCCGCATCGAGCACTTGCTCAACGCGATGACGCGCGTCGACCAAGCCGCAGCCGCGCTTGAAGCGCACGGGGTTCGCGTCGTCGCTTTGAAACGCGAGACGGCAGCCATCATCGCGGGCGATATACCGGCAGTTTCAGGCGGCGGCGCCGTATCGCCGCGCCGTTCCGACGAACTGGCGGAGCTTCTTCGCCTCGCATCCTCGTTCGCGGCTCGAAGAAATGCTGCCGTGAGCATCGATGATCTTCTGCATGTGCTGCTAGATCAGAGATCGGACATCGCCCAGTCCGAATTGCTTTTCCGCTTCTCGTCGCGCTACGCACCGATGCCTGAACCTTTGCCGCCGTTGACGCGCGCCGAGGGCCGCTATCAGCCAAGCGCGCTTCGCTACTCTGCGGAATACACGCGGCCCTCATACCGTAACGACTATTTAGGAGCACCGGCGGACGCATTTCAAAATTCTCGCATCGAAGCGCTCGAGCAAACGGTGCGCGCTCTGAGCCAGGATTTCTCCAACGAGCGCCACATCCTGGCCGGGCTCATTCGCGATCTGAGCCGCGATACGCTCGCCCATCAGGAAGATCAGGGACGCGGACAGGCCGTGTTGTTCGACCGGATCGGCGCGCTGGAGGCGGCACTCCGTGAAGGCGGCACCGGTTCAAGCGAAACACTTCCGCTCATCTCGAAGCTCGAGAATATCGAAGCCGGGTTGGAGCTTCGTCTTCAGGAGATGTCGCAATCATGGGCGGTGCTCTCGACCCGCCTTCAGGAACTCGAAGCCTCAGTTAAGGCACGCCCAGCTTCCGAGGCTGCAGTGGTCGACTTGAAGCCGATTGCCGATCGCCTCGACATCATCGAAGAGGCGGTGCTCGGCCATAATGAGCATCGCGGGTTGGGGGAGGTCACAGACCGGCTTTCGAAGCTCGATGACGACATCGGCCGCGTGCTCGCGACGGCAACCGAACCCCGAGGAACCGAGGGGCTGCTTGGCGGCTTCGACAGGATCGATGGCCTGTCGGACAAGCTCGAGAAGATCGATGGATTGTCGAACAAGCTCGACACGCACAATGGAGCGCTGACGGAACTCAGCGTCGCTCTCATCGAGCGCATGAATGCCGTCGAGCGCGCCGTCGAAGCCGAGATCGAAACGGCAGCCGCAAAACATCAGGCCTATACGCATGATCTCACCGAGGTTCATGAGGCTCTGCTGAAGGTCAACGAGAACCAGCACACCCTTGCTGGCTCGATGGATCAATGGCGCTCGGAATCGGCCACCGACGTCGCGAATATTCTGAACCGTCTCGAAACCATCGATCGGGACGCGGGCCTGCCCGCGGAAACGCTCGCAGCGCTGAACAATCACATGGAGGCGACGAACCGTTTCATCATCGAGCGGTACCATCGCCGTCATCGCTTCATGTATTGGTTGTTTGGAACGGACGATTGGATCAGCGCCAGCTGGCCGTCGACCAAGGCAACGATCGACGCCGAAGAGCGCCGCCTCAAAGAGGCCGGAGCGTAAAAGTCGTTCGCCGCATCAAAGCGATGCTCGGCGTAAGCGCTGGTTAACCTGACTGAGAGGTTAGTGTTTACCGATTTGGCTTAAAGCGGGTGCTCCATTTCCGTTGGAAGTCAGCGCACCTCGCCATGCCATCACAAAAACGTCCCGCACTATACCTCGCCGATATCATGTCGCCCGAGGCGAATAGCTTCGGTGTCCTTCGTCTGCTGATGGCGACGTTCGTGCTGATATCCCACAGCTATATGTACGCAGCCGGAACCGATGCCGCCGAACCGCTGCAGCCGTGGCTCGGCCGGTCGCTCGGCGAATACGCGGTGCAGGTATTCTTCATTTTGAGTGGTGTGCTGGTCGCGCAAAGCCTCGATCGCAGCCGCAGCGTGCTGAAATTCGCAGCCGCGCGTGCGCTTCGAATTTTTCCTGCACTCATCGTCTGTGTCGCGCTCACATCGTTTGTACTGGGCCCGCTGGTCACGCGCTTGACCCTGGGTGAATACTTCTCAAGCCCCGGCCTCTATGCCTACGTCGCCAAAACTCTGGCGCTGACGACGGGCGCTGCGCCATTGCCGGGCGTCTTCGAAACGGTGCCCTACGCTGGCTATGTCAACTCATCGCTCTGGACTTTGAAATACGAGGTCCTTTGCTATCTCATCCTCGCCCTTCTAGGGCTCGTGGGCCTTTTCGAAGAGCGCTGGCGCAAGGTCGCAATGATTGGCCTCGCCGTCCTGGTCGGCACCGTGACGCTAGGCTTGCCCGCCGATGCGGGGGCCTTCGGCTTCTCAGACAATCTCCGCTACTTCGTCACCTTCTTCTTCGGTGGCGTCCTCGCCTATCTCGGCCGCCGGCATCTCGTCATCCACGGCGCAGTAATGGTGCCGCTCTTCGTGCTTTTTATCTGTCTCGCGAAAACGCCGTTGGCTGAAGTCAGCAGCACGCTCTTTCTCGGCTACGCTGCGCTGTGGCTGGCGACGAAGACGCTCGGATTGCTGCGCGCCATCTGCAACAAGGTCGACGCCTCGTTTGGCATCTACATCTTTGCGGGCCCGACGCAGCAGACACTGCTGTGGCTGATGCCGAGCCTGCCACCCGTCTGGCTGTCGCTCGTCGCCTTCTCCATTGTCCTGCCTGCGGCCGTGTTCTCGTGGATCATGATCGAGAAGCCCGCCTTGAAGCTGCGTGCGCTCATCACTGGGCGCATCAAGCGGCGACAATCCACCGACCCGTTGCCTGTCGGCTGATCGACCGTTCACCAAGCTTCGCTGAAAAACCTTGAGTTCAACTCGGCGTCCGTGCTTTCCTTAAGAAAGTGTAAACGGGTGTCGGGGGTCAGGGCATGTTGCGGCGGTACTTGATTGTGAACGGCGCAACGACGGCAGTCCTTTACGGCGCAATCTACGCGCTCGCCCCTTCCATGAAATCGCTCGATTCCCTGCGTGCGAGTTTCGACGGCTTCGTCATGCAAAGCCCGGTGCTGGGCCCGCTCCTGAACAAGATCATCCTGGTGACGAGCGCTCTATAATCGGCCCTGGTCAGTCGCGCGGTGCTGCCGCTCGCTTCAGCCTGTCGTTGATCGCTTCACCCAATCCGTGCTTGGGGATCGGCGTCACGGCAATTGTCGATGCGCCGGAAGCATCAAGCGTCCGGAGCGCCGCAAAAAGGTTCGCGGCAGCCTCCACGAGGTCCCCCGACGGACTGAGATTGATGAAGGTCCGCGCTGGTCTCTCCGCAATTCCTCCGAACGCCAGCACAGCTTCGTCCGGCCCCCATTCGTAGGCGTTGAGACGCAAGCCAGCTCGCGGCGCGTAATGGCTCTCAAGCTGCCCGGGTGAGGTGAGTTTGCTGCTCGTCTCGCTCCCGCGTGCGAGGCGCTGGCCTAAAACCTCTTCGATCGCTTCCACCGTCACGGCGCCCGGCCGCAGCAGAACAGGCGTCTCACCTACAAGGCTGAGAACCGTCGATTCCAATCCGAGAGACGTCGGCCCTGCGTCCAGGATAAGCGCAGCCTTATCGCCAAGGTCCGCCGCCACATGCTCGGCACGCGTCGCGCTGACATGGCCCGACCGGTTGGCGGAAGGCGCGGCGAGCGGCCGTTGCGCCTCGGTCAGCAAGGCACGCGCAACAGGGTGATCAGGTGAACGAAGTGCAACCGTCGGTAGCCCGGCCGACACGAGATCGCTGACATCCGAATTGACGGTCCGCGGCACGACGAGCGTCAGCGGTCCCGGCCAGAATGCTTCGGTCAGTCGCCGTGCCACAGGCGAAAACTGGCCGATGATGAGCGCCTGCTCCAACCCGAGCACATGCACGATGAGGGGGTTGAACGTCGGACGGCCTTTGGCTTCGAAAACGCGCGCGACAGCTTCGCTGTTTGTCGCGTCCGCCCCAAGCCCGTAGACTGTCTCGGTCGGAAATGCGACGAGCGCACCCGACCTGATCATTTGTCCCGCTTCGGCGATCCACTCGGCGTTGGCGGGGACAATTCTGCCTTGCTTCAATTTTTCACCCGGTTTGCTCGCACCTTTGTTCGGCATAGTGTTCGGAAGCAGAACCCGAGCGGCATTGAGAGACGATCCATGACTTATCAGGCTCCAGTAGACGACATCGTCTTTTCACTTAAGACCGTGGCAGCTCTCGATGAAATGGACACCAGCGGGCTCTATCCGGGGCTTGACGCCGACACAGTCGTGGCCGTCATCGAAGAGGCGGGAAAGTTCGGCGCCGAGGTCCTAGCACCTTTGAACGCGATCGGCGACCGTATCGGCTCGAAATTATCTGAAGGAAAAGTGACAACCCCGCCTGGTTTCGGGGCTGCCTACCGGCAGTTCGTGGAAGGCGGATGGAGCGCGCTTCCTTGCTCAGACGCGTATGGCGGGCAAGGCCTCCCCGAAATTGTGGCGACGCCCGTCGGCGAGATCTGGAACGCGGCGAACGTATCGTTCGGGCTTTGTCCGCTCCTGACGCAAGGCGCCATTCACGCCATCGAGACGGGCGGCAGCGAGGAATTGAGGGCCAAATTCCTGCCCAAGATGGTGGCCGGTCATTGGACCGGCACGATGAATTTGACGGAGCCTCACGCCGGTTCCGATCTCGGACCCCTTTCGACACGCGCCGAACCGCAGGGAAATGGAACGTACCGCATCACCGGTACAAAGATCTTCATTACCTACGGCGAGCACGACCTGGCCGAAAACATCATTCATCTCGTGCTCGCACGCCTGCCGGATGCGCCGCCCGGCACGCGCGGCATCTCGCTCTTCTTGGTCCCCAAATATCTGGTGAATGACGACGGCTCGCTTGGCGATCGAAACGACGTCATTTGCGCCGGTGTTGAGCATAAGCTCGGCATCATGGCGAGCCCAACGTGCATGATGAAGTTCGGCGAGAACGGCGGCGCGACGGGCTATCTCGTCGGCGAAGAAAATCGCGGCCTCGCAACGATGTTCGTGATGATGAACGCGGCACGCCTCGGCGTCGGCGCTCAGGGCGTCGGCGTCGCCGAGCGCGCGACGCAGCACGCAGTCGCCTACGCGAAAGAACGCCGCCAAGGCAGAAGCTTCCCGGCGAACGGCTCAGGCGGCATGAGCCCGATCATCGAGCACGCCGACATCCGTCGCATGCTTTTGACGATGAAAGCGCTGACACAAGCCGCGCGCATGATCTGCTACGCGACGGCGAAAGAACTCGACATCGGTCATCGCGGTGCCGACGAGAAAACGCGCAAGGATGCGCTGAACCGCGCCGCGCTGTTGACGCCGCTCGCCAAGGCCTTCTCGACTGACATCGCAAACGAGGTCGCGTCGCTTGGCGTTCAAGTCCACGGCGGCATGGGCTTCGTCGAGGAAACGGGTGCCGCGCAATATCTCCGCGATGCGCGCATTCTGCCGATCTACGAAGGCACCAACGGCATCCAGGCAATCGACCTCGTGACGCGCAAACTGACCCTGGATGGCGGCGCGACGGCAACGGCATTCCTGGCTGGTCTTGCCGGGATCATTGCCAACGTTCGCGCGGCGAACCGCAGCGATTTCGGCCACATGGCCGACCGACTTGGAGAAGCCCTGGTCAACCTGCAATCGGCGACGCTGTGGATGGCGCAAATGCTGCCCGGACACACTGAAAAAGCACTCGCGTCGGCGACACCCTATCTGAGGCTAATGAGCCTGACGGCCGGAGGCGCTTACCTCGCGAAAGGCGCTTTGACCGAGCCTGCTGGATCGCCACGCGTTGCGATCGCGCGCTTTCTCGCGGAAAATCTTCTGACCGAAACGAAAAGCCTCGCAGAGGCCGTGCAGCACGGCGCCGACTCCGTACTTGTCGACGCCCACGGCGCGGTGTTCGCATGACATCAGAAATCGCAGAGGTCGCCGTATGGCGGGGCGACGGCGTTCAGGTTCTCCGCCTAGCGCGGCCGGAGAAAAAGAATGCGCTGACGGGTGCCATGTATCGCGCGCTCTCTGACGCGATTGAAGCGGGCGATGCAGACGATTCGATCGCTGCGCACGTCATAACGGGCTCGAACGGTATCTTCACCGCCGGCAACGACATAGGGGATTTTCTTGCCACCTCGCGAGGCACCGGTGATCTAAACAAAGACGTGGTGCGCTTCATCCGGCTTCTACCCGTCGTCAAGAAGCCCCTGATCGCCGCCGTAAATGGCCCCGCGATCGGCATTGGGACGACGATGCTCTTCCATTGCGATCTCGTTTACGCGGCGCCGGACGCGACCTTCGCCACGCCCTTCTTGGATCTGGGCGTTACGCCTGAAGCCGCCTCGAGCCTGTTGATGCCGCAGCGCATAGGTTACGCCCGCGCTTTCGCGATGCTCGTGCTCGGCGATCCGATGTCCGCTGACGACGCGGTTGCAGCCGGATTTGTGAACGCGATCATTCCCGCGGCGGATCTCGAGAAGGCCGCGCTCGACGCGGCACGCCGCCTCGCGAAGAAACCGCCTGAAGCATTGGCCGTCGCACGCCGCCTGCTGCGCGGCGATACAGCTGAGATCTTGAAGCGGACCGATGAGGAGGTGTCGGCCTTCCGCGAGCGTCTGAAGTCGCCGGAAGCGATCGAAGCTTTTACGGCCTTTTTCGAGAAGCGGCCTCCGAAATTCGGCAAATCCGTCTAGGTCCGGGGGCGAGCCTAATCGATGGGCTCGTTTCCCCTTACGCAACCGATGCCAACATATTAAGTTGATCTCTGTGTTCGGCAGGGAATGAGAGCAGCGGAATGGCGTCACTCAAGGGCAAGACCCTCTTCATTACGGGCGCGAGCCGCGGCATAGGACTGGCAATCGCGAAGAGAGCGGCGAGGGATGGCGCCAACATCGCCATCGCCGCCAAAACGGCCGAACCAAATCCGAAGCTCGAAGGCACCATACATTCCGCAGCGAAGGAGATTGAGGACGCAGGCGGCGCCGCACTTGCCCTCGAATGCGATATCCGCAACGAGGATGAAGTTCAGCGCGCCGTAGCGCAAACGGTCGAACGCTTCGGCGGCATCGACATTTGCGTCAACAACGCCAGCGCGCTTTCTTTAACTTCCATCGAGAAGACGGAGATGAAGCGCTTTGATCTGATGTTTGCGGTCAATACGCGCGGCACTTTTCTCACGTCGAAGACCTGTTTGCCGTATCTGAAACGCGCCGAAAACCCGCACATTCTGACATTGTCGCCGCCTCTCGACATGCACTCCAAATGGTTTTCCGGGCACGTCGCCTATTCAATCGCAAAATACGGCATGAGCCTTTGCGTGCTCGGACTTTCCGACGAGCTAAAGAAGGACGGCATTGCCGTCAACGCGCTTTGGCCCCGGACAACGATCGCGACGGCGGCCGTGCAGAACATTCTAGGCGGCGACAAGCTCATGCGGATGAGCCGCACACCCGATATCGTCGCCGACGCGGCATATCTCATCTTCAGCCAGCCAGCGAAAACATTCTCAGGTCACTTCCTGATCGACGATACGTTCCTTTCGGAAGTCGGCGGCGTAGGGGATTTTGAAAACTACCGGGTCGATAATTCGATGCCCTTGGCACCTGATTTCTTCGTCCCCGCAGAAAGCAAACCGCCGCCAGGAGTTAAAATCGCACGGCTGTCGGAATTGGCGTGAGTTCAAGTCGGAGCGCGACAAAGCATATGACGACAGCATTGATCACGCATCACGCCTTTCTCAATCACGACACCGGAGAACATCATCCTGAGCGGCCCGACCGGATGCGGGCCATCGACGAAGCGTTATCGCATGAGAGCTTCGCGCTTCTTGATCGCCGAGAGGCGCCTCTCCGCGAAGATGATCAGACCTATATCGCGATGGCGCACGGTGCGGACTACGTCGAGAGTCTGACCGCGGCGGTTGCGCATATTGAGCAAGGGCGCAAATACATCGACGGCGACACGGTGGCTTCACCCGGCACGTGGGAAGCCGCCCGCCGCGCCGTTGGCGCATCGCTCGACGCTGTCGATATCGTGATGACCGGCGAAGCGGCGAACGTCTTTTGCCAGGTTCGCCCGCCAGGACATCACGCGGAGAGCCAGCGGGCGATGGGCTTCTGCTTCTTCAACAACGTGGCGATTGCGGCCCACTATGCGCGGGAGCGGTACGGCGCTGAGCGCGTAGCCGTCGTCGATTTCGACGTCCACCACGGAAACGGTACACAAGAAATTTTCTGGTCCGATAAGGACCTTTTTTACGGCTCGACGCACCAGATGCCGCTCTTTCCCGGCACGGGCGCGTTGCGGGAAACGGGTGTCGGTAATATATTTAACGCGCCGCTGCGTGCAGGCGACGGACGCGAGCGGTTCGAAGAGGCGTTCAGAAGCCGAATCCTCGAGCCGTTGCACAATTTTGCCCCTGACGTGCTATTGATCTCGGCAGGTTTCGACGCGCACCAGAGAGATCCGCTCGGCTCGCTCAATCTTGTCGCACAAGACTTTCATTGGGCGACCGAATCCCTCTCTGAAGTAGCCCGGCGACACGGCAACGGGCGGGTCGTCTCCGTTCTCGAAGGTGGTTATGATCTCACGGGGCTTGCCCAATCCGCCGCGGCCCACGTAAAGGCGTTGATCGACGCGGGCCACTGAGCAGCATGCCGCTCTCAACGCTCGGAAGCAGGACAATATGAATACAAAAGCACCGGAAAAGAACTTCGCCGACATCAAGGAGATGACATTCGAGCGCGCGCTGAAGGAGCTTGAGGCCATCGTCGGCAAGCTCGAGCGCGGCGATGTCGAGCTTGAGGAAAGCATCACGATCTACGAGCGCGGCGAAGCGCTTCGCGACCACTGCGATCGCCTGCTGAAGGCGGCAGAGGCAAAGGTCGAGAAGCTGACGCTCGGGGCCGACGGTACACCGACGGGTACCACCCCGCTGGACAAGGACGGCAACGCGCCGTTTTGACGGAAGAGCGCTCAGAAGAGCGCATTCAATCGGGCGCAGCCCGGCCCTCCAGGCAAACATTAACTTCTCTGCGGCACGCAAGCGCATTATGCCATCTACGGACCTCCGCAGTTGGGCGGATCGACGATAGGCGTTATGAATGCCCCGTACGTTCGGGGATGTTTGATTACCGCCCGCTTTCGCAACGGCACGTAAGTGACCATCGCATCAAGGTTTTACCGTGAGCCAGACACCGTTACTTGATCGTATTCAGACCCCGCATGATCTACGCCAGTTGGGGGAAGATCAGTTGCCGCAGCTCGCAGCAGAGCTTCGCGACGAGACGATCAGTGCCGTCTCGGAAACCGGTGGCCATTTGGGCGCGGGCCTGGGCGTGATCGAGCTGACGGTCGCTCTGCATTGGGTGTTCAATACGCCGGACGACCGCTTGATCTGGGACGTAGGCCATCAGGCCTATCCGCACAAGATTTTGACGGGACGCCGCGACCGCATTCGCACCCTGCGCCAGCCGGGCGGCCTCGCGGGCTTCACGAACCGTGAAGAAAGTCCCTACGATCCGTTCGGCGCCGGACATTCCTCGACGTCGATTTCCGCAGCGCTCGGCATGGCCGTCGCACGGGATCTGAACCAGAAATCGAACAACGTCATTGCCGTCATCGGCGACGGCGCGATGAGCGCCGGAATGGCCTACGAGGCCATCAACAATGCCGGCGCACGCGACGAACGATTGATTGTCATTCTCAACGACAACGACATGTCAATTGCGCCGCCGACCGGCGCGCTCTCGGCCTACCTCGCGCGTGTAACGTCCAGCGGCACCTACGTGCATTTGCGCGATTACGCGAAGCAGTTGGCGAAGATGCTGCCGAAGGCGTGGGAACGCCGCGCGGCCCGCGTCGAAGAATATACGCGTCACCTTTGGCAGGGCGGCGCCTGGTTCGAGGAGCTGGGATTCTATTACGTCGGCCCGATCGACGGACATGACCTCAATCAGCTTCTGCCCGTCTTGAAAAACGTGCGCGATCTCCAGCAGGGCCCGATCCTGCTGCATGTCGTGACGAAGAAGGGCAAAGGCTACGCTCCGGCGGAGGCGGCTGACGACAAGTATCACGGCGTCAACAAGTTCAATGTCATCACCGGCGCGCAGGTCAAGCCCAAGCCCAATGCACCGAGCTACACGAAGGTATTCGCCGACAGTTTGATTGCGGAAGCCCGGAAGGACAAACGTATCGTCGCGATCACCGCAGCGATGCCGTCCGGCACGGGTCTCGATCACTTCGGCAACGAATTTCCCGATCGCACGTTCGATGTCGGTATCGCCGAGCAGCACGCCGTGACCTTCGCAGCAGGGCTCGCGACCGAGGGTTACAAGCCCTTCGCGGCGATCTACTCGACCTTCCTACAGCGCGCTTACGATCAGGTCGTTCACGACGTTGCACTCCAAAGCCTGCCGGTTCGCTTTGCGATCGATCGGGCCGGTCTCGTCGGCGCCGACGGCGCAACGCACGCAGGATCGTTCGACGTAACCTACCTCGCGTGCCTCCCGAACTTTGTCGTGATGGCCGCGGCCGACGAGGCCGAACTCGTCCACATGGTCGCGACGCAAGCGCAAATTGACGACCGGCCGAGTGCGCTCCGCTATCCGCGCGGAGAAGGCGTCGGCGTCGAGTTGCCCGAAGAGGGCATTCCGCTCGAAATCGGTAAGGGCCGCATCGTCCGTCAGGGATCGAAGGTCGCTCTTCTCTCACTCGGAACGCGGCTTGCCGAATGTCTGAAGGCTGCCGATCAACTCGCAGCCGCTGGGCTTTCGACGACGGTCGCCGACGCGCGTTTCGCAAAGCCTCTCGACGTCGCGATGATCCGCGATCTGGCCGCAAATCACGAGGTTCTGGTGACCGTCGAAGAAGGATCCATCGGCGGCTTCGGCAGCCACGTGTTGCAGTTCTTGTCCGACGAAGGCCTGCTCGATCGCGGCCTTCGCGTCCGCGCGAAAGTTCTGCCGGACGTTTTCATGGATCACGGCAAGCCTGAAGCCATGTACGAAGCCGCACGGCTCAACGCGTCCGGTATTGTCGAGACCGTTTTCTCGGCACTAGGCCGCGCCGATGCAGTGGGGGAGCGCGCCTGAAGCATACTTAGAAAGCAAAACCTGAACGTCGGAGGGTGAAATGAACGCGATTGCGAGCCTCGTCGGGCGAGTTCTTCTTTCGGCAATATTCATTACCGCAGGGATCAACAAGATCTCGGGTTATTCCGGTACGCAAACCTATATGGAATCCCACGGGCTACCCGGCGGGCTTCTGCCCGTCGTCATCGCATTCGAGGTTGTCGTCGGTCTCGCAGTTCTCCTCGGCATCTTCTCGCGCTGGGCGGGCCTACTGCTTGCGGGTTTCTGCCTTGCTACTGCGGCGCTCTTTCACTTCGACTTCGGCGATCAGGCTCAAGCAACGAACTTCATGAAGAACCTCTGCATGGCAGGGGGATTTCTGCTTCTTTTCGCGAACGGCTCCGGACGCTACGCGCTGAGGCCCGACTGAGAGCCGGGCCCCGCGTCGTTGCTTATTCTACGGTGATCGTCACGACGTCGGACTTCACCGGCGGATCGTGCGGAATGTGGTTCTTGTCGCCGAGCAGGAGCTGCAGCGTGTGCTTCCCGGGTTTAAGCTCCACGGACGCTTCCGTCTGGCCTTTCCCGTAGTGAACGTGATTTTCGTCCTTGGGGATCGCCTCGCCGAGGGCGGGGAGCGGTGCATCGATCAAGAGATGATGATGGCCGGTGTGGGGCGTATCGCTTCCCGCCGGAGCGACCTCCATGCCTTCGATGCCGAATTTTATGGTAACCGGGCTCGAAACGGTCGCGCCGTCCTTCGGCTCGATGATAAAGACTTTCGCACCCGCGGGAGACGGCGTGCGCCCGCTGTCTGCCAAGGCCGCGATCGGCAGCATCAACGCGACGAGCGCCGCGGCGAAGATTGCAGGTTTCATATGTGTGCTCTCCATCCTAGACCCATCAGACAGATGGGTCGGATGACCAGCAACGTCAATTAGGTTGGCAAAGGATTATGCGTTTGGATCAGATGCTCGTGACGCGCGGATTGGCGCCGTCGCGTGCCCGCGCCCAGGATCTGATCAAGCGCGGCTTCGTGCGGGTCGGCGGCAGCGTTTGCGATAAGCCGGCGCAGGATGTGAAAGGTTCTCTCGCTATCGAGATTTCTTCCGAAGCTCCCGCCTATGTTTCGCGCGGCGCAGAGAAACTTGTGGCCGCGCTCGCACACTTCGGCTTCGATCCTTCGAACAAAGTTTGCCTCGACGTCGGCGCTTCGACCGGTGGCTTCACGGAAGTTCTGCTCGAAGGCGGTGCCACCCGCGTCTATGCGGTCGATGTCGGCACCGCGCAGCTTCATCCGCGCATGAAAGATGATTCCCGCGTGGTCTCGCTCGAAAACTTCGACGCACGACGGCTGACGCGATCTGAAGTTCCTGAGCCCGTCGCGGCCATCACCGTCGATGTCAGCTTTATCTCCGTCACGAAACTGCTTGCTCCGGCACTACAACTCGCAAGCCCAGGTGCCTGGATGGTCGTGCTCGTGAAGCCGCAATTCGAAGTCGGACGAGACAACGTCGGCAGCGGGGGCATCGTGCGCGACGAGGCGGCGCGTCAGGGCGCACTGCAAAGCGTTCGCGCGTGGATCGAAAACCAGCCTGCGTGGACCGTCGTCGGCGACATGCCGTCGCCCATTCTCGGTGGCTCCGGCAATTCTGAATTCCTACTTGGAGCACGACGTAATGACTGACGCGCGCGAACTCTTGATCCGCCGCATCGGCGCGCAAGGTGACGGAGTGGCCGACCTCGATGGTGAGGCCGTCTTCGTACCGTTTACGCTGCCAGGAGAGTGCGTCGAAGCGGAAGTCGACGGCGAACGCGCGCGCCTGCTGCGCGTGCTTGAGCCGAGCCCGGAGCGCATCGCTCCCGTCTGCAAGCATTTCGGCAAGTGCGGCGGCTGCAGCGTTCAGCATATGGCGTCCGATACCTACGCCGAATGGAAGCGGAATCTCGTCGTCGACGCGTTTCGCTCGCGCGGCCTCGAACCGATCGTCGATCCCCTGCAAAGAACCGCAGGCAAACGCCGCCGCGCTGTGATGAAAGCGGTGCGCACGCCCGAAGGCGTCGCGCTGGGTTTCTACGAAGCAGCGTCGCATGACCTCGTCGCAATTGAGGAATGCCCGGTTCTTGAGCCCAAGATCGTCGCGGCGTTCCCCGCCATCGGCAATCTGATCGCGCCGCTTCTTTCAAAACGCGGAGAAGCACGCGTCGCCATCACGCTGACGAAATCCGGCCTCGACATCGAAATCACCGGCACCGAGCGTCAATTGACGCCGGAAGTTAGAAGCGTGCTCGCGGCGAAGGCCAGCGATATGCAACTCGCGCGCCTCATCGTCGGGAGCGAGCTCGTTGTCGAGACGTTGCACCCGTTCCTGACGTTTGGCTCGGCGGAGGTCGTCTTGCCGCCCGGCGTGTTCGTGCAAGCGGTCGAAGAGGCGGAGGCGGACATCGCACGTCGCGTCGTCGCTGCCGTCGGCAAGGCCAAGGCCGTGGCGGACCTGTTCTGCGGCTTGGGCGCGTTCACGTTTCCACTCGCGGCGCGCTCGCGCGTCTCGGCGTTCGATGGAGACAAGACAGCCATCGCCGCGCTTTCAGCAGCCGCGAAAAAAACGTCCGGTCTGAAGCCGATCACCGCAACCGTTCGTGATCTCTTCCGCGAACCGTTGTCACCGCTGGAACTCAACGAGCACGACGCTGTCGTATTCGATCCGCCGCGCGCAGGAGCCGAGGCTCAGTCACAGAGATTGGTGAGATCGAAAGTCAAAACCGTCGTCGCCGTATCCTGCAATCCGGCAACGCTCGCACGCGACGCGCGTCATCTCGTCGATGCCGGATACAAAATCGAATCCGTGACGCCGATCGATCAGTTCCTCTATTCCGCGCACGTCGAGGTCGTCGCGATTTTCCGCCGCTAGCCGTTGCGGAGAATGCGGTCGACGAAAGCCGGGACGATTTCCGTCGCGCGCCCATAGACCGCTTCGTCGAACAGGCTCGCGCCCTCTGAAGGTTCGAGATTGAGCTCGACCGTATGCGCCCCGCTCGCAGCTGCCTCGGCGACGAAACCGGCTGCCGGATACACATTCCCGCTTGTGCCGATCGAGACGAACAAATCGGCCTCGGAAAGCAGAGCATTGATGCGCCCCATTTCGTAGGGCATCTCGCCGAACCAGACGACGTCGGGCCGCATGCCGCCCGGCAACCCGCAAAACGGACAAGCCGTATCGACGCGAAGATCGTCTCGCCAAATCGTGCGATGAGAGCAAAACGTACAAAGCGCTTTAAACAGCTCGCCGTGCATGTGAATCAGCGACTTTGAACCCGCCGCCTCATGCAGCGCGTCGATGTTCTGCGTGACGACCGTCACGCCGCCGCGCTCAGCCTCGAGGCGGGCGAGCGCCAGATGCGCGGCATTGGGTTTGATGCCACGATGAGCACGCCGCCGCGCATTATAGAAATCATTGACGAGAAGCGGATTGCGCAGGAAGCCCTCAGGCGTTGCGACGTCCTCTAAATCGTACTTCGACCAGGTGCCGTCGGGATCGCGAAATGTCGGAACACCGCTTTCCGCAGAAAGTCCGGCGCCGGTGAGAACGATAATGTTCCGAAAACGCGCGATTGTCTCGCCTCCGGCTTAAACGCCGATCTGTCCCCGATGGCGCAAGAAATGATCGGCGAGCACGATCGCCATCATGGCCTCGCCAACCGGAACGGCGCGGATGCCGACGCACGGATCGTGCCGGCCCTTGGTGATGATCTCGGTCTCATGCCCCTGCCGATCGATCGTCCGGCGCGGTGCCAGGATCGACGAGGTGGGCTTCACGGCAAAACGGCAAACGATGGGCTGCCCGGTCGAGATGCCGCCGAGAACGCCGCCTGCGTTGTTCGATAGAAAGTCCGGAGCGCCGTCATTGCCGATGCGAATTTCGTCGGCGTTCTGCTCTCCGGTCAGTTCCGCAGCGGCCATGCCCGCGCCGATCTCGACGCCTTTGACCGCGTTGATCGACATCATCGCGCTCGCCAGATCCTGGTCGAGTTTACCGTAGAGCGGTGCGCCCCAACCTGCAGGCACGCCCTCGGCGACCACCTCGATGATCGCGCCGACGGACGAGCCGGATTTGCGAACCTTGTCGAGGTAATCGGCCCAGTGCTGAGCCGCCGTCGTGTCCGGCGAAAAGAACGGATTGTTGTTGACCTCGTCCCAATTCCAGTTGGCGCGATCGATCTTGATCTGACCGATCTGGATCAGGGCCGCGCGAATCCTGACGCCGGGAATGATCTTCCTGGCGACCGCGCCGGCCGCAACGCGCGACGCCGTCTCTCGCGCCGACGAACGCCCGCCGCCGCGATAATCGCGGATGCCATACTTCGCGTCGTAGGCGAAATCGGCGTGGCCGGGCCGATAGGCGTCTTTGATGTCGCCATAGTCCTTCGAGCGCTGATCGGTGTTTTCGATTTGGAGCGCGATCGGCGTGCCGGTCGTCACCTGCTTGCCCGACGCATCCGGAAAGACGCCGGACAGAATTTTGACGGCGTCCGCCTCCTGGCGCTGCGTCGTGAAGCGCGATTGGCCGGGCTTACGCTTATCGAGATAGGTCTGGATATCGGCAGCTTCGAGCGCGATGCCCGGCGGGCAGCCGTCTACGACGGCCCCAATGGCAGGGCCGTGGCTTTCGCCCCAGGTCGTCACGCGAAATAGATGGCCGAAGGTGTTGTGAGACATTGCCTGAAAATTCGGAGTGGTGCCCGAAGAGCAAAATTCGGTGGCTCTGCAACGATTGTTGCCGGGCTGCGTCACCGCTCTTCTTAGGAGCCGAAGCCGTAGGCGGCAAGACCACATCGCCCGCAAAGCCGCGTGACAAGTCCCGGCGACGCAGATTAACTCGAGCCAGTATGCGTTCGCCTGCACGTCCTTCAGCAGATGATGGGACGAGGCGAGACCCACGCATCCGTATTGGATCGACAACTCGGCCGAGCCCGCGTCCGCTGCCCGACCGCAGCTCGCGGCGCATCGAAAGATCGCAGGTGGCGGCTATGCGGATCACCCGTTCTCATCGAACGGCGGGCTCACGCCGCGTCGCAATGTTTCGCCAGAAGTCCGCTGCCGGCTCATAAAAGACCGTTCTTCCCGGATTGAGCGTCCGAGGTCGAGGGGCCTTTCATCATGCACTCATGATTGAGTGTCGAAGAGCCGGAGAGCCGCATCTCCGGCTCTTTTTCGTCGGGCTCAATTCAAATCCACTGCATCTTGCCGCCGGAGAGCTTCAGGATCTTGTCCTGAGGAACTTCGAGGAAAGGCACGATCGCCCGGTCGATTCCGAGCAGCGCCCCGCGGGCGACGCGGCTGACCCCGCCGTGGCTGACGGCGATGGTATTGGCGGAAAGGCTCGCCAGCCAATCCGATACGCGCCGCTCAAGGTCTCGGTAGCTTTCCCCGCCAAGGGGGCGCCAGCCGTAAGGATCAGCAGACTTGCCCGCGATGCCTTCGGGATCCTTCGCGGGAAGCTCCGCCGCGAGTTCGCCCTCCCAATGGCCGTAGCTCAATTCCTGGATCTCGGGAGCCCTGCGAAACGCGTCGGGGTCGAGCCCGAGGACCGTACGGGCGAGGCGCATCGTTTCGACGGCGCGTTGAAGCGGGCTCGATACGAAATCGAAGTCCGCGACGGAGGGCTCGATGTCTTTCAGGATCGCGCCGTGACGGCGCGCTTGCTCGCTTCCCCTTTCATTCAGAGGGATATCGCGCTGCCCTTGATAACGAGCTTCCCGATTCCAATCGGTCTCGCCGTGTCGAATGAGATAGAGCGTGAGTCCCGGCCTCAAAGAGACGGTGACCGACGCGTCCGCGCTCAAGCCTCGTCGCTCTTGACGACGGAGATGTCGGGAGCGTCCTCGTTCTTCATGCCCTGGATATGATAGCCGCTGTCGACGTGGTGAATTTCGCCGCTGACGCCGCGCGAAAGATCGGAAAGCAGGTAGAGACCAGCGTTGCCCACGTCGTCGATCGTGACATTCCGGCGAAGCGCCGAATTGTACTCATTCCACTTCAGGATGTACCGGAAGTCCGCAATGCCCGAGGCCGCGAGCGTCTTGATGGGGCCCGCCGAAATTGCGTTGACGCGGATACCCGTCCGGCCGAGATCGGCCGCCAGATACCGCACGCTCGCCTCGAGAGCAGCCTTCGCGACGCCCATGACGTTGTAGTGCGGCATGACCTTCTCGGCGCCGTAATAGGTGAGCGTCACGAGCGATCCGCCGTTCGGCATCAGCTTTTCAGCGCGCTGGGCGAGCGCCGTGAACGAAAAGCACGAGATCAGCAGGCTCTGCGTGAAGTTCTTTTCCGTGGTGTCGACGTAGCGGCCGTCGAGTTCGTTCTTGTCCGAAAAAGCGATGGCGTGGACCAGGAAGTCGAGGCTGCCCCAGGTCTTGCCGAGGTGGTCGAACAAGTTGTCCATGGACGCTGCATCGGTCACGTCGCAGTGCAGGACGTTTTTCGCACCAAGTTCGGCAGCCAGCGGCTCGACTCGCTTCTTGAGGGCATCCCCTTGATAGGTGAGCGCAATTTCCGCACCTTGCGCAGCGCAGGCCTTTGCGATGCCCCAGGCGATCGATCGGTTGTTCGCGACGCCCATGATGAGGCCCCGCTTGCCCGCCATGAGGTTGCCTGGAAGAATGGACGTGTTCACTTGAGGCCCCGCCATGGGCGCTAATTCCTTAATTATTCCAATTTGGGATTGGTAAGTTTGGCCGCATCCTACACAAATGCCCCTCCCGGTCCAGATGCCCGGTTGGCGCGAATGCGCGGCCATTGGCCCGAGGGCGGCCTTGTCCAGTGGGGTTTCTGTCCCGTAACGGAACTCGAAGGCCTAGTGGGCCGCCATCTCGACAGCGTTTCCGGAGACCTTGGGCCGTTCTGAACCCGCAATCCGCCCGTCGTCGATCGTTATGATGCGATCGGCATATTGGAGGGTGCGGTGGTCGTGCGTGACCGCCAGAACGGCTCGCCGCGTGTCCTGAGCGACTTTTGCGAGCAATTCCATGACCGCCATGCCGTTTTTCGCGTCGAGAGCCGCCGTCGGCTCGTCCGCGAGAATGACCGACGGTGATCCTGCAAGCGCACGGGCAATGGACACACGCTGCTTTTCGCCGCCCGACATTTTCGACGGCATGGCGTTGATGCGATGGCCAAGCCCGACGGACACGAGGGCCTCGGCGGCCTGCTCATAGGCGCCCGGGCCGTTGATGTCCCGAAGATCGAGCGCCAGCATGACGTTTTCGACGGCCGACAACGTCGGCACGAGATTATACGACTGAAACACGAACCCGACATGCGTCCGCCGAAGGTTGGCGAGCTGCTCCTTGCTCATGTTTTCCGTCCTGTGCCCCGCGATCGTAAGCTTCCCTTGCGTCGGCGAAAGGATGCAGCCGAGGATCGAAAGAAGCGTCGTCTTGCCGGAGCCCGACGGGCCCATCATCAGGGTCAACTCGCCCGTCTGAAGCTGCAGGTCGATGCCTTTGAGAACCTTGATCTCGTTCGGCGCCGTCCCGAGCACCTTCACGATGCCTTCGGCTTCGACGATCACTTTGCTGTTTCCCGGCTCGGTCATGTCACGTCTCCTGGAAATCGGTTAGCGGCTGAACACGACGGCCGGGTCGATACGGACGACCTTGATGATGGCGCTTGTCGCAGCGAAGATGCACATGCCGATCGTGATTGCAAAAAGCTGCACAGCGAGCGGCATCGTCATGATGATCGTTAGTTTTGTGTCCTGCGCGGCTTGAATGGCGATGAGTGCCAAGCTCATGCCAAGGGCGAAGCCGATGAGGCCCGATAAGATGGCCTGAATGAGAATGACTTTAACGATGTAGCCCGCTCCGGCACCGAGCGCACGCAACGTGGCAAACTCGTTGATGTGATCTTTCGTGCTCGAATAGAGTGTCTGAGCAACGATGACAATCCCAACGATTAGGCCGAGCAGTTTGCCAGCGTCGAGCGCCGCGCCCGCACCGGTCTGCTTGAGCCAGTAATCCTGGCTGCGCGTGCGGAACTGGGCCTGCGTCAAAACTTCTGTATCGGGAAGCCGCGTCTCGATTTCCTTACGCACTGTTTCGATATCGGCGCCCGGCAGAAGGGTCACCCGCTGATAGCTCGCCTGATCTTGATTTGCGCCAGCGAGACGGCGTGACTCTTCAAGCGATGTGAAGACGAAGGGCAGCGTGGTGAACGAGCGCACGCGCTTGGTGATAGCGACGAGCTTGACGGTCGAACCGTTGAGTTCGGCCACGTCATCGAGCTGGCTGACGCCGAGATCGTTGAAATAGCTCCGGTCGATCGCGACGGTATTCGGCGCTTCGAGCGCTTCGCGGCTGCCGTCGGTGATATTCAAAGGCAGCGCTTTCGGGCTGTCGCCGGAGGTGCCGATCAGCAGTACGGTCGTCTCGCCGCCAAGCGGCTTCCGCCAGCGTGCGAATGAAACGAGCATGTCTTCCGAGTCAGCAACGCCGGGCGCAGACAACGCCATGTAGCGCTCGCGGCCTGACAGGAATGACGGATCGTCGTAGCTCTTCGTCCCGAGGGGAACGACCCAAAGATCAGCAGGCGCCGCGTCGATAATGGCCGCGATCTTGTTCGCGGAGCCGAGATAAATGCCGGACTGCACCGCGACAAGCACGACCGAAAACATGATGCCGACGACGGTGACGAAGAAGCTCAAGCGGTCATGGAAGAGATTGCGGTATGCGAGCTTCACCACCATCGGCATTGTACGCTTGCCCGACCGGTGCTTCGGCGACGGTGCAAATCTCGTCTTCGCGAGTACGGGTGCTGAAGCTGCGAGTTCCATGACCTTTTCCCCTCCTTGAGGCAATGGTCGAGATTTCGACGATAGCGACTTGGTTTGAGCTTTCCCAGGGGCGAGCGTGCGGATGGCCCCACTGTTCAGTGCTAGGATTTATTCGCAGGGGACATCGACAAGCCCGGCGACGGCTGGCGAGTAGCGGCGGCAGACGTGTTTGGTTTCTGTCGTGACCGTCTTCGTTTCGGTAATAGACTTCGCTGGGGTGTCGGTCTTGTCCATGGTTGCCGAAGCCTGAGTGATCGAGCCGGTCGTCACATCCTTGGCTGGCGTCGTCGTCGTTTCGTTTGCGGCGGTGGGTGTCTTCTCGATCACCGTTGTCGTCGCCGGATCGGAAGAGAGCTTGTCCTCGAGCTTGGCTGTCTGAACGACCGGAGTTGCGCTGGGCTTCGCCGGAGCCTCGCTAACTTCAGTCTTGGGAGCGCGCTTGATCTTGGCGACTTTGCGAGCGGGGGCATCGTCCTGATAATCGCGGCGCACCGTGCGCGGACGTTCGCTGCGGCGATAGTCGCTGGCGTCATAATTCTCGTTCGAGTGCGCGATGAATGTTCCGAGCGGAAAGCCAAACCCGAGACGAACACCCGCGTTCGCAGCGTTTGTCATCGTGGTGCCGGCCAGTACGGCAGCGGCGAGGGCGAATGCGATCTTGGACATGTGATCCTCCAGCGGCAATTTTTGCTTCTATCTCGTCGCCGGTCCTCACCGGCTATGAGAGGAGAATGCTCCAGAAAATCTCCTCCCGCTGTTCCAGTCGGAACAGTGCCGTCGAAATCAAAATTTCTTGGTTTTTCGCTGTATTAACAGTAGGTTGTGTCGGGGTGCGAGATCGCGGAATCCCGTTACGCAGCGATCTGCAGCGTCAGGTCTTCCCTGACCTCGCGCGCCGTCGTGTTGGTCGCGGCATCAAGCGCCAGCAACAATTGCTGCGCGTTGAATCCGAAACGGATGTTCAGGGGACGCTGCGCCGCTTCGCGCACCGCCGATCGAAGAAGCCGAAAGCCGCGGTCGAGAAACAAAGCCTTGAGACGCCGGCTCGCGAAGACGTCGAGGAGTGCGCGAAAACGCAAGGCGATCGCCAGGCGAGCAGTGTCGGAACCTTCGAACTCGATCCAGAGACGATTTTCAAGGACGCGGATTTCTTCCTCCTTGAGACCGCGGAGTAACGCAAGTCCCTGACCGTTCTCGATCAGCATCTCCATCACGATGTGAAACTCTGAAGCGTCAACCACCGGCACGTCGGCAAGATTGATACACGCACGCATCACACTCTCTCCGGTACGCAGATCAAATGCCGATGCTGCCGAAAGCCGACCACGGCGATCCTGCAAGCACAATGATGTCTCGAGCCTTGAGCTCACCGAGCTGAAAATGGACTTCCTGGCCCTCGAGGTCTTCCAAGCGATTGCGAATGTCCGAGCCTTCGAAGCGATAAGCACGGCCGTCTTCCGCGCGGATCACGCCGACCCCGAGATCAGGTCGGAATTTTTTGATTTCTCCGTACATTTGTTCTCTCCCTGAGGTAGCCTGAGTGGTGGCGTCTTCCATAGCTGCATCATGCAAAAAACCTTGATTCTCCGCTGTTCCTGCAGGGACACGAAGCACGCGGATAATAATTTTGTGGACTCTGCTTCGCGTCTTCGTGAGCCTATGAAGAATTCGGAATGGCTGCCTAAAAATGCCGGCGGGGAGGAGCGCTGGACGGGACCGCATTCCCATCCAGCACTTGCCTCCCCGCCCCAGGACCGGCGACGGCTTCACTAAGGAGGAAGCGATCCGCCGCTGGCCTTTTCAAGTCTCCGTTTCAGAAGTCATCCGCCAACATCACGCGCCGGCGTTTTCCGTCGGGAGCATTCGGCTTTCCCGTCACTTGAAAAAAGCGTCGGCCCGCATTCCAGGCAGCAACGGAGGATTGCCATTGAGATCGACGGTGACTTCGAGGACTTCAATGTCGGTTGGACGGCGAGCGCCGCGAAGCGCGAACTGCGGTGAAGAAAGCGACGGGGCAAGCGCTGCGACCGTGCCTGCGAATTCTTTGCCGGGGTACGCGTTGCTCTTCACGGTCACCTTGCCGCCAACCTTGATCTTCGAGACATCGGTCTCGTCGACCTCGGCCTTGAGACGCACGACCGACATGTCGCCAAGAACCGCGAGAGCCTGGTCGGGCGAAGGCGCAACCATCTCGCCAGCCTTTGCGGGAAGCTGCAGAATGGTTCCGGCGACCGGCGCGCGAACGCGTGTTTTCTCGAGGAGAGCTTCGGCTACGGAGACATCCGAACGAGCCGCCTGCAATGCCGATTCAAGCCGATTGGGCGCGGGAATATCAGCCTTGGATTGTGCCGAAGCATAGTTCGCGCGTTCCTTTTGCAGTTTCGACTTCGCCTTCGCCAGGTAGTTGCGTGCATCTTTCACGCGGTCGGCGCTGCCATTGCCTTGGCGCTGCGCCTGCAGCTCATATTCAAGGCCGAACCGCGCATTCGTCAGCGCCCGCTCGGCGGTGAAGACGTTGTCTTCCGCGGTGCGGAGTTCGTCGCGCGCCTTGTCGAGAGGCTGAGCGTCACGCTCGCGTTTGCGGGACGCGGCCTCCGTCTCGGCCGCCTGCAGACGAGCGCGCGCCTCATCGTCGTCGAGGCGGATCAGCAGTTCGCCTTCCTCGACGGTGTCGTTGAGCTTCACATTGACTTCGGCGATGCGCCCGAGAAGCTGAGCGCCGACGCGCACAAGTCCGGACTTGGGCTCGATCCGGCCGGGCGCTGCGGCCACCCAGTCGATTTTCGGCGCTACTTCCTCGCTCTTGATCGTGTCGTTCTTGTCGGATTTCGTATCCAACAAATCGCTGCGTGAAATAGCGATTGCACCGAATGCGCCGGCGCTGACCGCAACGAGCAGAAAGAACAGCTTCGCGAGGAAGCCTCCTCTGCGCGGATGATAAGTTTCGTCAGTGCTCATGTGACAGTCCTCCTTAAAGATGCAGAGCCGGCCTGGGCGTCAGCTCCTGACCAGCATCACGAGCCACGCTAACGACCCTATTCCGCCTTCGCTGTTTCGGTTGGAACAGGTCTGAATGAAGTGAAGATCATTGTTGGAGTGCGGATGAATTTTTGTAATCCGGAATTGCTGTTCAAGACGAAAAAAAGCTCCGGAATTATCCAGAGCCTTTGATCGCGTCGTCAGTGAAAATTGTATTGGCGGGCCTACTGGCACATCTCGCGAAGTGTCCATCCGACGATCTTGCAGCTCTCCGAACCGTTGCCGTTCGTGATGCACTTGCGAGTCGGTAAGCGCTGATAGTCGCAGTAGTAATTGCCCGAGTGGCCCGAATAGCCGTGCATCGGCTTCGCGAACTGATAATCTTGCACGAAGAATTCCTTGGCGCCCCCGCCAGCGTTTGCGGCTGAGGTGTTGAGCGCCATCGCGCCAGCCAAAATGGCAAAAGCGCCCAGAGCAAACGTGAAGCTGAATTTCGTCATCGCCAATTCCTCCTTGGGTGAGCCTCGGGGCTCGTGAATTTGATGGAGGCAATCTAGACGTGGGTCGCGCTGGCGACTGTCACGAGCGGAACATGGGCTTCCCGTAAGCGTGCGGTTGATCGCAATGCGACACGGATAGTATAAATGCACCCTGACCGAACGTCAGTAAGCATCGGAAATTGCGAGGCAAAATTTGCGGAAACTTTTGAATGCTGCCACCAATATTTGGTCGATCTGGAAGGCGCCGCCGAGCGTGGCGCCCCAGGCAGACGTGAACGGCACAGCCTACGACTTTGAATTCGTCAGTATCGACGGCGCCCCGATGAAGCTTTCGGATTGGCGCGGCCACGCGCTGCTGATCGTGAATTCGGCCTCGCTCTGCGGCTTCACCAAGCAATATGCGGGATTGCAGGAACTGTGGACGCGCTATGAGAAATCGGGCCTCGTCGTCATCGCCGTGCCATCCAACGACTTTGGTGAGCAGGAACCTTCGCCCGATGGAGAGATCCAATCGTTCTGTCAGGGTGTGTTCGGCGTTTCTTTTCCGCTGACGTCGAAGCACTCCGTCGTCGGCCCGGAAGCGCATCCCTTTTACAAATGGGCAGCCGAAACAATGGGCCCGGCCGGTGTTCCGTCGTGGAATTTCCATAAATATCTTGTCGGCCGGGATGGGCGGCTCCTGCGCTCTTTTTCCACCAAGTTGGCGCCAACATCCCCTGAAATGATCACCTGGATCGAGAAGGCTTTGGAGAAATCTTCTTCGCCACCGCACTAAATCGATTCTCGCGCGTTCTGTTCAGGCCCGGTTCAAAGGGCCGAGGGACAAATGGCGCGGATAGATGATCAAAGAGGGCGAACGATGGATACAAACCGCCGTTTGCTTTTGAAGTCTGGTGGAAGTTTGGGGTTGGCGTGGCTGCTCGCTGCCCGCCCACTGAACGCGATTGCCGCAACCGGTATTCCACAAAACGAGTTCAAGGCGCCTCAGCCCTTCTCATTCGACAGTCTCGAGAAGGAGGCGCGGCGCCTTGCTCAGTATAGTTATGAGCCGCCGGTCAACCCGTCGCCGAATGTGCTCGCGGAAATAGATTACGATCAGACGCAGCGCATTCGTTATCGCACGGATCGAACCGTTCATGTCGGCAACGCGGACCGTTACCCGGTTCAGTTTTTCCATATGAACAAGTATGCGTCCGATCCCGTCCGCATCAGCCTCGTGGAAGGCGGCCAGGCGCGCGAGCTGATCTACAACCAGGATCTGTTCGAAATTCCCTCCGGTCATCCAGCCGAAGGACTTCGCTCCGGCGCGGGGTTTGCGGGCTTTCGCATCATGGCTGAAGATCTCAAGACCGATTGGTTCGCGGCCATCGGTGCTTCCTATTTTCGAAGTTCCGGCCCTTACAACCAATACGGACTATCGGCGCGCGGCATTGCGATCGATACGGCGATGTCGAAGCCGGAGGAATTTCCCCGCTTCAAACAGTATTGGCTCGAAGCCTCATCCGAGCCGGACGGCGGAATGATCGTCTATGCGTTGCTCGATGGACCGAGCATCGCGGGCGCCTACCGCATGCAGACAAAGCGAGTAATGCAGCCGGATGGCGTTTATCGCGTCGTCATGGAAATCGAGGCGCGGCTCCATATTCGAGCGGACATCGACCGCATCGGCATCGCGCCATTCTCGAGCATGTTCTGGTACGGCGAGGACACCCATCAGGAGCCGCGCGACTGGCGCCCGGAAATCCACGACAGCGACGGCCTGGCGGTTTTGACCGGCAACGGCGAACGCATCTGGCGGCCGATCCTCAATCCCCCGCACGCCATGACGAACGCATTTTCGGATCGCAATCCGAAGGGTTTTGGACTGCTTCAACGCGACCGCAACTTCGATCACTATCTGGACGATGGAATTTTTTACGAAAAGCGACCGTCAGTTTGGGTCGAGCCGCTCGACGCATGGGGCGAGGGCGCCGTGCATCTCATCGAACTTCGGACCGACACCGAGACCTGGGACAACATCGTCGCCTGTTGGGTGCCGAAGGAGAAAGCCAAGTCAGGCCAGCGCCGCGTGTTCCGCTATCGGCTCTCGTGGCTCGATGATATTCCGTTCCCTGCATCCCTCGGACGCACGATCGGAACGTGGTCCGGCATCGGCGGACCGCCGGGCCTGAGCTACAACGCCCGGCCCGCGGGCACGCGAAAGTTCGTCATCGACTTCGCTGGAGAGGTCTTCGAAGGCCTCGGACGCGATAGCGGCGTCGAACTGATCGTCAATTGTTCGCGGGGATCGATCTCGGGCATCGCCACCTATCCGGTGGTCGGTCAGCGCCATCGCTGGCGCGCGATGTTCGATCTGAAAGAGGCGGGGATCGAACCGATTGATCTTCGAGCCTATCTGCGGAAGGGCGACGCGGCTCTCACCGAGACGTGGCTCTATCAGTTCTTCCCCTCATCAGTCTGAGAGGTGAGAGGCGTCGCGCTTCTCACCAGCGCGACGCGAACCGGAGCCAGAGCGGCTCCGCTGCAGCTTTTGCTACTTGGCCGGACCCGTCTCGATGGGAAGTCCGTTCTCCTGGCCCCATTCGGCCCAGCTACCATCGTACACGGCGGCGTTCGTCTGCCCGACGACGGCAAGTGCCAGCGCCAGCATCGAAGCTGTGACGCCCGATCCGCACGTCGTCACGACCGGTTTGGTAATATCGATGCCGACAGCCTTGAAGAGCTGCGTGATCTCGGCAGGCGACTTATACGTGCCGTCCGCGTTCAAAAGCTGCTGCGAAGGAATGTTCTTCGAGCCGGGAATATGACCCTGACGCAATCCCGGACGCGGCTCGGGTTCGCTGCCTTCAAACCGCCCGGCGGGACGGGCATCCACGATCTGAACGCCGTTCTTCTTCAGCAGCGCCTTCATGTCGTCGAGGTCACGAATGATTTCGGTATTTTGCAGCGGTGAATAGTGCCGCTCCGAACGCTTCGGCGCAGGACCGTCCTCGAGCGCCCGGCCTTCGGCTTTCCATTTGCGAAGACCGCCGTTCAGAACAGCAACGTCGCGATGGCCCATGGCCCGGAACGTCCACCACACCCGCGCGGCCGAGAATATGCCCGTCGTGTCATAAACGACGATGCGGGCGCCATCGCCGATGCCCATCTTCTTCATGCGCGACGCGAATTTCACGGTCGACGGGAGCATGTGCGGCAGCGACGACTTTTCATCGGAAAGATCGTCGATGTCGAAGAAGAGCGCGCCGGGAATATGCTCCGCGAGATACTCCTTCTTGGCATCGCGGTTGGCGGTCGGTAGATGCCAACTGCCATCGAGGATGATCAAATCGGGCGATGAGAGGTGATCAGCGAGCCAATCCGTCTCGACGATCCAGTTCTTGGCTGTAACAGGCAAGGAATTTCCCACGGGTTTGCTGGTCATGGCTTTTTTGGCGGTCGAAAGCACATAGGCAAATCTTGTCGCGCCCGCAAGTTGAAGCGGCGAATTGGAGCAGGGAGCGCCCTTGGCGCATTTTGCGGCATCTCGGCCTTGGGACAGGGCTGTTTACGCGTTGTTTTCGAGCGCGCTTTTCAGTAAGAGACGCGCTTCGCGACCGGCTGGCGGGGCCAAATCCCGTTGGCCGGAAGCACGTGCGGGCGTGGCGGAACTGGTAGACGCACTGGATTTAGGTTCCAGCGGCGCAAGTCGTGGGGGTTCAAATCCCTCCGCCCGCACCACGCTTATCCGTAAAGCGCTGAAAACGCAGCCTTTGTCCGATTGCTTCAACCTAAGGGTTGCACGCTTGCTGTCTCACTGCCCCGCCTCCGGACGACGTGGCCGCCTCTGTCGGCCGATGATGCGAAAGTCGTCTTCGGTTTACGCCTTGCGTCAGCCCCATTCTCCAACCAACAAACTCGGATGCTGACGCAGATGTCGCGAAAATGGCTCGTCGCCGGGGGAGGGATCTCAGGCCTCTCGGCAGCACAATCCTTGCAGGCCAGCGGCCGCGATTACCTCCTGCTGGAGCGCTGCCCGGCGTTGGGCGGCCTGACGCGGACCACGCAGGTCGAGGACTTCTGCTTTGACTACACCGGCCATTTTCTCCATCTCCGCCGTTTTCCGAAGCCATCTCAAATCCCCTATGCGCATCTCAACGATGATGATTGGGAAACTGTCGAACGGAAGTCATACTTCTACGCCGGCGGCCGTCTGATCAACGCGCCGATCCAATATCACCTCGGCGAACTGCCTGATGAGCTGCGCAACGAATGCGAAGCCTCCTACGACTCGAGACCGGCGGCCCGGGGCGACATCAATGGCTTCCGCGAGTTCATCGTTTCGGGCTTCGGCCAAGCTGTGGCCGATAAGTTTCTCATTCCGCAAAATGAGAAGACGATGGCGACGCCGCTCAGCCGGCTCTCCATCGGTGCTGTCAAAAGATTTTTCCCGCCGCCCGACGAGCAGCGCATCCGTGCCGGCTTTGCCAACAAGGCGGTTGAAGTCGCAGAGTACAACAGCACGTTCTGGTATCCGAAGCGCGGCGGCATCGATGTTCTGACGCGCGGCCTCGCCCGTGGCCTCAAAAGCGTTGCGACCAACGAAGAAATCATCGGTATCGACCTCGATCGGCGCACCGTTTCGACGAGCGCGGGGCGCACCATCGCCTGGGAAAAGATGCTGCCGAGCATTCCTCTCAAGGCGCTCTGCAAGCTGACGGGCGACCCAAAACTAACTGCGGCTGCCAATCGGCTGAGCCACAGCTCGACAATCAGCTTCAATTTCGGTGTTCGCGGAAAATTGCCGAGCAAACTCAAGGATGCGCACTGGGTCTACGTGCCCGACCGCGCCATCCCGTTCTATCGCTTCGGCTGCTATTCGAACATCAGTCCGGCCATGGCGTCGAGCGGCTATAACGCGGTCTATGTCGAAGTCGGCGTGCCCGGTGATGATATCGACCGCACCGACATCGTCAGCAAGATCCAGCCCGGTGTCATCGCCGCACTCGAAAAACTCGGATGGGTGAAAAGCGAAGATATCGTTTGCACCGTCGCGCACGTCATCCGTTGCGCCTACGTCCATCACACGCCCGAGCGTGATCAGCTCGTACAGGGCATTCTCGCGCGGCTGAACGCGGCGGGCATTCATCCCATCGGCCGCTATGGGCTATGGGATTATGTGGGGATGGAAGATTCGATCAGCTCGGCGCTGACAACCGTCGAGTCACTGGTTGGATAGGGGAGGCCGCCGCGTGAAAACATTGATCGTGACCGCCGACGACTTCGGGATGTCGATCCCCGTCAATGAAGGCATCGAAGCTTCCCATAGCAATGGAATTCTCTCCGCAACGAGCTTGATGTGCGGGGGCGAGGCGTTTTCCGACGCCGTCGAACGCGCAAAGCGGTTGCCGAACCTCGGCGTCGGCCTGCACATACACTTGGTCGATAGCCGCCCGGTCCTGCCGCCTGAAAAAATCCCGCTGCTGGTCGGTCCCGACGGATGCTTCTCGAATAATCCCGAGCGCTTCGGCTTCAATCTGTTTTTCTCGGGCGAGATGCGGCGTCAGGCCGAAGCCGAGATCGAAGCACAGTTCCAGCGCTTCGAAGGAACCGGCCTCGTGATGGACCACATCAACGGCCATCATCACTTCCACATGCACCCCGCCGTGACGGATGCCATCGCGAAGTTCGCGCCGCGCTATGGATCGGCGCCCGTGAGATTTCCGGTCGAGCCGTTTTGGCCGTCCTGGCAAGCGGGCGCCGACAAACCCGTTCAACGCTTCTTCAATTGGGCATTCTATGCCGGCCTGACGTACCGGATGCGCCGGAAGCTCAGGGCTGCCGGGCTGGTGCTTAACGATCACGTATTCGGTGTAACCGACACGGGCGCTATGACCGAAAAGCGGATTCTCAGCTATCTCGAACACCTGCCCGATGGCGTGACAGAGCTTTATGCTCATCCCGCGATACGCGTCGAAAATCAGCCACAAACCTACGGCTCAGCCGAGGAATACCACGGTCTTGTCAGCCCGGTTGTCCGCGCCAAGGTTGCAGCCCTTGGGTTGCAACCTCTGACATTCAAAGCAGCCTTCGCGACCTGAGGTGTCGAAAGCTGCAGCATGTGGTACGCCGACCGGAAGTCATCGTAGCGGCGCGTTAGCCGCCTGATCTTATCGCCTAGGGGGACGTCCGCCGCATGCACTTGCCGATCCTGGTTCTCAATCCCTTTGTGATCGCCGGTATCATCCTGGGTCTTGCGGCTTTGGCCTATTTGGTACTCGCGCTCTATTTCACCGCGCGCTTCCGCGAGCGTCCGGCTGCTGTCGAAGGATGGCGCCCGCCCGTATCGGTGCTGAAGCCCGTCCATGGCGCGCAGCCGTTCCTCTACGATTGCCTTCGCACGTTCTGCGATCAGGATTGGCCTGAGTACGAGATCATTTTCGGCGCGCATTCGGAAAACGATCCGGCCGTCGCAATCGTCAAACGTCTGATCGCAGAATTTCCGGATCGCAATCTGCGATTGGTCGTTGACGCAAACCTCGTCGGCCCCAATCCGCGCGCTTCGAACCTTGCGAATATTTATAAAGCTGCGCGCTACGACATTTTGATCGTCGCCGATGCCGATCTGAAGGTTGACCGCAACTGCATCGCCTCGATGGCCGCACCGTTCGTCGATCCGAAAGTCGGGGCCGTGGCGTCGATCTACAAGGGCCTCCCCTACGGAGGAGCCGCTGCTGCCGATTTCGGCGCAATGAATATCAGTGACTGGTTCGCCCCCTCGGTTCTGGTCGACGTCGGACTTCGCGGAATTGATTTCGTATTCGCGATGTGCGGCGTCCGGCGCGAAGCGCTCGACTCGTTCGGCGGCTTCGATCACCTCGCCAACTTCTTCCCGGATGACTTCGCGCTCGGAAACCTCACGGCCCAGAAAGGCTATGAGGTGGTGCTCTCTTCCTACTGTTGCGACACCATCGTGGCGGAGAGGAGTTTCAGCGAACTGTTTCGCCATGAGATCCTGTGGCAGCGGATGGAGCGGTTCTGTCGGCCCGCCGACCACTTCATGTCGGTGATCACCTGGCCGTTGCCGTTGCTTCTCGTTCTGCTCTTGCCGTGGCCGTCAATCATCGGACTATCGATCGTCGGCCTGGAGATCCTGCTCCGTATCGCACTTCACTATCAGGTTCGCCGGAGCTTCCGGATGAATACGCCCGCTCGGGCTTGGTTGGTTCCGGTGCGGGAATGCGTATGCTTCTTCGCGTGGGCGTTCGGCCTTTTCGGCAACAAAGTGCGCTGGGGGAAGAACATCTTCACCTACGAAGCTTTCCGTAAGCTCATCGGGGACGGACGGAACGCCGCTGCCTCGAACAGTGACCGGCGCATGGCCGCGGCGGTCGGAGACAAGGGATGAGCGCCGAGCCGATCCCCTCTTCCTCCAATTCACGCACCGCGTTGTTCATTGCCGCGATGTCCGGAATAACGTTCGCGATTTGCCTCGTCGTCTATTTCGGCATCTCCGGCGTTTGGGATGCGATGGCGACCGCAGGTTGGCGCGGCATGAGCGCGATTCTCGGTGCCTATATGGCGTCGCTGTTCTTCTGCGCCTGGAGCTGGCGCGTGCTGCTCGTTGAAAGCCATCCGACGCATCGGGGCATGTTGTTTCTGTGGGCGCGCTGGGTTCGCGACAGCATCGGCAATCTGCTCGCCATCATCCCCGGCGCCGGCGAAGCCGCGGGAGCGCGCGAATTGAGCAAGCACGGCCTGAGAGTGAGCGTCGCGGCCGCGACGACGATCACCGACATGACGACGGAAATGCTGAGCCAGCTGCTCTATACGTTCATGGGGCTCGCCATACTCTTCGTCTATCATCCCGATGAACCGGCGGCCTGGTGGGCGGCCGGAGGACTCGGCATAGCGACCATCGCTGTCGTGGGCTTCCTCGTCGCGCAGAACAAGGGGCTGATCCTCTTTCTGGAGACGCTGCCGGCGAAGCTCGGCTTCACACGCGCTTGGGAAGGCCTATCCGACAGCGACAGCATTCATGCTGCCATTCAATCGATCTATCGCAAGAAGGGAGCCGTTATCGCTTCGACCTTCCTGCATCTTTTGGGCTGGCTCGCGGGCGCTGCCGAAACCTGGATCGCATTGTGGTTCATGAACCAAGCGCTTTCGGCGGGCGATGTGCTGTCTCTCGAAAGTCTCGTCTTCGCACTCCGCACGGCAGCGTTCATCGTCCCCTGGGCCGCAGGTGTTCAGGAGGGCGGCTACGTGGTGATCGGCGGCCTGTTCGGATTAGGCCCGGATGTGGCGCTGGCCCTCTCGTTGCTGAAACGCGCGCGCGAAATCATCTCTGGATTGCCCGGCCTCCTCGCGTGGCATTTCTCGGAAGGCAAACGCCTCTGGCAAAACCGCCTCGCGTCCTCACGCAAATAGCGGACGCGAGCAAAAGCAGTCCCAACATCGGCCTTTCATATGGGCCGCTTATTCCTCTAGGCTTCCGCCGGACTCGGTAATCGGGAGGCCATGAATGAAATCCCTTTGCGTTGCCTTTCTCTTCGCGATTGGTTTGGCAACTCCGGCGCTCGCCGTCCGCTGCGATGGAGACTTCCAGCTCGTTAAGGGCTCGTGGGTATCGACGCCCTATTGCCGAGCCGCGCAGATCGCAAGCGTGGCCCGTGAATCCGGCATTCGCGTTTCGCCAGCAGCAATCCTGGCAAATCCCGCTCGCGGCGACGAGCTGTGCCGCTTCCTCGGAGCCGACTACCGGGTACATCCCGCGTGTGAACAGCTGCACGCCGTGATCGAATTTGTCTGGTAGCCGCGAACTCCGGCGGGTTGCCTGCCTGATCGTGTCAATCGTTAACGGACGGCTCCGAATTGCTCCGGGCCGGTCAACGGCGCTTTAGGCGAGGATGCCGTTGTCTTGGGGCGCCTAAAGCGCTTTACTGCCACAAATACGGATACGGAAAGTTCGCATGAATTGCTTCACCCCGGAGGCAACAGATGAGCCAGTTATCTGTACCGGTTTCCGAAGACGACCACATTGAAGGTCCGATGAATGCGCCAATGACCTTGGTCGAATACGGCGATTTCGAGTGCCCCTACTGCGCGGAGGTCTTTCCGGTCATCAAGGGAGTACAAGAGAAGATGGGCGAGAATTTGCGGTTCGTCTTTCGGCATTTTCCGCTGACGCGGCTTCATCCCCACGCGGAGCATGCGGCGGAAATCTCCGAAGCTGCCAATACCATCGATCGCTTTTGGGACATGCACGATATGCTTTTCAAGAACCAGTCGGCGCTCGATGACGCGCACCTGATGATCGACGCAAGAGCTGTCGGGCTTGATGATGAAAGCGCTCGCTTGGCCTTCGCTGGCGGCTACGCCGATCATATCAAGAGAGATTTTCGCAGCGGCGTGCGCAGCGGCGTGAACGGAACGCCATGCCTCTTCGTTAATGGACAACGCTACGACGGCCCGCGCAACGTCGATACCATCGTGGCGGCGCTCAAGACCATCAGCCCCAACCCATCCGAGCTCGACGCTTGAACCGTGACGACGGCTCTGGTGTTGAGTGTTTTCCCTTGAGGCCTAAGTGGAAATTGCCAGAGCCGCTCTCCGTGATCTCCCCTCCGTCGATGCCGTTCTGAATAGCGCGACCGCCGCCGCGCTCTTGGAGCGGTTCGGACGTTCCGCTTCCACGGAAGCGATCCGAACCGTGCTTGCTGAAACACGTATCGCGCTCAAGTCGAGGATGTTGCCGCCCCCGACAGTCGAGCAGGTGGCGACGCTGGCGCTGTCTCGGCTCGCCGACGGCGATCGCACGGCTCTTCGCCCGTTGTTCAATCTCACAGGCACCGTTCTTCATACCAATCTCGGACGCGCGGTGCTCGCCGAGGTCGCGATCGAAGCCGCGGTGGCAGCCATGCGAGATCCCGTCGCGCTCGAATTCGATTTGGCGACCGGCCGGCGCGGCGAACGCGATGATCATGTCAGAGATCTTCTCTGCGCTTTGACGGGCGCGGAAGACGCGACCGTCGTAAACAACAACGCCGCCGCCGTTCTGCTTTCGCTCAACACACTCGCCGCCGGACGCGAAGCGATTGTTTCTCGTGGCGAGCTGATCGAGATCGGCGGGGCCTTCCGCATGCCCGATATCATGTCCCGCGCCGGGGCGAAGCTCGTCGAGGTCGGAACAACGAACCGAACCCATCCGAAAGATTATAAGTCCGCAATCAACGAAGCGACCGGGGTCATTCTGAAGGTTCATACCTCGAACTATCGCGTCCTTGGTTTCACATCCGATGTCGGCGGAGCCGAACTCGCGCGCATCTCAGCCGACAGAAATGTTCCGCTGATGAACGATCTCGGATCGGGCACCATCGTCGATTTGTCCCGATATGGACTGAAGAAAGAGCCGACCGTGCGGGAAGCCGTGGCGGAAGGCGCCGATGTGGTGACGTTCTCCGGTGACAAGCTTCTCGGCGGGCCACAGGCGGGCTTCATCGTCGGCAAGCGCGCTATAATCGATGCCATCAATCGCAATCCCATGAAACGCGCGCTGCGCGTCGACAAAATCCGCCTCGCCGCCATCGAAGCAACGTTGAAACTCTATCGCGACCCGGATCGCCTTGCCGAACGCCTGCCTACGCTGCGGTTGCTCGCGCGGCCACGTTCCGAAATCGAAGATCAGGCTCGCCGCCTCTCGCCCGCCGTGCAGCAGTCCGTCGGACGAGGCTTCACGGTGACCATTTGCGAATGCGAAAGCCAGATCGGCTCCGGTGCGCTGCCGCTCGATACGATCCCGAGCGCCGGCCTCCGCATCACGTCGAACACCGGTGGCATCGCACTCGAACGATTGGCGGCCGCGCTGCGCGGCTTGCGCCGGCCGGTCATCGGTCGTTTGGAAGATGGCGCCATTGTCCTCGATCTCAGATGCTTGACCGATGAAACCGAATTTCTATCTGTTCTGAACGCACTCGATAGCGACCCCTCGGCGCAATTCCAAAACGGCCAACCCAGCCGATAAAAGCAAAATGATCATCGGCACCGCCGGCCACATCGATCACGGCAAGACGGCTCTGGTCAAAGCATTGACGGGGGTCGATGGCGATCGACTGAAGGAAGAGAAGGCGCGCGGGATCACGATCGACCTTGGTTTTGCTTATCTGCCAACGGCCGATGGCCAAATCCTCGGGTTCATCGACGTACCGGGCCACGAACGGTTCGTCCACACGATGCTGGCGGGCGCGAGCGGCATCGACTTTGCGCTGCTGACGGTCGCTGCCGACGATGGGGTGAAGCCACAAACGCTCGAGCACCTCGCGATCCTCGATCTTCTCGGCATCGGCAATGGCGTCGTGGTCGTGACGAAGGCTGATCTCGTGAGCGACGAGCGCATCGGCGAAGTCACGAGCCAGATCAAAGAAGCAGCCTCGGGCACTGTGCTCGCGAACGCCGATATCTTGACCGTCTCAGCGATGACGGGGCGCGGCATCGGCGACCTCCGCGAATATCTCGTGGCCGCGGCGTCAGTCATCCACGCGCGATCCGCCGAAGGGCGCTTTCGCCTCGCCGTCGATCGGGTCTTCACGCTGTCTGGCGTCGGCGTCGTCGTAACCGGTACGGTTCTCTCAGGCTCTGTTCGCGTCGGTGATCAGGTGCTGCTGAGCCCATCCGGATTAGCCGCCCGCGTGCGCTCGATACACGCCCAAAACAAACCCGCCGATACCGGCCGCGCCGGCGACCGTTGCGCACTCAATCTCGCCGGCCCCGACATCTCGAAAGATGCGATCCACCGTGGCGATATCGTGCTCGATCCGGAGCTTCACGCGCCGGCCAATCGCATCGACGCCGTCTTGCGAATTTTGCCGTCGGAAGAAAAGCCGATCGGGCAATGGTTTCCCGTGCGCTTGCATTATGCATCCGCCGAAGTCGGCGCGCGCATCGCTCTGTTCGACGACAAATCGCTTCAGCCCGGCTCGTCTGCCGACGTACAACTTGTTCTTGATCAGCCGATTGCGGCAGGCGTGCCCGATCGTTTCGTTCTGCGGGACGTCTCGGCGCAACGCACGATCGGCGGCGGCAAATTTATCGATCTCCGCGCGCCAGCCCGAAAGCGGCGAACGCCGGAACGGCAAGCCCAACGCGCCGCAATGGCGATAGACGATCCGCACGCGGCGTTGTCGGCGTTGCTCGACGCGCCGCCTTTCACGGTCGATCTGACGGCGTTCGCACGCGACAGGACTCTCTCGGGTGCGCAAGCCGAGCGGCTTTCTTCCGAGCTTGGCCTGACCGTCTTGGAAGCCCGCGATACGCGTACGGCTTTGTCGTCGCAACGATGGAAGTCCTTCGCGGCGGGCCTCGGCGAGCGAGTCGCGGCGTATCACGAAACGAACCCCGATCTCCAAGGTATCGGACGTGAGCAACTGCGCCTGATGCTCGAGCCGCGTTTGACCAAGACGGCATTCTCCGCCGCCCTTCAAAAACTAGCGAATGACGGCGGCATCGCGCTCGATGGCGCTTTCGTTCGCCTAGCGTCCCATCAAGTGCGTCTGGCGGCTGATGATGAAGCCGCATGGAAGTCAATCACCGCGCTTCTCAGAGGCGAAGAGCGTTTTCGCCCTCCGCGAGTACGCGACATCGCGAGTACGACCGGGCGCGCCGAGCGCGAGGTCCGCCGACTGCTGAAACTTGCCGGCCGCCTCGGTTGGGTCGACGAAGTGGCCCAGGACCATTTCTTTCTCCGTGAAACCGTCCGTGAGATCGTCGCCATTGCGGCAGGCATTTCAGAACAGGCGAAGACCGGAACTTTCAACGCCGCCGAACTCCGCGATCGCCTCGACAATGGCCGCAAGGTTGCAATCCAGATTTTGGAGTTCTTGGATCGCCATGGCGTGACCCTGCGCAAGGGTGATCAGCGCCGCATGAATGAGCATCGGCTGGACTTGTTTGGAAGCCCTGTGCTTTCGTCAGTTGACGTGCACGGAGGTGAATCGTCCCCGGTGGGACGTTCGGACTTCAAATCCGAGTGGGGCAGCGAGCCTGTCCCAGGTGGGTTCGACTCCCATTCGCCTCCGCCAACTTTTCCGAAAACGCGCACCTGAAGCGCGTTAGAAGATATTGATCCGCCGCTCTCCGGTTCTGACGGAGCCGATGATGCGCGCGCTCGAATATCCCGCCGCCTCGATGGTGCTGCGCAAATCTTCCGCCTGGTCAGGAGCGCATGCGATCAGCAAGCCTCCCGACGTCTGCGGATCGGTCAAAAGCACCCGTCCCGTTTCCGGCAGGCTCTGAGGCAAGACGACGTCCTGGCCATAGCTCGCCCAGTTTCGCCCCGAGGCGCCCGTCGCAAATCCCGCCTCCGCCAAAGCTTGCGCGGATGAAAGAAATGGAACGCGGTCGTAGGCGATATCGATGCTGACGCCGCTCGCGCGGGCCATTTCGAGAGCGTGTCCGAGAAGGCCGAAGCCGGTGACGTCCGTCATGGCGTGAACGTACGAGCGCTCGCCCAATGTAGAGCCGATCCGGTTCAGCAATGTCGTTGACGCTATCATCTCGGCATAAGCGTCCTCCGGCAGGGAGCGTTTCTTGAACGCTGCCGAATAGATGCCGACACCTATACCTTTGGTCAGAATGAGAGCGTCGCCCGGCTGCGCGCCCGCATTCAGGCGGATGTTCTGCGGCTTTGCGAGCCCTATCACGGCCAGCCCGTAGATCGGTTCAGGCGAGTCGATCGAGTGGCCGCCCGCAACGGGAATTCCCGCTTCCGCGCAAATCGACGACCCGCCGGCGAGGATGTCGCGCACGGTGTCGATGGGCAGTTTGTCGAGCGGCATACCGAGGATCGCGAGTGCCATGATGGGCCGTCCGCCCATCGCGTAGACGTCGGAAATGGCGTTGGTCGCGGCAATGCGCCCGAAATCCCGAGCGTCATCTACCATCGGCATGAAGAAGTCGGTCGTGGCCACAACGCATTGATCGTTGTCGATGTGCCAGACCGCGGCATCGTCTCCGGTCTCCGTTCCGACCAGTAACTGCGCGAAGTGTCCGGCGCTCGGTTGCCCGGCAAGCAATTGCTGCAAAACAGAGGGAGCGAGTTTGCAGCCGCATCCGCCTCCATGCGCCAAATCGGTTAAACGAATAACAGGTCCGAGCATTTTACATGCCTCGTAAGCGGAATGATTACTGGGAATGAAGGATCAACAACAATGCAAATTTGCTGTTCTTTCATCTCAGGATAAAGATAGACTATCAGTATACTTCATTGCACAAAATGTTTTGCCTGAATTGCCGTTGGAGAATTGGATGAACGCCAGTCGCCAATCCGATATCACGCTCAGGTGGGTCGTCTTCTTGACGATAGCCGTCGTCGGGCTCTTCTACGTAAAATGGTTTCCATATTATAACCGCGCATTCGTTGCGGCAGACAATCATTCCATCGGCAATTCGATATTGATGGGCACTTCTGCAGCACCGCCTGCGCCTTCATGGGACGCGGCGCTCGGTTACGCTTTGGCCTACGGCAAAGCCATCTGGCAGGCGATGGTGCTCGGCTTGCTGTTAGGTGCGGGAATCCAGGCGCTTCTGCCGGCTGATTGGATCGCGCGCGTGCTGGGCAAGACGGGCTTCAGCACCGTCGCGGTTGCGGGCATCCTCTCCGTTCCGAGCATGATGTGCACATGCTGCGCAGCGCCCGTCGTCGTCGGCTTGCGCGAACGCCAAGCGTCCCCCGGCGCCGCTATCGCTTTCTGGCTGGGCAATACGGTGCTCAATCCCGCGACGCTCGTATTCATGGGGTTTGTCCTCGGTTGGAATTGGACCGCGCTACGCATCGTTTTGGGAATCCCCATGGTCTTTGGCCTCGGCTACCTCGTCAACCTGATGGTGACGCCGCAGGAAGCCGCAGCTGCCGAAGCCCACATCGCCGCGCTCACAAATAAATCGGAAACCACCGGTTCGAAGGCGACGAACGCATTCATCCGCTGGATCGAAATTTTCGTTCGCATGGCCGTGCGCCTCATCCCGGAATACATCATTCTCGTCTTGCTGCTTGGAGCTGCGCGCGCGTTCCTGTTTCCCGAAATCGGCCCCAGCCTCGACAACAACATCGGCTGGATCGTCGCCTTCGCGGTGGCCGGAATGCTGTTCGTCATCCCGACGGCAGGTGAGGTGCCGATCATTCAAGCCATGCTCGCACTCGGCATGGGCGGCGGGCCAGCCGCCGCACTGTTGATGACGCTGCCGCCCGTGAGCTTGCCATCCCTCGCAATGGTCAGCGGATCGTTCCGCATGAAGCTACTTCTCACGGTCGCGGGCGGGGTCGTGATCTTTGGCATCGTTGCGGGCCTGATCGCCGTCGGCCTCAAGATGTGAGGTTGTCCTAACCGATGAGCAGCATCGGATTGGGAGCGTGCCGCGCCCAGCCGGCTTCCCCGACCATGATGTCGAGGCCGAGCGTTGCGAGATCGTCGGCGTAGGGATCGGCCTTCGTATCCTTGACCTGATAAATCATCTTCGCATAGGTCTGACAGTCGTCGCAGGTCTCCGCCTTGACGATGCCCGGTCCGCCCTCGATCTCCTTCAGCGAAACGCGGCCTGAACTCTCGCACGTGATGCAAATCGCGCGCGTGTGGTTCCAGGCCGTAGAGCAGAGCGAACAATAGAGGTAGCGGACCCCCGGCACGTCCCCCGAAGCCGTGATCATTCCTGAGACCGCCGTCGAGCCACAACACGGACACAGCCCTCGCTGTGGAAGCAGACGCAATGCCGACGCATCAAGGGAACCGGCGAGGCGCGCAAAATAAACCTGAAGCGCCGCAGCTATGTAGAGAGTGACACCGACGTCGCCGCTGCCGACGGTATCTCGAAGAAAGCCATCCGCGAGATCTTCGATGTCGTCCGTCGACGCGCCGCGCAACTTGGCAGTGGCTTCGCGCGCGGGCGCGGGAAGAGCGCAATCCTCGATCTTATCGAGAATTGTGAAAAGGCCTTCGCGCCAAGCCGAATTGCGATGATGACCATCCGCCGCAAGCGGCGGCATCCGGGCGGCCACCGACCGATCGATAAAGGATCTATCGATTGCGGGGAGCGGCGGAAATGTGGTCGATGCCTCGTGTTGGGCTTTCGATACGGCGGCCATGAACAGCAGCCATTCCGACATGGGATGATCGGTGGCCAATGTTCTCAATCGAGAAGCGGTATCGGAAAAGCGTTTCGTGGGATTGGGCAGGATCAACGCTTCGGGGGTTTTGACGCCACCCTGCTGATTGCCGATCCATTTGCCGCTTGGCGGTGCGCCACCTTGCTTCATCCACGCGCTCTCATTTACGCGTCTCTTCTCTCACATCGTTGGGCCTTGGGCCGGCGGACCCCGTCGCCACGAGCGACCGGAACCACTTGCGATGATGTCGCCAAGCCCAACCGGGCGTCACGTACCCTTGCGTCATCGCCCGCATCGATCCCCGGACCCAGATCGCTGCATAAACGTGTATGATCCAGATGAGAATTGCACCGATCGCACACAAGGAATGAATGAGTAGCGCCGCGCGTTGGGTCGGAATGGAAGTCCACGTTCCAAAATAATATTCCCAAATCACGAGGCCGGTGACGAAAAGAACCGGGACCAGGATTGCCATCGACCAGAAGACGAACTTCTGCCCGGCGTTGAAGCGCGCGACTTCCGGAACGCCTTCTTCTTCGTTAACGAGCACCTTGTCTATCGCCATCATCCATCGGACGTCGTCTTTCGTCCAAAGATTGTCGCGCCAGAACTGAATCATCAAACCGCTATAGCTGATGAGCAGCACCACGCCGATCCATGGATGTGCTTGCCGCGCCCACTGACCGCTGCCGAACAAAGCCGAAAGCCAAAAAAGAAGCGGATCGAACATCGACAGACCAGAGATCATCAGCAGCACGAAGCAGGCCGCGGTGATCCAGTGATTGATCCGCGTCGTCGTACTGTTCCTGATCAACGTTCCGCGCGGACGTGTCATGTCGCGTGCTCCGGTGGCGATTTCGGTGCGTTCTTTCCTTCGATAAGGTGTTCGGCTGCCTCTTCGTCTTCCGGCTGAACCTCGTTCGGTCCGGCGATGACCCAATGCATGAAACCGGATATGGCGGCGGCCGCTATGCCCACAAGCGCCACCGGTTTGATGAGGCCCTTCCAGAATTCAACCGTCGCGCTGATCCTCGGATTTTCCGGCAGACCAGCATAGATCGACGGCGTATCGGCGTGATGCAGAACGTACATGACATGCGTGCCGCTAACTCCGGGCGGATCGTAAAGGCCGGCATTTTCGAACCCGCGCGATTTTAGCTCTTCGACGCGTTCGCCGGCCCAGTCCGTCATGTTCTTCTTCGACCCGAACAGGATCGCACCGGTCGGACATGCTTTCACACACGCGGGCTCCAGGTTGACGGCCACGCGATCCGAACACAGCGTGCATTTATACGACTTGTGATCGACCTGGCTGATGCGCGGGATGTTGAAAGGACATCCCTTCACGCAATAGCCGCACCCGATGCAATTCTCGCTGATGAAATCCACGATCCCGTTGCCGTACTGTACGATCGCGCCGGGGGCCGGGCAGGCCTTGAGACAACCGGGATCTTCGCAATGCATGCAGCCGTCCTTGCGGATCAGCCACTCGAGATCGCCCTTGTCGTTTTCATGTTCCGTGAACTTCATCAGCGTCCACGTATGCGGATCGAGGTCGAGCGGATTGTCGTAGGTGCCCTCGAACCAGCCGACCTCGCCACGGAGATTGTTCCACTCCATGCATGCCGCCTGGCACGCCTTGCAGCCGATGCAGCGCGTCACGTCGATGAGCTTCGCAACCTGCTCTTCATAGGAGCGCGCGGCAGGCGGCGTAATCGTAGTGGCCGAAATGCGGATGTAGTCCTGTGACTGAAGATTGGACATCGACCACTCCGCTAGACCAACGGTCCGTTGACACTTTCGACATTGACCAGAAACGCCTTGAATTCGGGCGTCTGCGTATTGGCGTCTCCCACGGACGGCGTCAGCGTGTTGGCGCCGTAACCTTTTCTCGCCTGACCCGTGAAGCCCCAGTGCAGCGGCACGCCGATGACGTGGGTTGGCTTCCCGTCGACCAGGAGCGGCTTGATCCGCTTCGTCACGTAAGCCTTGCACACGACGAAGCCTCGCTTGGAGGCAACGCGAACCCAGCTGTTGTTCGCGATGCCCTTTTCGTTCGCCAGGACTTCGCCGATTTCAACGAACTCCTGCGGCTGCAGGATCGCATTGATGCGTGCGTGCTTGGTCCAGAAGTGGAAGTGCTCAGTAAGCCGGTAGGTCGTTGCGACGTAGGGGTAATCGGCGGGTGTTCCGAAATCCGCGCGGTCATCGGCAAATACGCGCACAGCGGGATTTGACTGAACCTTCGGATGCAGCACGTTGGGCACCGGAGATTCGAGCGGCTCATAGTGCTCGGGGAACGGCCCTTCCACCATCTGATCGAGCGCGAACAAGCGGCCGACGCCTTCGGAGTTCATGATGAAGGGACCAACAGAGTCGGAGGGCTTGATCGTTGGCCCGTAATCGGGAACGTCGATGCCAACCCACTTGGCTCCGTTCCATTGAATGATCGGCTTCGCCGGGTTCCACGGATTGCCGAGAACGTCAGCACTGGCGCGATTATAGAGAATGCGCCGGTTGGCCGGCCACGCCCACGCCCAGTTCGGCGCGATGCCCTGATCGCGTGGATCGGACGCGTCGCGCCGGGCCATCTGATTGCCCTTCTCGGTGTAGCTGCCCGAGAAGATCCAGCAGCCCGACTCCGTGGTGCCGTCATCGCGCAACTGCCCGAAGCCATCGAGCAGCTGCCCGGCTTTCACCACAACGGCACCGGACGGATCTTTGAGGTCCGCACGCGCCCGGCCGTTCATGTCCTTCGCCAGCTCTTCGGGATCAGGATCGGTTGGGTTGGTATAATTCCAAGTGAGGTTCAGGATCGGGTCGGGGAAGGCGCCGCCCTCCTTGCGATAGAGTTCGCGTATCCGGTGGAAGAGTCCCGACATGATCCATATATCGGACTTCGCTTGCGCCGGCGCCTCAGCGGCTTTCCAGTGCCATTGTAGCCAGCGCGCCGAATTGACGAGAGAGCCTTGCTCTTCCGCGAAGCACGTTGTCGGCAGCTGGAAGACTTCCGTCTGGATCGCGGCGGAATCAGCAGGGTTTTGCGGGCCGAAATTCTCCCAGAACCGCGACGTCTCGGTATCGAGCGGATCCATCGTGACGAGGAACTTGAGCTTCGAAAGCCCACGGCGAATCTTGCCGCGATCCGGGAAGGCCTGCTGCGGATTGAAGCCCTGACAGATGTAGCCGTTGATCTCGCCTTTGTTCATCATCTCGAACGCGCGGATGATGTCATAGAGCGGAACGTTGAGCTTTGGCAGCCAGTCGTAAGCCCAGTTGTTCTCGGCCGTGGCAGCATCGCCGTAGATCGACTTCTGGAAGCTGACAAAGAACTTCCTGTAGTTTTGCCAGTAGCTCATCTGGCCCGGACGCACAGCTTTGAATTGCCGCGTCTTCATGTAGTCGTCGAAAGTCAGCTCCTGATCTTTCGGCAAGGTCATGTAGCCGGGCATCTGGTTCGACAGCAGCCCGACGTCGGTAAGTCCCTGAATGTTGGAATGGCCGCGCAGCGCATTCATACCGCCGCCTGCAACACCGATATTGCCGAGCAGAAGCTGCACCATCGCCATCGTGCGAATGTTCTGCGAACCAATGGAGTGTTGCGTCCATCCAAGCGCAAAAAGGCTCGTCATCGCCTTGTCGGGCACCGACGTCGCAGCGATCATGCTGCAAATGTGCAGATATTTATCCTGCGGCGTACCGCAGATGCGCGACACCATTTCAGGTGTGTACCGGTCAACGTGCTTGCGCAGCAGGTTGATCACGCAGCGCGGATTTTGCCACGTATCGTCGACCTTGGCGAAGCCTTGTTCGTCGACCTCGTAATTCCAGCTCGATTTGTCGTAGCTGTGCGTCTCTTGATTATAGCCGCTGAAAAGACCGTCCTCGAAGGCGAAGCCGTCTTTTACGATGAAGCTGGCGTTGGTGTAGGCGCGTACGTACTCGTGCTGGATTTGATCTTTCTCCAGCAGATACCGGATGACACCCGACAGGAACGCGATGTCGGTTCCGGGCCTGATCGGCGCATAATAATCGGCAACCGACGCCGTTCGCGTGAAACGCGGATCAACGACGACCAGCTTCGCGCCGTTCTCAATCTTCGCTTCGATGACCCACTTGAAACCGCACGGGTGCGCTTCGGCGGCGTTTCCGCCCATGACGATGACCAGGTTGGCATTCTTGATGTCCTGCCAAGTGTTGGTCATTGCACCGCGACCGAATGTTGGAGCCAGACTGGCCACCGTCGGTCCGTGTCAGACACGGGCTTGGTTATCGAAGACCAACATCCCGAATGACCGGGCGACTTTCCAGGTGAGGTAGGAGGTCTCGCTCGAAGAGGCCGACGCCGCCAGCATGCCGGTGGAGAGCCACCGGTTGACGGTCGTGCCCTGGTCGTTCTTCGCAATGAAATTCTTGTCGCGATCGTCTTTCATCAATCGCGCGATGCGGTCGAGCGCCCAATCCCAGGTGACCTCTTTGAACTCGCTGGTTCCTGGTGCGCGATATTTCGGGACTTGAAGCCGCGTTGGCGCGTGAACGATGTCGAGAAGAGCCGAACCCTTCGGGCAAAGCGTGCCGCGGTTCACCGGATGGTCCGGATCGCCCTCGATGTGCATGATGTTGGAGTGCGCGTTCTTCGCGCCGTCGCCCGTCGTGTAGATCAGGATGCCGCAAGCGACCGAACAGTAAGTGCAGGTATTGCGGGTCTCTTTGGCAGCGGCAAGTTTGAAGGGACGGACGGATTCGGCCAACGCCGCGCCACAGCCCCCAAATCCCATGGCCCCTAAGCTTGACGATGCGAGTGTCGCACCCGACAGCTTGATGAACCCTCTGCGTGTCAGTGACATCGGGCACTCCGTACTTTTTGCGCGAGCGAAGCAGCAGCACGTGAACAACATAGTGTAGGCTCTGATGGTTGCCTAGCGAACCTGCGTTAACCCTGAGAGTCACCTCACAAATCGGACATCTTCTCCAGCGGTCGGGCATCTGCAACTTGTAGCCAGATGCGGGGCGACGGTGCGGGGCGAGGTGGCCGCCTGTCCTATTTTGAAGCAATCGCGACAGCGTATTGCCAATCACGCGGAAAGGCTGTTTAAGGCCTCCTCATAGGCTTCCAGGCGCCCGATGTTGGCATCCCTTCAGGGATTGTTCCAGGTCGGCGACACGCGGTAGTTTAAAAACGTAGCAAATTCAACGCAATAGCTGCGAGGGCAACTTCTGTCCGCACCGGTATTGCGGCAGCCGGCGGCGTTAGCGCTTTGTAGACGCGCCGGCGTCTCCCCAAATAGTTGAGCGGCAAGGTGCAGAGTCAGCACCGGCAATAGGATACGGCGATGCAGGTCACGGAAACGGCAAGAGACGGATTGAAGCGCACTCTCGAGGTGGTTGTCGGCAAGGCAGAGCTCAATGAGCGCTTCGTGTCTCGCCTCGACGAGCTCAAGGATCGTGTGCAAATCAAAGGCTTTCGTCGTGGCAAGGTTCCGCTCGCGCATCTGAAGAAGATCTACGGCAAGTCGCTGATGCAGGAAGTGATGGAGCAGACGCTCAACGATACGAGCGCGCAGGCCATCAAGGATCGCAACGAGCGCCCGGCACAACAGCCGAAGGTCGAGCTTGTCGATTTCAACGAGCAGACCTTCGAGAAGATCGCCAACGGCGAGGGTGATCTTGCCTACAAGATGTCGTTCGAGGTTTTGCCGCCGATTCCGCTCTCAGACCTGAAAGCGCTGAAGCTTGAGCGCCTCGTCTCCGAAGTCGACGACGCCGCTATCGAGAAGGCCCTCACCAGCCTCGCTGAGCGCAACACGGCCTATGATCCGGAAGAGGGACGCGTCGCAGGCGAAGGCGACCTCGTGACGATGGATTTCGTCGGTCGCATCGATGGCGAAGCCTTCGAGGGCGGATCCGCCGAAGGCCAGAGCCTCGTGCTCGGGAAAAAGCAGTTTATTCCGGGCTTTGAAGAGGGCGTTGCGGGCATGAAGGCCGGCGACGAGAAGGTCGTCAGCGCGACGTTCCCGGAAGATTATCCGATGCAGGCGCTGGCTGGAAAAACGGCCCAGTTCGACGTGAAGGTTTCGGCGGTAGCAAAGCCCAGGACGCCGGCGATCGACGAAGACTTCGCCAAGGGGCTCGGTGCCGAAAATCTCGAGCAATTGCGCGGTTTCGTAACCGAGCAGATCAAGCGCGAGTATGACCAAGCGTCGCGGGCGAAGCTTAAGCGTGAGATTCTGGATGCGCTCGATAAGGCGCACACGTTCGAGCTTCCTGCCTCTCTTGTTGATTTCGAATTCAACAATATATGGACACAGCTCGAGAACAATCTCAAAGCCACGAACAAGACGTTCGCCGACGAAGGCAAGACCGAGGACGAGGCTCGCGCCGAGTACCGTGGTATCGCCGAGCGCCGGGTCCGCCTTGGCCTCGTGATCGGCGAGATCGGAGAGAAGAACAATCTGCAGGTTTCGCAGGATGAGTTGCGTCGCGCGCTTGTAGAGCAGGCTCGCCGCTACCCAGGCCGGGAAAAGCAGGTGTACGAATATTACGAGAAGACCCCCGGCGCCATTGCTGAGCTTCGCGCACCCATCTTCGAGGACAAGGTCATCGACCACGTGATCGAAGAAGCAAAGCCGGAAGAGAAGAAGGTCTCGCGTGACGAATTGTTGAAGGCCGTCGAAGAAGCGACCGAACGCTGATTGCCTTCATCTGCAGAGCAGTGAAAGCTAGAGACTGAAGCGTGCGAGTCAGGCCGGCGTGCTGAACGCGCCGGCCGAAATGAGGAAAGACGAGGGCGATGCGCGATCCGGTAAACACCCTGACGAACACATTCTGGCCGATGGTTGTCGAGCAGACGACGCGCGGCGAACGCGGTTACGATCTGCCGTCGCGCCTTTTGAAGGAGCGCATCATCTTCGTGACGGGTCCGGTCGAGGACCAAATGGCGGCATCGATCTGCATGCAGCTGTTGTTCCTCGAGTCCGAGAACCCGAAAAAAGAGATCTCGATGTACATCAACTCGCCGGGCGGCGTGGTGACGGCCGGCATGGCGATCTACGACACGATGCAGTTCGTGAAGCCGCAGGTCGCAACGTTGTGCATCGGCCAGGCTGCGTCGATGGGTTCGCTTCTTCTCTGCGCCGGCGCCAAGGGCATGCGGTACGCGCTCCCGAACGCACGCGTGATGGTGCACCAGCCGTCGGGTGGCTTCTCGGGCCAGGCGTCCGACATCGAGCGCCACGCCGAGGACATCATCAAGATGAAGCGCCGTCTCAATGAGACCTATGTGAAGCACACAGGTCAGACATACGAGATGATTGAGAAAACTCTGGATCGCGATTACTTCCTGACGGCCGACCAAGCCCGCGATTTCGGCCTTATCGATAAGGTTCTCGAAAGCCGCGACGAAGTTGACGCTGGCGTATTCGAGAGCAAATCGTCAGGCTGACGAGTGTAAGCGCAACAAAACCGCCGTTCGCCGCGTGGGAGCAGAAGCTATGCGCGCCCCGCGCGAACGTCGCAGAACAAACGCCGCACGTTGGCGTGCATTTAGGTAAATTATCGCAATAAAATCGCGGTGTTGCCGGGTCGTTTATCAACTGTGGCAATAGCGCCGCTTGCGACCCATGGCTGGCTGGGCTCCATTAATCCAATCTTGATCTGCTGAACGTTAGCGTGCTGAGATCGGTTATTGAGTTCACGTCGCCGCAGAATCGGCTCCGCGCCGGACGTGAACGGCGGGCCAAAGCAAGAACATCGCGTTGATGTGGCTTGCACGGAAGGTGAGAACACATGGCTCAAGAGAAGAACACTCTCTACTGCTCTTTCTGCGGCAAGAGCCAGCATGAGGTACGAAAGCTTATTGCTGGTCCGACTGTATTCATCTGCGATGAATGCGTCGAACTCTGCATGGATATCATCCGGGAAGAGAACAAGAACACTCTCGTGAAGTCTCGTGACGGCGTGCCGACGCCGCAGGAGATCTGCAACGTGCTCGACAGCTACGTCATCGGGCAGTTCCACGCGAAGCGCGTTCTCTCGGTGGCGGTCCACAACCACTACAAGCGTCTCAACCACGCTACGAAGAACAACGACGTCGAACTCGCGAAGTCGAACATCCTGCTGGTTGGCCCGACGGGCTCCGGCAAGACGCTGCTCGCGCAGACGTTGGCGCGCATCCTCGATGTGCCGTTCACGATGGCTGACGCCACGACGCTGACCGAAGCGGGCTACGTCGGCGAAGACGTCGAGAACATCATCCTGAAGCTCCTGCAGTCGGCAGACTACAACGTCGAGCGGGCGCAGCGCGGCATCGTCTATATCGACGAAGTCGATAAGATCAGCCGCAAGTCTGACAATCCTTCGATCACCCGCGATGTATCGGGCGAGGGCGTGCAGCAGGCGCTTCTGAAGATCATGGAAGGCACGGTTGCTTCCGTTCCGCCCCAGGGCGGCCGCAAGCATCCTCAACAGGAATTCCTGCAGGTCGACACGACGAACATCCTGTTCATCTGTGGCGGTGCGTTTGCGGGTCTCGAAAAGATCATCTCGCGCCGTGGCAAAGGTTCGTCGATCGGCTTCTCGGCGAAGGTCACAGGACCCGACGAGCGGCGCACGGGCGAAATCCTGCGCAACGTCGAGCCGGAAGATCTGCTGAAGTTCGGCCTCATCCCCGAATTCATTGGTCGTCTGCCTGTCATCGCGACGCTGGAAGACCTCGATGAAACCGCGCTCGTCCAGATCCTGACCGAGCCGAAGAACGCCATCGTCAAGCAGTATCAGCGCCTCTTCGAAATGGAGGACGTGAAGCTGACGATTACACTCGATGCGCTGAAGGCCATCTCGCGTAAGGCCATCGAGCGCAAGACGGGTGCTCGCGGTCTGCGGTCGATCATGGAAGGCATTCTGCTCGACACGATGTACGATCTCCCGACGCTGAAGGGCGTCGAAGAAGTCGTCATTGGGCCGGAGGTCGTGGAAGGTTCAGCTAAGCCGCTGAGAATCTACTCCGACCGCGCCGAGGAAAAGGGCTCGACGGCGTAACCCATCGCGACAATTACGGCCTTCCGGGGGCTTGGTCCCGGGACTTGTTTGCGGGACGCCGGTCCCCATTTGTTCGGAGGGAGTGGCGTCAAGCAGCCAGCCGAGGAAATCCGTAAAGCCGGTGTCTTGAGCTTGGGTCTCACCCCGCGCTCGCGCTCACGAGCATGTCGACCGTCGCCACAAAAAGGGGCGGGAAACGTGGCTCCTAAGTGGAACGAGTGTGGAATGCGCTGGTAGGCTGTGACAAGCTTCCAGTGCACGGCGAATAGGTAGTGAAATGAGCGAAGACAAAAAGACCAAAGAGAAAGCCGGCGGCAAGGAGCTGTTTCCGGTTCTGCCGCTTCGCGACATCGTTGTGTTCCCGTACATGGTCGTTCCCCTCTTCGTCGGTCGCGAGAAGTCGATCGCAGCGCTCGAAGAAGTGATGCGCGCCGACAAGCAGATCCTGCTTGCCGCGCAGAAGAACGCCGGTGACGACGATCCGGCGCCGGACGCCATTTACGAGATCGGCACGCTTGCATCCGTGCTCCAGCTTTTGAAGCTGCCCGATGGTACCGTGAAGGTGCTCGTCGAAGGCAACGCGCGCGCCAAGATCGTCCGCTACACCACGAACGCCAATTACTTCGAGGCCGAGGTCGAACGCGTTGCGGAAGTTCCGGGCGCCAAGGACGAGCTCGAAGCGCTCGCGCGTTCCGTCGTGACGCAGTTCGAAAGCTACGTGAAGCTCAATAAGAAGGTCTCGCCAGAGGTCCTGAGCAACGTCGGCCAGATCGAGGACTATGCGAAGCTCGCAGACACGATCGCCTCGCACCTCGCCGTGAAGATCTCCGAGAAGCAGGACGTGCTGGAAACCGCCAGCATCTCCGAGCGGCTTGAGCGCGTCTACACGCTCATGGAGAGCGAGATCTCCGTTCTGCAGGTCGAAAGAAAGATCCGCTCGCGCGTCAAGCGCCAGATGGAGAAGACGCAGCGCGAGTACTATCTGAATGAGCAGATGAAGGCCATTCAGAAGGAGCTTGGCGATTCCGACGAACGCGATGACATCGCCGAATTCGAGGAAAAGATCGAGAACACCAAGCTGTCGAAGGAAGCCAAGGACAAGGCGCTGGCTGAGCTGAAGAAGCTCAAACAGATGTCGCCGATGTCGGCCGAAGCGACGGTCGTTCGCAACTATCTCGATTGGCTCTTGTCGATCCCGTGGGGGATCAAGGGCAAGGTCAAGAAGGATATTGCCGAAGCGCAGACGATTCTCGATCAGGAGCACTATGGCCTCGAGAAGGTCAAGGAACGCATCCTCGAGTATCTCGCCGTGCAGGCGCGTACCAATAAGCTGAAGGGCCCGATCCTCTGCCTCGTCGGACCTCCGGGCGTCGGTAAGACGTCGCTTGGTAAGTCGATCGCGAACGCGACCGGCCGTGAGTTCGTGCGCATGTCGCTCGGCGGCGTTCGCGACGAAGCGGAAATCCGTGGCCATCGCCGGACCTATATCGGCTCGATGCCGGGCAAGGTCATCCAGTCCATGAAGAAGGCGAAGCGGACAAACCCGCTCTTCCTTTTGGACGAGATCGACAAGATGGGTCAGGACTTCCGCGGCGATCCGGCTGCGGCGCTGCTCGAAGTCTTGGACCCCGAGCAGAACGGCACGTTCAACGATCACTATCTTGAGGTCGACTACGATCTCTCGAACGTGATGTTCGTTACGACCGCCAACACGCTGAACATCCCGCCGGCCCTGATGGACCGTATGGAGATCATTCGTCTCGCGGGTTACACCGAAGACGAGAAGCTGGAAATCGCCAAGCGCCACTTGATCCCCGAGCAGTATTCGGCTCACGGGCTCGAGCAGGGTGAGTGGTCGGTCGAAGATGGCGCTTTGAAAGAGGTCATTCGCCGTTATACGCGCGAAGCCGGCGTTCGCTCTCTTGAGCGCGAAATCGCCAAGCTTGCCCGTAAGGCAGTGAAGGAAATCTTGACGTCGTCGAAGACCTCGATCGTCGTCACGGCCGAGAACGTCCACGACTTCCTCGGCGTGCCGAAGTATCGCTACGGCGAAGCTGAGCTCGAAGATCAGGTCGGCATCGTTACAGGCCTCGCCTGGACCGAGGTCGGCGGCGAGTTGCTGACGATCGAAGGCGTCATGATGCCGGGCAAAGGCAGAATGAGCGTCACGGGCAACCTGCGCGATGTGATGAAGGAATCGATCCAGGCCGCGAACGCCTACGTTCGCTCGCACTCGATCGATTTCGGAATTCATCCCACGCTGTTCGAGAAGCGCGACATCCACGTGCACGTGCCGGAAGGCGCGACGCCGAAGGATGGACCTTCTGCGGGTATCGCGATGACGACGGCGATCATCTCGGTTCTGACCGGCATTCCCGTCCGCAAGGACGTGGCGATGACGGGCGAGATTACGCTCCGTGGTCGCGTGCTTCCGATCGGCGGCCTCAAGGAAAAGCTCCTTGCAGCCCTGCGCGGTGGCATCAAGACGGTCATCATTCCGGAAGAGAACGCCAAGGACTTGGCGGAAATTCCGGCCGAGGTGCAGACCAAGATCGATATCATCCCGGTCTCGCGTCTCGATGAAGTCTTGAAGATCGCGCTCGTCCGCGTTCCCGAACCCATCACCTGGGACGAGGCAGCTGAAGCCGAGGCCCTTGAGGCAAAAGAGTCCGGAAAGGCCAGTGCGCGGATAACCGCTCACTAAGCTTGCTGAACGGAAAAATTTAGCGAAATAAGTGCCCCTGTGCAGTAACTGTGCAGGGGCATTTTCTTTTGTATGCGTTGAGCACATCGGGGTGCTTTTGTCCGGAAATACGGGCTTTTTCCGCTTGACGGAAGGGGCGATTGGGCGCTTCTAACCAAGCATGCGCGGCTGGCTACTCCCCCGATGTGGCCGCCTCGGGCGTTTACGCCCTGAGCTGAAACCCATCTCCCACATTAGAGGAAAGACGAGATGAGCAAGAAAGATTTGATTGATGCCGTTGCCAGAGATTGCGAGCTGACGAAGGAGAAGGCGAGTGGCGTGGTTGATGCCGTTCTCGCTCACATTCGCGCCGCGATGAAGGACGGCCACGAAGTCCGCATCCCCGATTTCGGTACCTTCAAGGTCGCTGCCCGCAAGGCGCGCGAAGGCCGCAACCCCGCCACCGGCAAAACCATTCAGATCCCGGCCTCGCGCGTGCCGAAGTTCACGCCGGCTAAGGGTCTCAAGGACGCACTGAACTTGAACTAAGCCGATTTCATCTATTTTTCACGCGCGTCGCGAGAGCGGCGCGCGTCTTTGTTTTTGACAGCCCTTCCGAGACCGATTAGCAAGGGCGCTTCGGGCGGTTAGCTCAGTGGTAGAGCGCCTCGTTTACACCGAGGATGTCGGGAGTTCGACCCTCTCACCGCCCACCATTTTTCAAATGATTGAGCTCTGGGCTTCGATGGGCCCCGCATTTGCGGGCACCATTTGTGTTCCGCCGCGCAACTAGACGTCTTTAGGCCGGTTGGCGGATGTTCGTTCAAGCAGATTAGGTCGATAACCGTGGCTCAACGGAACGGGCCAAGGCCCTGCTTCGACGATTCCCGTCACCACGCGTCTTTTAATTCGCACCGAACCTCCCAAGTGAAGCGGCGACGCTCGTATGCCGTCCTTCCAAGCCCATCGAAGAAAGAAAATCCCATGGCCGTTTCAATGTACGACATCGCGATCCCGACCTTCCAGAAGCAGCTAGGCGCGCTCGACGCGATCCTCGATAAGGCCGATGCCTACGCCACGGCCAAAAAAATCGATATCGCGGTGCTGCTGGCCGCGCGCCTTTATCCCGATATGTTCAACCTCACCCGCCAGGTTCAGCTGGCGACGGACTTCGCCAAGGCGGCACCGGCGCGACTGGCGGGTCTCGAGGTGCCGAGTTTGCCCGACACTGAAACCACGCTCCCTGAACTCAAGGCGCGCGTCGCAAAGGTTCAAACGATGCTGGCAGCCTATAAGCCGGAGCAGTTTGAAGGCTCAGAAGCCAAGCAATTGACGCTCAAGCTCGGCGGGAAAGATGTGACGTTGAGCGGGCGCGAATATCTGCTGCACGTGGCGTTGCCGAATTTCTATTTCCACTGCGCAACGGCCTACAACATCCTGCGACACAACGGCCTTGAAATCGGCAAGCGGGATTTTCTTGCCAAGTCCTAAGCATAGCGCGGCGACAGCGCGCGATTTTGTTGTCTTTCTCGTGCGATCTCTGGCTTGACGACTGCACGGTCATCACGTATTCCCAGCGTCGTGACGGCGGGCGCTTCGGCGCCCGTCACTTTCTGGATTGCGGGAGTAGCTCAGTTGGTTAGAGCGCCGCCCTGTCACGGCGGAGGCCGCGGGTTCAAGTCCCGTCTCTCGCGCCATTTCCTTGAAAAGTAACGACGGCCTTCTAGGCTGATGTTCCTGATCGGAAATGGCGCCAAGATCCAAGCGTCTCGCTCCGTTGGAGAGGCGCCCCCAAGCTAGCAATCCTCGAAGCCGCCGACCGTCACATCCCGCTGAAATCTCCGGACCCCCTTTGTGCGGCTCCATGATCGCCTAGCGGGGGCTGACAACTCCAGACGCGCGCCCGTTAGTCGTTCACCTATCGCGTTCGCTCCAGTACAGCCCGGCTTCATCCGGATTCTGCCGCCGAACGGTGATGCTGCTCATAGTCTCCTGTCCGGCTGCCGCAATCACGAACGCAATGATCGCCTCGAGGAGCGACATCAGCGCGACGCTCGACGCAAGCACGAACGGCGTGCGCATAGGCACCACGAACCGGTGACCGGCCCCAGACATGATGGGGGAGGCAGGACTATCCGAGATGCCTATCACCTTGATCCCTCGCGACACCGCCAACGTCACGGCGTCGACGACTTCGTGCTGGTAGGGCTTGAATGCCATGGCGAGGAGAACGTCATTTCCCTCTGCCCGTACAAGCCCGTCGACGGGCCGTAGGCCATCTCGTGGGATAGCCGCGACCCGGCCGATCGCCATCCCAGCGAGATACGCGAAATATGCGGCGATTGAATTGCCCATGCCCGTCCCCAGCACATAGGTCGTCGGAGCTTGGACGATATCATCCGCTGCGGCCTTGATTGCGAGGGAGGTCGTCCCGGAAAACATTCGTTCGATGTTGCCGATCGAGGCAGTCGCCAGCTCGGTATATAGCCCTGAAAACTCACCGTCATCCGATAGTGACTGGAGCCCGCTGATCCTGTCGGGGAAGTCGTCCTGCCCCCTGATGACCCGTTCCCGGAATGGCCTCCTGAAATCCTCGTAACCCTCGAAGCCGATGGCACGAGCCATCCTCACAAGCGTATTCGGTTTGACAGCGGCCTGTTGAGCCATCTCTCGAACAGAGGTCACGCTGACGAGGTTCGAATTCTCGAGAACGTGCGCCGCGGCTTTTCTCAACTCGGGCGTCAGGCGACCAAGGCTCGCGGTCAGCAGGTCGAGGACCTCGGCGGCAGTATCTGGTCGAATGAATGAATTGCCCATCTGATCTCTTGAAAATACGTGAGAGCCAATGTGGAGGCGCCACGCGCGTGCGCGCAGAGCCGGGAAATGACCGGATTACGGGCGAACGAATATGCAAAATGGAAGTATAGAGAAGCGCCCCCGGGACCCGAATTAATCAGTATGCAGTGCATCATATTGGCGCCCGGTCATCAAGCCCATCCCGGGGTGGCGCCCGACGCGTTCGATTCGCATCTTTCTCCAAAAACGAACTTCGAAAGCACGGTTTCGCGCTCTTATTCTCGGGCAAACCGAACAGTATTTGGGCAAAAAAGCCCTTTTTGTTGCGCGATCGTCACACAGTGTTCCCTGAGAAATGATCACCGGTACTATTTGATTGAATGGGACGGCCGTACCATTACAAAAAAGTATGCCGGATTGGAGCAGCGACGAAGTCGCCTCGGATCCTGAGCGGCGGACGGGGACAGAGGGCGCGGGGATGCCCTTCTGCAAAATAGGGGATTTAGATGTTCGGACGTAAAGTTACGGGTGGGCTTTTTGCTGCGGGCCTCGCAATGCTCGCGACTGCAAACGTCGCATCAGCAGAAGAGAGACAGTTCGGCTATTCGCTGACCATCACGGGCGCTTCGGATTACTTGTTCCGTGGCATCTCGTACACGAACAATAGCCCGACGGCCAACGTCTACCAGGAAGTGACCTATGGCATCGCGTATCTCGGGCTGTGGACCTCAACGATCAACTACAAGAACTCTGACACCGGGTACGAAAGTGGTTTGGGTCCCTGGGAGCAAGATATCTATCTCGGCATTCGGCCGACAACTGGTCCTGTAAGCTGGGACCTAGCCGCGTTTTATTATCTCTACGGCAATCACGCCCCCACGAAAAACTCCGTGTTCGACACTTCCTATCTCGAATTCAAGATCGGCGCGACAACGACGCTCCGCCAGGGGCTGACGGTGGGTGCAACGGTTTGGCTGACCCCGGATCAGGGCTATGCTGCTACCGACAACATCTCGGTTGAGGGCACGGTTGCCTACGATCTTCCGAAGTATGGCGTGTTCGCTCCTCAGTTCACCGCCTTGGTCGGCTGGTCGAATTCGGGAACCAACAGCACCTACACCGACGGGTACTGGCTTGGTCAACAGGAATACGCGTACTGGAACGCCGGCGTGAAGGTCAACGTCGACAAGTACTTCATGGACTTCCGCTACTCGGGCACGTCAATCGACGAAAACAACGCGGGTGGACTATATAAAGGACTTGCTGACGATCGCTTCGTGTTCTCGGCAGGTGTAAACCTCCTTCCATAAAAAGCTTTCGACCGTGCTCTCACGCGGTCGAAGACGGCTGGAGTTTGATCTCTCTCAACGCCCAGCTCAGTGGCCGCTGCACGCCCCCGTGCGGCGGCTTTTCTTTTGCGCACGCGCAAGTGGTTCGGTCCTTCCTCCAACCGCTCGATAAACCTTTTCCGATGATCGCGACAGCCGATGTCGGCCGACTGGCGGCGCAACTGCTCCAGGAGAAGTATCAGGGCAGACGCGTCGTCGAACTGGAAGCCGCCCGGCGCTATACGCCCAATGACGTTGGGGCGACGTTCGCGAAAATCCTCGGTCGTCCCGTTCAAACGAAAGCCGTGCCGCGCGAGACCTGGGGTGCTCTCTTCAAATCTCAGGGATGAAAGATCCGATCCCGCGCATCCAGATGCTCGATGGCTTCAACGAGGGATGGATCGAGTTCGAAGGAGCGCCAGCAACGCGCTTAAAAGGGCAAACGGAGCTGGAAGTCGTGTTAAAGGGCTTGGTTCAAGCGGCGCAGTAACATCTTATTGGCGGGGCTGCTTTGAGGGATCGGAAGGTCTCTTCACAGCGGCCACGTGCCCGCGATCCTGAGCACCAACTCCCTCGCCAACGCAATCTGCGCTGACGCAAATACGGATGAAATGAATGCAAACCGGCCTGAAGCGCGAAGACGTACGCGGCGACACGAGCCTGCGATGCCTTGGCTGGGAAGGCTATGCGAGCGGCACCTTTTCGTCGGCGTTTCTTCGCACGAGCGGCTTCACTCTAACGGGAGAGGATCATCTCTCTGACGACGCCGCAAGCCGGAAGATCCTCGCCGAACGCGGCAGCTGGGACATCGTCAACATCAACACGCCGTTTGTGCGCGACGTCCTGCACCCGGCCGGCGTCATTCGTCCTCTCTCGCGTCGCTTCAGCGATCGCATAAACGGTTTAAAGCCGCCCTTTAGTCGCTTTGAAGCCGCCGTTCGCGACACCGACAATCAGCTCATCGGTCTTCCGCAGCGCTTCGGACCGTTCAATCTTGTCGTCAATCAAAAAGGATTGTCGGTCGCAACGGCCCGGGACGAAGGCTTTCGCCTTGCGATGGAGCCGAGCCTCAAGAACCGGTTCGGCGTCCTCAAGTACGACGATTTCAACGTCATGCACATCGCCATTGCGGCGGGACTGAATCCGTTTGTGCGAATGGATGAGGCTTCGCTGTCGGTGTTTTGCGCCGCCGCCCGGACCATTCTTCAATCGGCACGGCTCATCACCGGCGATCATCATCGGATGAACGCTGCACTTGCCGCCGGAGAGATCGATTTCTACATCAGCGGCGGAACCTACACGGCATCTCCCGCGCGCCTCGCAGGGCTTCTCCAGGTGCAAGCCGTCACTCCGGAACGAGGACCCATCGACGGAAAAGGCGCTGTGGCCTTTGTTGAGGTCAATGCTCTTCTCAAGGACGGCCGCGCGGTGCCTGGCGCCGCTGAGGCCTTTCTGGATTTCATCGCGAGTGCTGTAGGCGCGAAAGCCGCAGCGTTAGCCGCGGGAGCATGCAACCCTGTTGTCCAAATGAGCGATCCTGCCGTGCGCGATCTTTTCTCGCGCTCTGAGCTGAAAGCGATGCAGTGGGACGACCTGGAAGAGGATCTCTCCTACTGCGCCGATTACGCAATAATGCCGGACTACGCGAATTTGCTGGCGATCGTGCATTCGGTCAGCCCGCCAACAACATGATCCCGAAATCACTTGAACAGCGACGTGAGCGAGAAAGAAGAAGCAACGACGATTGGCGGGTTTTCAGCGACCTGCGGATAAGGCTCGTCGATATAAACGCTGACGCCCGTGGCGCGCTGCTCCTTGATGAGGGAGGCGACGTAAGCCCAGCCCTTCGGCTCGAGCCCAAGACACGCTTCAGACATTTCGCCCTTCAGACGCTCATGGATGGCAATGTTCCCGCGCGCCAGGATGGCCGCGGTTTGCTGAGGCGTGAACTTGTCTCTGTTCCAGAGCTTCCGGAGATAGATTCCAGCGACGTTTCGCTTTGTTTTCGGCCCCCAGGTGATGCGAGGACCGCTATCTGATCCGAAGGAATATTCGCCGGGCGGCAGCGGTCCGACGGCGCGCGCGGCGAGGCAGTCGGGCTCTGGATTATTCCGGCACACGTCTCGGCCGGAGATCGCCCAGGCAATCGTCTGGCCGCGCGCCGACGGGTCATCGGCAATGACGAAAAGGCGACCCGTCCGTATCGTGTAACCGAGGCGGAAATTCGGGATGGTCGGCGGAACTTCGTGGACGACATCGTCGAACGGATTGCAAATTTCGCCGCCCGTCAGTTTTCGCGGAAAGCCGTTGAGCTGAATGGTGACGTAATCGACGCCCGGTGCGCAGTCCCATTGTGGCAAGGTCTTCTTGGCCGCCAGAACGACCGGTGAGGGCAAAGCTTTCGGCTGCGGCGCTGGGCCAACGGCGATTGTAGGCTTTTCGACAATGGGCGGCGGAACGTGCGAGGTCGGGGCGACAACCTTTGGCAGATGCCTGATCTGCTCGCATTTGGCGGAGACCTTCGGCGGTTGAATTTGCTTCACCGCCAGCCGACGGGCAACCGAAGCATTGGCGCCCGCTTTGATGTAGGCAAGAATGAGCGCCTGCTGAACCTCGATCTGTTCCTGCGATAATTCGAAGATGCAGTCTTCGTAGATCTGATCGCCGACCTGACTGAAGAAATCGGCAATCTGACCGGCCGCCACGCCTGCGGCGGCTTTCGCGTCGGCTTTCACCGGCTGCTGCGCATGACCGTGATTCGTCATGAGCAGGAAACCCGTAAGGGCAAAGAGGAATGCCGCTTTGATTTGATTCATCGGTTCAGTAGAGGTGCGGCGGCGGGATTGAGCCGGCAATGTATGGATCGGTGTTAGGTCGCGCCCAGGCATGTCTTTGCACGGCCTGTACATCCTTTGGTTCACGGTGGCGCAGCGATGATTCATGAGTCATTCCTAGCCCAAAAGTCTGGGCAAGAGAGTGGCTTTCCTCACGGATCAGCTCATTTCATCAACCAGCATCCGCTCAGAGCGAGCCAAACTCGCCTCGTGAATAAAACGATCCCACGCACGCGTCGAGAGCGACGGTGCCTAGAGAGATGATGCGAAATGCAAATCTACGTCGACGCGGACGCGTGCCCGGTGAAAGCCGAAGTGGTGCGCGTTGCTGCCCGGCACGATATTCCCGTTCACATGGTGGCGAACAGCTGGATGCGGATCGAGGCGAGCCCGCTGGTCAAGCTTGTCGTCGTCAAAGACGGTCCCGACGCGGCAGACGATTGGATCGCCGAGCGAATTGGCGCTCCCGACATCGCGATAACCGCGGACATTTTACTCGCCGCTCGGTGCCTTAAGGCAGGAGCGCAATGCATCGGTCCAACGGGCAAGACATTTAGCGACGCGAATATCGGCATGGCGGTTGCGATGCGCGATATGCAGCGGCATTTGCGCGAAACGGGAGAAAGCCGGGGGTTCAATCCCACGTTCACACCGCGTGATCGCTCGCAATTCTTGCAGGCGCTCGAAAATGCGGTCCAGGCCGTAAAGAGAAGAGGGTAGGAACCGCTGTTCTCCCGCAATCTCGATGCCGCCCGCGATCGGCATCGAGAGAGCGCAGGGATTTGTTTAGATCATGATTTTTCGAAGCGGATCATCGCCAGCCACGGTGACCGCCGAAGCGATGGCCGTACCCGCCTCCTCCATGCCAGCCGCGCCGGCCATACCAACCGCGTCCGCCGTACCAGCGAGGTCCCCAGCCATAGGGATAATATCCGGCGTAGTAGGGGTACGGCCTATAAAATCGGGGGCCGTAGAAGGCCGGGCCATAATAATTGGTGCCATAAAAAACCGGGCCGTCGAAGCAACACTCACGCGTAACCGGCGGACCTTCGACGACAGCGCCTCGTCCTTCGCAGCATTCGTCGCCTCCGAAATCCGCTGCTGTCGCTGCGTGAGGCGTAAAGCTCGTCAATGCGAGAACCGGAAGCGCATAAATCAGATTTCTCATGAAAATGCTCCCTGCAGACCGCATTCAAAAGACGCCCGGACCTGTGAATGATTGCTGAACAATCGTCGTTAGTTGATGGTCTGGTCCGTATGAAGAATATTGCTCAAAACATGTGTAATGGTGCGGATATATCCGGGACCATTACAAGTTAGTGCAACACACATTTCTCACAGCAATTAGCCGTTTCTAAATAGGCGAAAACAATTCGAGAAGGAGCCATTGCTTCGGGGCGCGCGAATAAAGCGCTCGCGGCGCGATCGCCAATCCTCCGCTAGCGTTGCAATTTTATATGCGCGAAATTGGCGAACGGAATTGCCGTTTCCCGCGAGGCTAATCTCTCCCACTTTGGGAAGGACACTTTCCGAAAGAAAGATCTTTCGACCTCTGCTGCGAGGGATTGGTTGGAACGCGACAGCAGAGCTGATGCGCATCGCGATCGACGCGGCGGCGTTCCCGAACTCGCCATAGCAACACGCGCTCGCCGCAAGTCCACCGCCGCGCGAAACCGCAGTGCGCGCCAAGCTCAGACAACTTGGCCGAGCCCAGACAGCTGAAACGACATGGTGGGTGGAATTGGTTCGCTCGGCAGCCACCTCACGCGCGCCGGCTCACCCCATGTGACAGATTGCCGTGGCGGTGACGAAAAAGGCATCGGCGTAACGGTTTCCCAGCCTCGCAAAACCGGAGCGGGTGCAGGGGTGTTGCACCTGAGAACGCCGTAGGTTAACACCGGCCCAGGGCGAAAGCCCTGAGACTCGGCCGTGTTACCGGATTGACGGCGATGATAGATCTGACCTCGCAATACCTGCCGATCGCGATTTTTATCGGCGTCGCGCTCTTCATCGGCGCCTCGCTGATGGTCGCTCCCTTCCTGGTTGCCGTCCGCAACCCCGACCCCGAAAAGGTCTCCGCCTACGAGTGCGGCTTCAGCGCCTTTGACGACGCCCGCATGAAATTCGACGTGCGGTTCTATCTCGTGTCGATCCTCTTCATCATCTTTGATCTTGAGATCGCGTTCCTGTTTCCGTGGGCTGCCGCCTTCAGAGAAATTGGCGTTTACGGTTTCTGGTCGATGATGATCTTTCTGGGCGTGCTGACCGTCGGCTTCATTTACGAATGGAAGAAGGGCGCGCTGGAATGGGATTGATCCTCAAAGACGAGCGTCCAAGCGGCCTTATCTTCGATCGCGTTTTTGAGCGGGCGCAGGAAGGCTCTCCTGGTGCGGTGTCACCCGCAGCCGATCCGTTCTTCACCGAAGTTTCAAACGAGCTTGCGGACAAGGGCTTTCTCGTCACGAGCGTCGACGACTTGATCAATTGGGCCCGCACGGGCTCACTGATGTGGATGACGTTCGGCCTCGCCTGCTGCGCTGTCGAGATGATGCAGGCGTCGATGCCGCGCTACGACGTCGAGCGATTCGGCTTTGCTCCGCGCGCCTCGCCCCGGCAGTCGGACGTCATGATCGTTGCCGGTACGTTGACCAACAAGATGGCCCCGGCGCTCCGCAAGGTCTACGACCAGATGCCGGAGCCGCGCTACGTCATCTCGATGGGAAGCTGCGCCAACGGCGGCGGCTACTATCATTATTCATATGCCGTCGTCCGCGGCTGTGATCGCATCGTGCCGGTCGATGTCTATGTGCCTGGCTGCCCACCGACGGCCGAGGCGCTCCTTTACGGAATTTTGTTGCTGCAGCGGAAGATACGCCGCACCGGCACAATCGAACGCTAATCAAAGCCGACTTTGGAGATCGTCACGCAATGACGGAGTTGATCGCGCTGCAGGAGACCGCTCAAGCGGCCGCGGGCGACGCCCTGCAACAGGCTATCATTGCCTATGATGAACTCACGATCACCGTTGCTCGTGACCACATCGTCGAAGTCTTGACCAAGCTTCGCGACGATCCGAAATGCCAGTTTGAAGTCCTGATCGACATCTGCGGCGTCGACTATCCCGAGCGCGCCGAGCGGTTTGACGTCGTCTATCATCTGCTGTCGGCGCGCCTCAATCAGCGGCTGCGAGTCAAGATATCGACGGACGAGACGACGCCCATCGCAAGCGTCAACGACGTTTATCCGGCCGCCAATTGGTACGAGCGGGAAGCCTACGACCTTTACGGTATCCGGTTCACGGGCCACCCCGATCTTCGCCGTATTCTCACCGATTACGGCTTCCAGGGGCATCCGCTCCGCAAGGATTTTCCGCTCACCGGTTACGTTGAAGTTCGCTACGACGACGAAAAGAAGCGCGTCGTCTACGAGCCGGTGAAGCTCACGCAGGAATTCCGCGATTTCGATTTCGAGAGTCCTTGGGAAGGCCCAAGCCACGTTCTCCCGGGCGACGAGAAAGCCGGCCCGAAATCGTGAATCACGCGACACGCCATCTGCAGCGCTATCTTCCCGGTGCTGTTGCCATCGTCCTCGAATTCCACACGTTCGGGCGGTCCTTTGCTTCCCATCGGACTGATCACGTTCGATAGTCGTTCGGCCGGGAGACCGGAGTGATTGGTGAGGCCAGGATCGGAATGCAATTCGAGGTCAGTGTCGCGCTAGCGGCAGCTCTCATGATCGGGGCTTTCATACTAGATTGGCCACGGGCCGTTGCCGGGCTCGTGCTCGGCGTGATCTGCCGTTACCTGCCCTATGGAACGCTCACGATTCCGGCCGGCGTCATCCTCGTCTCAGGCGCCGCGGAATTGCTTTATCCTTGGTTCGGCCGCACGACGGAGCCGCACTTCTGGGGCTTTTTCTTTGGGCTCTTTGCGGTCGCAGGAACTGCGTCGAGCCTCTATATTACTATACGCAACCTAAAAGACCGGCTGTAAGGACTGAGGACCGTGAAAGACACGCTTCACGCCGGAGCCAAGACGCAATTTTCGTTTCGCGTGCCCGCCACGAAAACGGTGCCGCATCTCTATCCCGAGGCGCACGAGTTCCAACTCATGCCAACCGTTTTCGCGACCGGCTTCATGGTCGGACTGATGGAATGGTCCTGCCTTAACATTATCGGGCCCCATCTCGACGAGGGAGAGGGCTCGCTCGGCATTCATATCAATGTTTCGCACCTCGCCGCGACTGTGCCGGGACAGACGGTGACGGTCGATGCCGAGTGCACGAAAGTCGCAGGCCGACAGCTATTCTTTCATGTGAAAGCGCATGACGGGATTGATTTAATCGGCGAGGGCGAGCATCAGCGTATGGTCGTGAACTGGCAGAAGTTCGAGCAACGAGTGAACGACAAGGCGAAGCTCGCCAGACTAGCACCGATTACCCGCGGGACCGTTTGAACATGGCCGAGACTGAGATCCGTAACTTCAACATCAATTTCGGGCCGCAGCACCCTGCGGCGCACGGCGTGCTTCGCCTCGTGCTCGAACTCGACGGCGAGGTTGTGGAGCGCGTCGATCCGCACATCGGTCTTCTCCATCGCGGCACCGAGAAGCTCATCGAGCACAAGACGTACATGCAGGCGATCGGCTATTTCGATCGTCTCGATTACGTCGCCCCGATGAATCAGGAGCACTCGTTCTGCCTTGCTGCAGAAAAGCTTTTGGGGCTCGAGGTCCCCTACCGCGCCCAGCTGATCCGCGTGCTTTTCTCCGAAATCGGCCGACAGCTGTCGCATCTCTTGAACGTCACGACCCAGGCGATGGACGTCGGCGCGCTGACCCCGCCGCTCTGGGGCTTCGAAGAGCGCGAAAAGCTGATGGTGTTCTACGAGCGCGCATCCGGCTCGCGCATGCACGCGAAATACTTCCGCATGGGCGGCGTCCATCAGGACCTGCCGGAGCAGCTGATCGACGATATCTACGCCTGGTGCGACCCGTTCCTGAAAGTCGTCGATGATATCGACGGCCTTTTGACCGAAAACCGCATCTTCAAGCAGCGGAACGTCGACATCGGCGTCGTGACGCTTGATGAAGCTTTCGCGTGGGGCTTTTCGGGCGTGATGGTCCGCGGTTCTGGCGCGGCTTGGGACTTGCGCAAGTCGCAGCCTTACGAATGCTACGCCGACCTCGAGTTCGATATCCCGATCGGCAAGAACGGTGACTGCTACGACCGCTACCTGATCCGCATGCAGGAAATGCGGGAAGCGACCAAAATCATGAAGCAGTGCTGTGAGCTGCTGAAGTCGCCGCGCGGCAAGGGTCCGCACGTCGCCGAGAACAAGAAGGTCGTGCCGCCGAAGCGCGGTGAGATGAAGCGCTCGATGGAAGCGCTGATCCACCACTTCAAGCTCTATACCGAAGGCTTCCACGTGCCTCCCGGCGAAGTCTACGCCGCGGTCGAGGCGCCCAAAGGCGAGTTCGGCGTCTATCTCGTCTCCGACGGCTCCAACAAGCCCTATCGCTGCAAGATCCGCGCTCCTGGATTCCCGCATCTCGCGGCGATGGATTTTATAAACCGCGGTCACATGTTGGCGGACGTCTCCGCGATCCTCGGTTCACTCGATATCGTCTTCGGTGAAATCGATCGCTGAAGACGCCATGGCCCGCGCGATCGAGACATCGATTTTGATCGCGGCACCGGCTTCACGTGTCTGGTCCGTGTTAATGGATTTCGGCGGCTACCCCGCATGGAACCCGTTCATCCGCACTATCGAAGGCGAACGGCGAATAGGCGCTAGGCTCGAAGTCCAGATCGAGGCACCGGGGCTCAAAGCCCAGACGTTTCGCCCTGTCGTCGTCGAAGTCGAGCCCGAGCGGATTTTCTCCTGGCGTGGATCGCTTCCGATGCCAGGTCTATTTACCGGCCACCACAGGTTCGTGCTCAGTGCCGAAAGCTCAGGCACCCGCTTCGAGCATTCGGAACAGTTTTCAGGGCTGCTTATCCCCTTTGTCGGGAGTGTCCTCGATGCAACGGAGCGCGGATTTCGAGCCATGAACGAAGCGCTGAAGGCAAAGTCCGAGGCTCGGTAACACCGGGACCAAGCCGCCGCGATACACGCTGGCGCTTGTCACAAAGCCCTGGCAAATTGGGGGAAGGGCCCGAGTAGCCTGAAAAGGAACAGCGTATGATCCCCGTTGCTGCCCCAATGGTCGATAATCTGTTTCTGCTCGCCGTAGCCGCTGTTGGATGGGGCTTGAGCCTCTCGACTTACCGCCTTTTCGCCCGCCCGCGAAGCTGGCCCATGGGCGCGTTGCAGTCCGATCTCCCATTCATTCCCGTTCTAATCGGGCTTGGTGGCCTGTTCGCCGGCTTGCTGTTTGCGACGGCGCGCGGCGCCGATGATGGCGGGTGGATGATCATCGCGCTCGGCCTGTTGTTCGCGGCGCTTTGGACCGGCTTCCTACGCGTCGGTTCGCAGCTCTCGCTCTTTCTCGCGCCAATCGCGACGTTTCTTCTACTGCTAGGCTGGCTCGCCGTGCCGCTTGGATTCTCTGAACGTCGATGGGCGACGGAGCGTCCAGCAGAGACACTTCAACGTCGCGGAATTCTCGCTCCGGACGCGCCCATCACCGCGCCGACGGCTTCGCCGAATTCGGCTCCATAGCTGCGAGCTTTTCGTCGCACCCGAATATCCGCGAATATCGTTGCTTCCCCACCCGGATGGATAGGCAAATGCTTGCCTTGTCGTCGCATTCCTCGTAACTGGACCGCCTTGGTGGCTGAGGGTTAATGTCACTCTGAGAGTCGACATTGAGGCGTGACGGGCCAAATCACTGTTGTGACTTTGGACACGTTGGGTAATTCGGCGCCATACGACTGACGTTCGAGGAGCCATGGATGGCCGTTCGCCGACTGAATCCAGTGCAGCCTGCGCAGTTCGCCTTCACGCCTGAGAATTTGGCGTGGGCGAGCGAGACGATCGCAAAGTATCCCGAAGGCAAGCAGGCATCGGCGATCATCCCCTTGCTTTGGCGCGCGCAGGAGCAAGCCGGCTGGTTGCCCGAACCCGCCATCAGGCTCGTCTGCGATATGTTGGGCATGGCCCACATCCGCGGCCTGGAAGTCGCTACCTTCTACACGATGTTCCAGCTTTCGCCGGTGGGAACGAAAGCCCATATACAGGTCTGCGGCACGACGCCGTGCATGCTCCGCGGGTCGGGTGATCTCATCGCGGTCTGCAAGAGCCGCATCGACGGCCATTCGCACACGCTCAACGCTGACGGCACGCTATCGTGGGAAGAGGTCGAATGCATCGGCGTCTGCGCGAACGCCCCGGTCGTCCAGGTCGGCAAAGACACCTACGAAGATCTGACGCCCGAGCAGCTGACGAAGATTATCGACGCCTTTGTGGCCAGCAGACAGCCAAAGCCCGGGTCCCAGACTGGCCGCGTGGCATCCTGCCCGGTAACCGGCCCGACGACATTGACCGATCCGGCGCTTTTCGATGGCTCCACAGTGGGCGCCTGGAAGAAGCGCTTCGAAGAGACGTCGGACGGAAAGGCTGGGGTGGCCGAGGCCGCACCGCCGTCGTCACCGGGAGGCGCGGCCCCAAAGCCCGCGCAGCTTCATCCGGCAGCGCTGACCGCCATGGCCAACGCCGGTCTCGTAAAGGAGCTCGAGGAGCGCAGTGGCGGCAAGGCGCTTTCCGCCGATGAACTCAGCAAGATCAAGGCTGACATGGTCCGCGACAGGGCGATTGCTGGCGCCGGCGCGAGCCGGAACGTCGAGCCCGATCTTTTAAAGGAGCCGCGCGGAGGCAAGGCCGATGATCTGTCGCTCATCCCAGGCGTCGGCGCCGACGTGGTCGATAAGCTTCACGCAATCGGCATCTGGCATTTCGATCAGATCGCCAAGTGGACGCCTCAGAACGTCGCGTGGTTTGAAGTTCAGTTGGATGGCTTTATGGGCCGCGTGACGCGTGACAAATGGATCGAGCAGGCGCAGAAGCTCGCATCCGGTTGGCGTCCGGAAACTAAAGCCGGCAAAAGGCCGAAAGGGTAGCGCGCATGCTGCATGATCGCGACCGCATATTCCGCAATCTCTACGGCTTCCACGACGTCGGTCTTAAGGGCGCGATGAGCCGTGGCGCGTGGGATGGCACGAAGTTCTTCATCGACAAGGGCCACGACTACATCATCGACGAGGTGAAGAAGTCGGGACTTCGCGGCCGAGGCGGCGCGGGCTTCCCGACTGGCCTCAAGTGGTCGTTCATGCCGAAGGCCGACGCCCGGCCGAGCTATCTCGTCATCAATGCCGACGAGTCGGAGCCCGGCTCCTGCAAGGATCGCGAGATCCTTCGCCATGACCCGCATCTGATGGTCGAAGGCGCGCTGCTCGCATCCTTCGCGATGCGCGCGCACACCTGCTACGTTTATGTGCGCGGCGAATATATCCGCGAGCGCGAGGCGCTCCAGCGCGCCATCGATGAAGCCTACGCAGCCAAGCTCGTCGGCAAGAACAATGTCCATGGCTGGGACTTCGACATCTACGTCCACCACGGCGCCGGCGCCTACATCTGCGGCGAAGAAACGGCGATGCTCGAAAGCATCGAAGGCAAAAAGGGTCAGCCGCGTCTGAAGCCGCCATTTCCGGCGAACGTCGGACTCTATGGCGCGCCGACGACGGTCAACAACGTCGAAAGCATTGCCGTCGCTGGCGAAATCCTGCGTCGCGGATCGGCGTGGTTTGCAGCCCTCGGCAAGCCGAACAATACCGGCACCAAGCTCTTCCAGATCTCCGGCCACGTCGAGCGCCCGTGCGTCGTCGAAGAAGAGATGGGCATTCCGCTCAAAGAGCTGATCGATAAGCATTGCGGCGGCATTCGCGGCGGCTGGGATAATCTGCTCGCCGTCATTCCCGGCGGGTCTTCCGTTCGCTGCATCACGGCGCAAGAGGCCGAGGCCGTGACGATGGATTTCGACGCGCTCGGCAAGCTCGGCTCCGGTCTCGGCACCGCTGCCGTGATCGTGATGGACAAGTCGACGGACATCATCGCCGCGATCCGGCGCATCGCCTACTTCTACAAGCACGAGAGCTGCGGCCAGTGCACGCCGTGTCGCGAAGGCACCGGCTGGATGTGGCGCGTGCTCGAACGCATGGAGCGCGGCGAAGCGGAAAAACGCGAAATCGATCTGTTGTTCGATGTCACGAAGCAAGTCGAAGGCCATACCATTTGCGCGCTCGGCGACGCGGCGGCATGGCCTGTTCAAGGTTTGATCAAAAACTTCCGTCCGGTGATCGAGGCGCGTATCGACGATTACACGGCGAAACACGCCCGCGTGGCGGCAGAGTAGGCTGCGGAAAACACAATGCCCAAGCAACTGATTGTCGACGGCATACCGATTGAAGTCGAAGACGGCACGACGCTGATGCACGCCTGCGAATTGGCGGGCTCGGTCATTCCGCGCTTCTGCTATCACGAGCGGCTGTCGATCGCCGGCAACTGCCGCATGTGTCTGGTCGAGGTCGAGGGATCGCCGAAGCCGGTCGCGTCCTGCGCCATGCTCGTCAACGATTTGCCGCCGAACCGGGACGGCTCGCCGAAGGTCGTCAACACCGCCTCGCCGATGGTGAAGAAGGCGCGTGAGGGCGTGATGGAGTTCCTGCTCATCAATCACCCGCTCGACTGTCCGATCTGCGACCAGGGCGGCGAATGCGATCTGCAAGATCAGGCGATGGCCTTCGGTATGGGCGGAACGCGCTATCACGAGAACAAGCGCGCCGTCGAAGAAAAGCACATCGGCCCGCTTATCAAGACGATGATGACGCGCTGCATCCATTGCACGCGCTGCGTCCGCTACATGACGGAAGTCGCAGGCGTCGAAGAGCTTGGCCTGATCGGCCGTGGAGAAGACGCGGAAATCACGACCTATCTCGAGCGCGGCATTCTCTCCGAGATGAGCGCTAACGCCGTTGACCTCTGCCCGGTCGGCGCCCTTACGCATCGTCCGTGGGCCTTCGCCGCTCGGCCGTGGGAAATGGAAACCTTCGAGACGATCGACGTCATGGATGCCGTTGGCTCATCGATCAGCGCCGACGTGCGCGGCGCCGCCGTCATGCGCATCCTTCCGCGCAACAACGACGCCGTGAACGAGGAATGGATTTCCGACAAGACGCGTCACGTCGCCGACGGTTTGAAAACGCAGCGCCTTGACCAGCCCTACATTCGCAAGAATGGCCGCTTCGAGCCCGCAACCTGGGATGATGCTCTGAACCTCGTCGCCGCGAAATTGAAGTCGGCGTCGGCCGCGAAGATCGGCGCCATTGCGGGCGATCTCGTAGCCGCCGAGGAAATGTTCGCGCTGAAGGATCTTCTGACCAAGCTCGGCGCGACGTCGCTCGATTGCCGGCAGGCCGGAGACAAGCTCGATCCGAAGCTCGGCCGTGCGAGTTATCTCTTCAACTCAGGCATCGAAGGCATCGAGGAGGCTGACGCGATCCTCATCGTGGGCGCCAATCCGCGCCTTGAAGCAGCAGTCCTCAATGCCCGGATCCGCAAGCGCTGGCGTACCGCGCCGACCAAAATTGCCGTTATCGGCGCGAAGGTCGATCTTGCGTATCCGTACGAATATCTGGGCGCCGGCCCCGAGACCCTGGCGGAGATCGCGAACGGCAAGCATCCATTCGCCGAAGTGTTGAAATCAGCGGCGAAGCCGATGGTCATCGTCGGACAGGGCGCCTTCGCCCGCGCTGACGGTCTCGCCTCGCTGTCGCTCGCCGCGCGCATCCTTCTCGCGGCATCGGCCGGCAAAGACGCCGCGTGGAACGGCTTCAACGTCCTTCACACCGCTGCGGCCCGCGTCGCGGGTCTCGATCTCGGCTTCGTGCCAGGGAAGGGCGGCAAGGACGTCGCCGGAATTCTCGGCCCCGACACCGAGTTCGTCTATCTGCTCGGCGCCGACGAGTGCGATGTCTCGAAACTCAGCCCATCCGCGTTCGTTGTCTACCAGGGCACGCACGGCGACAAGGGCACTGAACGTGCCGACGTCATTCTTCCGGGCGCCGCTTACACCGAGAAAAACGCAACCTACGTGAACACCGAGGGCCGCACGCAGCAGACGCTCAAAGCTGTGTTCCCGCCGGGTGACGCCAAGGAAGACTGGACGATCATCCGGGCGCTCTCGGAACGCGCCGGCGCAAAGCTCCCCTACGACAACATAAACGAGCTTCGCGCAGCGATGTACCGGACGAGCCCGCAGCTCGCTGCCCTCGACACGATCGAAGCGCGCGCCGTATCCGGGCTTGAAACGCTCGCGAAGCTGACGGCGCAACCATCGTCGGAGCCATACGCTCCGGTGATTGCCGACTTCTATATGACGAACCCGATCGCGCGAGCGTCAGCCGTCATGGCGGGCATGAGCGCGCTTCGGGCTTCCCATGAACAGAAACTCAACGCAGCGGAATAGGGACACATGCTCGACTCGCTGCAGACATTCATGAACGACTACGGCTGGAACGTGCTGGTGCTCATCGGCTTTTCGCTGCTGATGCTCGTCGTGCTCCTGGTCATCATCGCCTTCCTGCTGCTGATGGACCGCAAGGTGTGGGCGGCCGTACAGATGCGCCGCGGCCCGAACGTCGTCGGGCCCTTCGGCCTCTTGCAGTCGTTCGCTGACCTTTTGAAGTTCGTCCTGAAGGAACCGATCATCCCGTCGGGCTCCGACAAGGTCGTCTTCCTGCTCGCGCCACTCGCAACAGCAACGTGCGCCTTGGCATCGTGGGCGGTCATTCCCGTCAACGAGAACATCTGGGGCAAGTGGGTGATCTCCGACATGAACGTCGGAATTCTCTACCTGCTCGCGATCTCCTCGCTCGGTGTGTATGGCATCATCATGGGCGGCTGGGCGTCGAACTCGAAATACCCGTTCATGGGCGCGCTCCGCTCCGCTGCGCAGATGGTTTCCTATGAGGTCTCGATCGGCTTCGTCATCATCAGCGTGTTGCTCTGCGTCGGCTCGCTCAACGTGACGGATGTCGTCAACTCGCAGAGGACAGGCGTCGGCACCACGCTCGGCATGACGAGCTCGCTGCTCGACTGGCACTGGCTGCCGCTCTTCCCGATGTTCATCATCTTCTTCATCTCGGCGCTGGCCGAAACGAACCGGCCGCCGTTCGATCTTGTTGAAGCCGAATCGGAACTCGTCGCCGGCTTCATGGTCGAATATTCCTCGACGCCGTATCTGCTCTACATGCTCGGTGAGTACGTCTCGATCGTCGCCATGTGCGCGATGACGACGATCCTCTTCCTCGGAGGCTGGTTGCCGCCGCTGGATATCTGGCCGCTCAACGCCGTGCCGGGGCTCTTCTGGTTCCTGATCAAAGTCGTGTTCGTCTTCTTCATGTTCGCGATGGTGAAGGCGATGGTGCCGCGGTACCGCTACGATCAATTGATGCGACTTGGCTGGAAGGTGTTCCTGCCGCTGTCGCTCGTTATGGTCGTCATCACGGCCGCCGTGCTGCAATTCGGAGGCTTCCTCTCATGAGCGTAGCGCGCGCTGCAAAATCGCTTTTCCTCTTGGAGTTCGTCTCGGCGTTCTTCCTGACAATGCGCTACTTCTTCTCGCCGAAGAAGACGCTGAACTATCCCTACGAGAAAGGCCCGCTGTCGCCCCGCTTCCGCGGTGAGCACGCGCTCCGCCGTTATCCGAACGGTGAAGAGCGCTGCATCGCCTGCAAGCTCTGCGAAGCGATCTGCCCGGCCCAAGCGATCACGATCGAAGCTGGTCCGCGCCGCAACGACGGCACGCGCCGCACGACGCGCTACGACATCGACATGACGAAGTGCATCTATTGCGGCCTCTGCCAGGAAGCCTGCCCGGTTGATGCGATCGTCGAAGGCCCGAACTTCGAGTTCGCGACCGAGACGCGCGAAGAACTTTTCTACGACAAGGACCGGCTGCTCGCGAACGGCGACCGCTGGGAACGCGAAATCGCAAAGAACATCGCGCTCGACGCGAAGTATCGATAGAAGGCAAGGCGATGGCATCGGCGCTCTTTTTCTATCTCTTTGCAGTACTCGCGGTGGTATCGGGCGCTTCCGTCATTTTGACGAAGAACCCCGTCCACGCCGTTCTGTTTCTGATCCTGGCGTTCTTCAACGCGGCAGGACTTTTCGTTCTGCTCCAGGCCGAGTTCCTGGCGATGCTGCTTGTCATCGTCTACGTCGGCGCGGTTTCCGTGCTCTTCCTGTTCGTCGTCATGATGCTCGACGTTGACTTTGCCGAGCTGAAAGCTGGCTTCATCAAGAATGCAAAAGTCGGCGCGCTGATTGGCGGCATCGTGCTGACGGAGCTTGTCGCGCTCGTCGGTTACCGGGGCCTCGCGGTCGCGCCGGTGATGACCCCATCTGCGCCTATCCCCACGGGCGTCACCAACACCCGGGCGCTCGGTGAAATCCTCTATACGCAATACGTCTACTACTTCCAGGGAGCCGGCCTCATCCTGCTCGTCGCGATGATCGGCGCCATCGTGCTGACGCTCAAGCATCGACAGGGCGTCAAGCGTCAATCGATCGCCGCGCAGGTCGCACGCGGACCGGCGACGGGCCTCGAAGTCATCAAGGTTCCGAGCGGTGGTTCGGTCATCCCGCCCGCCAAACATCCGGAGGCAGCCGAATGACCATAGGTCTCGGACATTATCTCGTTGTTGCCGCGTGCCTCTTCACGCTCGGCATCTTCGGCATCTTCCTGAACAGAAAGAACGTCATCGTCATCCTGCTCTCGATCGAGCTGATGCTGCTGGCGGTCAACATCAACCTCGTCGCGTTTTCTCATTTCAATGGCGACCTCGTCGGTCAGGTCTTCGCGCTCTTCGTGCTGACCGTCGCCGCGGCCGAATCCGCCATTGGCCTCGCGATCATGGTCGTCTACTTCCGCAACCGCGGCTCCATCGCGGTCGAAGACATCAACATGATGAAGGGGTGAGGCGGGAATGATTTACGCCGCCATCGTTTTTCTGCCGCTTGCGGGCGCGCTGATCGCAGGTCTCTTTGGCCGCGCCATCGGCGCCCGGCCGAGCGAGGTCGTCACGACAGCGTTCCTGATGACCGCTGCCGTGCTGTCGTGGGTCGCGTTTTTCCAGGTCGCGCTTGGACATGAAACGCACGACGTGACGCTGATGCGCTGGATCACATCAGGCGAACTCGACGTGTCATGGTCGCTGAAGATCGACACGCTGACGGCCGTCATGCTCGTCGTCGTAACGACCGTCTCATCGCTCGTGCATCTCTATTCCATCGGGTACATGCACGAAGATCCGTCGCGGCCACGCTTCTTCGCCTATCTCTCGCTCTTCACCTTCGCGATGCTGATGCTGGTGACCAGCGGCAACCTCGTGCAGATGTTCTTCGGCTGGGAAGGCGTAGGCCTCGCGTCCTATCTTCTCATCGGCTTCTGGTATCAGAAGCCCTCCGCCAATGCCGCCGCGATAAAGGCCTTCATCGTCAACCGCGTCGGCGATTTCGGCTTCTCGCTCGGCATCTTCGGACTGTTCTTCGTCTTCCACACGGTCAATCTCGACGCGCTGTTCGCGGCCGCACCGAGCGCCGTCGGCAAGACGTTCAGTTTTGCGGGTCACCAAGTCGATATCCTGACGACGCTCTCGCTGCTGCTGTTCGTCGGAGCGATGGGCAAGTCAGCCCAGTTCCTGCTGCACACATGGTTGCCGGACGCCATGGAAGGCCCGACACCCGTCTCCGCGCTCATTCATGCAGCGACGATGGTGACAGCCGGTGTGTTCATGGTCGCCCGCCTGTCGCCGATCTTTGAACTGGCGCCGAATGCGCTCATTGTCGTGACGCTCATCGGCGCGATCACGGCCTTCTTCGCGGCGACCGTCGGCCTCGTCCAGAACGACATCAAGCGCGTCATCGCCTATTCGACGTGCTCGCAGCTCGGCTACATGTTCGTTGCATGCGGTATCGGTGCGTATGGCGCCGGCATCTTCCACCTCTTCACGCACGCCTTCTTCAAGGCGCTGTTGTTCCTGGGCGCCGGCTCCGTCATCCACGCCATGCATCACGAGCAGGATATGCGCGCGATGGGCGGCCTCCGAAAGAAAATCCCGTGGACGTTCGCGGCGATGATGATCGGCACGCTCGCGTTGACCGGCGTCGGCATTCCGCATCTCGCGGGCTTTGCGGGCTTCTACTCGAAAGACGCCATCATCGAGGCTGCGTACGCTGCTGATACGCCGAACAACTACGCGTTCTGGCTCCTCGTCATCGCAGCGCTGATGACGTCGTTCTACTCTTGGCGCCTCATCTTCATGACCTTCTATGGCGAGACGCGCGCCGACCATCATACGTATGATCACGCGCACGAAAGCCCGCCGACAATGATGCTGCCGCTCGCCGTTCTCTCGCTTGGCGCGGTGCTGGCCGGCATCCTTTTCGTTCCGTACTTCATCGGTCATGACGAGACCGCGTTCTGGGGCGCCGCGCTCTTCCGCGGTGAGCACAATCACATCCTGCACGAGATGCACGAAGTGCCGGGTTGGGTGTCCTATTCCTCATTGATCGCGATGCTCGCGGGCTTTGCGATCGCCTGGGTCTACTACATCGGAGCGCCGTGGCTACCGGCGGCAACGGCGCGGACCTTCCGCCCGCTCTACCTGTTCCTGCTGAACAAGTGGTACTTCGACGAACTCTACAATTTCATCTTCGTGCGACCCGCATTCGCGATTGGCCGCTTCCTCTGGAAGGATGGCGACGGCGTCGTAATCGACGGTGCGATCGATGGCACCGCAGCGGGCGTCGTCCGGATCACCGACCGCGTCGTCAAGCTGCAGACGGGCTACATGTACCACTATGCCTTCGCGATGCTGATCGGCGTTGCGGCCATCCTGACATGGCTCACCTACAACGGGCTCTTTGGCGGGGTGCTCAAATGAGCAACATTCTCTCGGTCGTAACCTTCCTGCCGCTTGTCGGCGCGCTGCTGATCGCAACGCTCAACTCTGAAGCGAAAGGCAACGCGCGCTGGATCGCGCTCTGGACCACGCTCGTCACCTTCGCGGTTTCGCTGCTGATCTGGATCAACTTCGACACGAACACCGCGGGCTTCCAGTTCGTTGAGGAGCACCCTTGGCTCGGGCCGTTGAAGTACAAGATGGGTGTCGATGGCATCTCGATGCTGTTCGTCATTCTGACGACGTTCCTGATGCCGCTCTGCATCCTCGCGAGCTGGGTGTCGGTCCAGGAGCGCGTCAAGGAATACATGATCGCGTTCCTCGTCTTGGAAACGCTGATGCTCGGCGTCTTCTCGGCGCTCGATATGGTTCTTTTCTACCTCTTCTTCGAGGGCGGCCTAATCCCGATGTTCATCATCATCGGCGTCTGGGGCGGCAAGCGGCGCGTCTACGCGAGCTTCAAGTTCTTCCTCTATACCTTGCTCGGCTCAGTGCTGATGCTGCTCGCCATGATGGCGATGTATTGGCACGCAGGCACGACCGACATCCCGACCTTGCTGCAAACGAAGTTCCCCGCGGACATGCAGTGGTGGCTCTGGATCGCGTTCTTCGCGTCCTTCGCCGTGAAGATGCCGATGTGGCCCGTCCACACCTGGCTTCCCGACGCGCACGTCGAAGCGCCGACGGCCGGATCGGTCATCCTCGCCGGCATTCTCTTGAAGATGGGAGGCTACGGCTTCCTGCGCTTCTCGCTGCCGATGTTCCCGAACGCTTCGGCTGATCTCGCGCCGCTCGTCTTTACGCTCTCGATCGTTGCAATCATCTACACCTCGCTCGTCGCGCTCGTGCAGGAAGACATCAAGAAGCTCATCGCTTATTCGTCCGTTGCTCACATGGGCTACGTGACGATGGGCATCTTCACCGCATCCCAGCAGGGCATCGACGGCGCCATCTTCCAGATGCTGTCCCACGGCATCGTTTCATCCGCGCTCTTCCTCTGCGTCGGCGTCATCTATGACCGGACGCACACGCGCGAGATTGCGGCCTACGGCGGCCTCGTCGAACGGATGCCGAAATACGCCGTCGCCTTCATGGTATTCACGATGGCGAACGTCGGCCTGCCCGGAACGAGCGGCTTCATCGGCGAATTCCTGACGCTGCTGTCGGCCTTCAAGGCCAACACGTGGGTCGCGATCCTGGCGACGACCGGCGTTGTCCTGTCGGCGGCCTACGCGCTCTATCTCTATCGCCGCGTGATCTTCGGCGTGCTTGAAAAGGCGAGCCTGAAGAAGCTTCTCGATCTCTCTCCGCGTGAGATCGCGATCCTCGCGCCGCTCGTGATCCTCACCATTTTCTACGGTGTCTATCCCGCACCCGTCCTCGACGTGACGGCGACATCGGTGAAGAACCTCGTGCAAAACTATCAATCCGCTCAGGGGATGGCGGCCGCATCGGCGGCGCCTCAAGGAACCCAATAATGGATAGCTCGGTCCTCCACGTCATTTTGCCGGAGTTGATACTCGCGATCGGCGCCATTGCGCTTTTGATGATCGGTGTCTTTTCACCGAATGGCGAAACGTCGGGCCGCAACGTCACTTGGCTTGCGATTGCGGTATTGATCGCGGCTGCTATTGCCGTATTCGAAGGCAGCGGCTCTTCAACGATTTTTGGCGGAGCGTTCGTTTCCGACGCGTTTACCCGCTTCCTGAAGATCGTCATTCTCGTCGGCGCCGCTTTGACGCTGCTGATGACCTTCGACAACTTTGGCCGCGCCAAGCTTCTGCTGTTTGAATATCCGGTGCTCGTGCTTCTCGCGACCCTCGGCATGCTGATGATGGTCTCGGCGAATGACCTCATCGCGCTTTATCTCGGCCTCGAGCTGCAATCGCTCGCGCTCTACGTCGTCGCTGCGTTCAAGCGCGATGATGTGCAATCCAGCGAAGCCGGCCTGAAGTATTTCGTCCTCGGCGCGTTGTCGTCGGGCATGCTTCTCTACGGCGCCTCGATGCTCTACGGCGTGACGGGCTCGACGAGCTACGCGACGATCGCAGCCGCAGCGAACATGCCGGAAATGGCCACGAACATCGGCCTGACCGTCGGCCTCGTGTTCGTACTGGTCGGTCTGGCCTTCAAGGTTGCCGCCGTGCCGTTCCACATGTGGACGCCGGACGTCTATCAAGGCGCGCCGACGCCGGTCACAGCATTCTTCGCCGGTGCGCCGAAGATCGCCGCCATGGCGCTGCTGCTGCGGTTCACCCAGGCGGCTCTCCCAGGCATTTCATCGCAATGGGAGCAGATCATTATCTTCATTTCGATCGCCTCGATGGCGCTCGGCTCCTTTGCTGCAATCGGCCAGACCAACGTCAAACGGCTGCTCGCATACTCCTCGATCGGCAACATCGGCTTCGCATTGATAGGCCTTGCGGCGAACAACACCGAAGGCACCGCCGGCGTTCTGATTTATCTCGTAATTTACGTGGCGATGACGCTCGGCGCGTTCGCCTGTGTCCTCTCGATGCAGCGTAATGGCCGCAACGTCGAAAGCATCTCCGACCTTTCTGGTCTCGCGAAAACCGACCTGACGTTCGCGACCATCCTGGCCGTCCTGATGTTTTCCCTTGCAGGTATTCCGCCGCTCGCCGGGTTCTGGGCGAAATGGTACGTCTTCCTGCCGGCGATCAAGGCTGGGCTTTATCCGCTGTCGGTCATCGGCGTCGTCACGAGCGTTGTCGGCGCCTACTACTATCTGCGGGTCGTGAAGATCATGTTCTTCGACGAGTCGGTCGAGGGCTTTTCGCCGACCGAAGGCCGGACCTTCGCGGTCATGGCGCTTTCGGCTGCTTTCGTGGTGGCATTTGTTTTGCCCTTCGTCGGCGGAGCCGTGGTAGATGCAGCAACGGCCGCAGCTTCGGTGCTGGTGCCGCCCCGCTAGCTCTTTTTGAACGGCAAATCCGTGCCTCGTATCATCCATCTCGCCGAGACGGGATCGACGAACGCTGACGCCATGCGTCTTGCCCTGGGCGGCGAAGAGCTTCCCCTATGGGTCCTCGCCGACAGCCAGACGGGCGGCCGGGGCCGCTCCGGCCGGACGTGGGTTTCCCAGCCAGGTAACCTTCACGCCAGCGTGGCATTCCGGTGCAATGCGCCCATGGAGAAGGCGGGCCAATTGTCACTATTGGCCGGAATCGCGGTGATAGACGCCGTTCGAGCCACAATGGATCTTGCGCCGGGAACCGATCTTCGCCTCAAATGGCCGAACGACATTTTAATAGGAAGTGCCAAGGCCGGAGGAATCCTGGTCGAGAGCACGTCCGCTCGCGTGGGCTCCGGCTTTTTAGCGATTTTAGGTTTTGGATTGAATTTGATCACCTCACCCGACACGCTTGGCCGTGCAGTCGCGGCCTTCCGCCATCATGGCAAAGTTCCCGAGCCGCTCGCCTTCACCGAGACGCTGTCAGAAAAGATCTTTTTCTGGCTCGACCGTTGGCAAGAGGGGGAGGGATTCCCCGCGATCCGTGAGGCCTGGGTCGAGCGCGCGGGCCCAATGGGTGAACCCATCGTCCTCAATACGGTCGCTGGACCTTTATCTGCAACTTATCAGGGGCTTTCAGAAACGGGCGCCCTGCGTGCGGACATAGACGGCGATATCAAAGAGATCAGCTACGGCGACGTCATGCTCGTCAGCCAGGTTGCACGCGATGGAACTCCATGAGCGATCGCGACCAGCCTTCGCGATCGGGAAGTTCGCGACCCGACGAACTCGTATTCGCCGCGCTCGGCGGCCTCGGCGAGATCGGCATGAACGTCTATCTCTACGGCTTCGGCCCGCCGAGAGCGCGTTCCTGGTTGATGGTCGATCTCGGCGTCACGTTCCCTCATGAGAGCGAACCCGGCGCCGACGTCGTGCTGCCGGACCTTCGCTATATCGTAGCTGAGCGGAAAAACCTCGCCGGCCTCGTGTTGACCCACGCGCACGAAGATCACATCGGCGCCGTCATCGACCTTTGGCCGTCACTCGAATGTCCGATCTTTGCAACGCCGTTCACGGCGGGAATGTTGAAGACGAAGGTCGGCGAATTCGGCGGAACGCTCACTCTGCCGATCAAGGAAGTGCCGCTCGGCGGCCGCTTCAACGCCGGTCCTTTCGACGTCGAGTTCGTGAGCCTTACGCATTCGATCCCGGAGCCGAACGGTCTGGCGATCCGAACGCCAGCAGGGCTCGTCTTCCACACCGGCGACTGGAAGCTCGATCCGACGCCCGTCGTCGGCAGGCCGCATGATGCCGCACGGCTCGAGGCGCTGGGCACGGAAGGCGTTCTGGCCTTGGTTGGCGACTCGACAAACGCGCTTCGCGAAGGCCGATCAGCGTCGGAAACCGACGTGGCGAAGACGTTGCAAAAGATAATCGCCGACGCGCCCCGTTGCGTTGCCGTAACGCTCTTCGCGTCGAATGTCGCCCGCGTCGCCTCGATCGTGGCTGCTTGCCATGCGGCGGGCCGTACGCTCGTCGTTGCCGGACGCGCGCTTCATCGCATTATCGAAGTCGCGATCGAGACGGGTTATCTCCCGAAAGGCTTCACCTATCTCGATCAGCAGCGCTTTTCGGATCTGCCGCGAGACAAGATCGTCGTTCTTTGCACCGGCAGTCAGGGTGAGCCGCGCGCAGCGATGGCGCGTATCGCCGAAGACGAGCATCCCGACATCTCGCTCGACAAGGGCGATCTCGTCATCTTTTCCTCGCGCACCATTCCCGGAAACGAGAAAGCTGTCTCGCGCATCCAGAATGGCTTGGCCCGGCTCGGCGTCGACATCGTCACCGACGCCGAAGCGCTCGTGCATGTAACGGGTCATCCGCGTCGCGACGAACTCAAGGACATGTACGCCTGGATCCGTCCGAAGATCGCCATTCCAATGCATGGCGAAGCACGGCATCTGAGGGCGCACGCCAAGCTCGCACGCGAATGCGGAGCGAGCGAAACATTCACGATGGGCGACGGCGATCTTTTGAAGCTGTGGCCAGGGCCTGCGGGCGTCGTCGATCAACTGCCGGTCGGACGCCTGTTCCGCGACGGCAATCTGATCGTTCCGGACATCGAAGGCCCCGTTAAGAGCCGCCGGAAACTATCCTTCGTCGGCATAGCGGTGGTGTCGATGGCCCTATCACGGCGCGGCGAGATCATCGGTGAGCCCGGGGTCGTGCTCGAGGGCGTGCCTGCCGCCGATCGTGACGGAGAATCGATGCGCGAGATCGTGCTCGAC